>NZ_JBIASO010000002.1:0-486544 GCF_042890865.1 Streptomyces sp. NPDC002018
CGCTCCCACTCAGCATCGCTCAGATCACCCCGCCCCATGCCCACACCAACGACCCGCACACGAAGCAGTCACATGATCGACCGGACAAGTCCTAGATGCTCACTCGCGGCGAGCGCGGCTATGAGGCGGCCCCGTGTACCAGCCCACTCACGATCGAATCAGCTTCCCATCTGGAACTGACATCTCAAGGCATAAGGCTTCGACCTCAAGCCGGGGGACAACTCCGCCAGCCCGAAAGATGCCGGCGGAGCCGTGGGCACGCAGTTGCGGATCTGGAACCGCGGGCATCGACTGCGCACGCTGGAGGGTGCTGTGTTTGCCTCTCCTGCGAGGCCGCGCCCCCACGCGCCACTCACGCGCGACCAGTGACAGACAACAACGAAGGGCCGGACTCAGTGAGACTGAGTCCGGCCCTTCATCTTCGGCACTTCAGCAGGTCAGCGGGTTGATCACGCTGTCCGAGCTGGAGTGCCCCCGGCAGGATTCGAACCTGCGCACACGGCTCCGGAGAGCGTTCGCCCCTGAGGCATCGTCGCAGGTGATAGGCCTTGTCGGGCCCAAGCTCATCTCCCCTGGCCGCAAATAGGCCGAGGTCTACCGCACTCACCTCCGGCCGGAGCCACACCTCGACCCGGCTGTCATCCCGTCTGCCGTCGTCCCACACACCGTGGAGCGGGCGTGGTTCCTGGCGTCCAGGTGGAGCGCGCCACTGTACGAACGACCTGGACGCCAGGGGCCGCGTCTGCTCGGCTCTGCCTGGGACGACGGCAGACGGGATGGCAGCCACCCACCCCCACCCCACTCAACCCGCACCCGCCAGCCGAGCCCCCGCCATCCCGGAGCCGGAGCCCCCTGCCGGAGGCATCACTCCCTGACCTGCACACTTCATCGCTCCTCCACTCCTCTGCCCTGACCTCCACCCCGCCTTGCGGGTTCTGGGGCTGGTCGTCGGGTGGTGGGCCTGGCTCGTGGTCCGCTGGTCTGCGGGCTCGCCCGTGCTGGGGGTGCCGGGATTGGTGGGGTGTGGTGGCTGTGGCCCTGCTGTCGGCCGGTGGTCGTCCTCGGTCCGGCGAAGCGGAGGGCGGGGCAAAGCGTGAAACGGATCATCCCGTGGCGACTATCAGGTGGCGCGGGGCCGGGGGGCCGGGCGGAGCGGGCCGGAGGCAGGAGCGGCGCCCGAGTCCCCCGTGCCCGCGCCGGCCCGTGTGACGGGCCGGCGGGGTGTGATCTGTAGCGGCGGCAGGATGCCGATTGCCCAACCGCGCCGAATGCCCGAAAGGGCAAGAGACACCGAGCCGACGAAGACAAGGCCACCCGCCGAACGCCCCCGCCCGGCCAAAGGCTTCTCCGGTGCGCCGGAACGGCCCTGTGGACAACTGCGTTCCACCGCTGCCCCTGCCTGAACTTCTCCGAAGGGGACGTCACCATGCCCGACAGGTTCCGGAAGTAGCGGGCCCCCTCACGCGGGAGCTTCCAGGGGGTTTCCCCTCCCCCTCCCCGCCCGAAGGGTGGGGCTTGATGAGGTAGAGAAACCTGTAACAGCCCGATGGCTAGATCGCCTTCTTGGCAATGCCGTTCCGCCGTGGTGCCCTGGGCATAGCTACTGATGTTGGGGGGCGGAGTGAACGCGACGGACGATCTAGCGCTGAACCGGCCGGGAGACGCCGTGCGGCGTAAGCTCGTGGAACTCCAGCCCAACCCGTTCAAGCGGGCCTTTGGGCGTAGGCGAGCCAGTTCAGAACTGAGTAGCTGGGCGAGTGGCTTAATTGGGGAGCGCGTCACAGGTAGACGGGTCAACCGGCTTCGCCGACGGGGCTGGTACGTGCTCCACGCGGTTCAATGGCCTAGCGGATCAGACATAGACCACCTGGTCATCGGCCCACCCGGCGTCTTCACCATCAACTCCAAGCGTCACAAGGGCAAGTCGGTCTGGTACGGCGACAACGCCATCACTGTGAACCGCACCCCTACTCCCCACATCGCCATCAGTCAGTCCGAGGCGCGGCGCGTGGCCCGGCTTCTCTCTCGTCACTGCGGGTTCGCGGTACCGGTTCGCCCCGTCATCGCAGTTGTCCACGCAGCCGCGATCAAGGTGAAGAATGCCGCTCCACCCGTGTTGGTGGTCCCGGCCAAAGAAGTGGACCGCGCATTGATGGGACTCTCCCCGACCCTTGGTTCAGCTCAAGTCGAAGCGGTTTATGCCATCGCTCGCAATGCGCGCAACTGGCACGGCGGCTGATGTCCCTCACGCGTCGAAGTCGTACTCCAGGATGTACGAGGCAGAGTCCAAGGTCATCTCGTTGACTTCTACGGCGCGTCCCTCGTCGGCGAACGCAGTGCGGCAGATCAGGATCACCGGCGTCCCTGTAGCAAGGCCAAGCTGGTCTGCTTCGGATGAAGACGGCATTCGGGAACGGATCTCCTCTCGGAAGTGAACGGGCTTGAACCCCAACTCGGCAAGGCGGGCGTAAGTACCACCCGGGCCGGTGTCTTCCTGGGTGATAGGTGATCCCGCAACTAGACTGGCGGGCAAGTATGACGTGGCCAGCAGTATTGGTTTACCGTCCAAGACAAAACGGCGGCTTCGAACCCATGTGGCTTCGCCTGACTCGATCCCCAGAACTGTGGCGATGCGTTCCGGCGCGGCCTCCTCGGTGACCCTCATCTGATCAACAACCAAGGTGCGATCGTCGGTATCTGCCGACCAGATCGAGCGGCCTTCCCCCCACTGGGACTGGGCCAGCCTTTGGATGCCCTTGCGCCTGAGCGGGCGGAAGGTGCGTACAAAGACCCCGGCGCCCTTTCGGGACTCCGTCAGACCCTCGCTCTGCAAAACACTGAGAGCCTGCCTTGCGGTCATGCGCGCTACCTCGAAGGTGGCCATGAGGTCGTTCTCGCCCGGCAGTCGATCACCTGGGCCGTACTCACCTGCCTGGATGGCGTCCCTCAGTGCGTCAGCGATCCGCTGATACTTCGGCTGCCGACCGGTGCCTTGGGTGGCCATGAGTGATCTCTCCCTCTCCTCTCTAGACAGCTTAGAGGCTTCGTTCCACGCGTGGAACATCCGCCTGCCCCAAACGGGCAGCTCAACGCCACTTCGTTCCACGCGTGGGACAACCCTCCCTCAACTCAAAGAACTTCTCTAGAGACGTGTTGACATCTCTAGAGAGGCGCGCTTCACTGGAGATGTCTAGAGAGGTTGCCCGCCAGGGCGACCCCACAAGAAGGGGACATCTCCATGCCGTCTTTCAAGATTGATGTTTCGACCGCTGTGGTGTTCGTGGCGACGGCCCCGACGCCGAAGCTCGTGAGCAAGCAGACCGGGGAGCGGGCTGTGGACCGGGAGACCGGTGCGGGACTGTCGACGGTGGGTCTGCTGATCTCGGATGAGGGTGAGGGGAACCTCTACCAGGTGACGGTGCCGGAGACGGGTCTCCCGGAGAACCTGACCCCGGGCATGCCCGTGTCGGTCATCGGCCTGCGGGCGCGGGACTGGGAGAACACCTTCAACGGGCAGACGCGGCACGGAATCAGCTTCCGTGCGGTCGCGATCACCTCGGGGGTCTGACGCCATGTCGGACCTGTCGATACTGCTGGATCTCGGGGTGCCGCTGGCCGGTGCGGGTGGTCTCGGCTACGCGAAGTACCGGGCGCCTCGCGTGTACTGGTCGCTGGTGGGTCTGCCGGTCACCCGGGTCCGCTTCCAGGCCACGTACCGCTCGACGATGGATGTGTGTGGGCTGACGGTGCAGCCGTCCCGTCTGCGGGCGTTCATGGTCCGCAACGTGGCCCGGCGTCCGGATGTGCAGCCGGTCCCTCCGCAGGTCCGCCGCGTGCGGGGCTCGTTGACGGGGATGCGGGTCTCGCTCCGGCTTCCCGCCGGTCTGGAGCCCGCCGACATCGCCGCCGCCTCGCAGCGTCTGCGGCACGCCTGGGGCGTCCACTCCGTCAACGTCGTGGAGACGAAGCCCGGTGTGGTGGAGCTGCGGATGACCGGCTACGACGTGCTGCGCCGGGTGCGGATGCCGCGCCGCCTCCCGTCCGGCCCGATGGTCGTCCCGGTCGCGCTGCGCGAGGACGGCTCGGCGTTCGTCCGTGACTACCGGAAGGTTCCTCACGGTCTGACGCTGGGGGCGAATCAGTCGGGCAAGTCGATGTATCAGCGCAACCTCATCGCCGGTCTGGCGAAGCTGCCGGTGGGCCTGGTCGGGATCGACTGCAAACGCGGTGTCGAACAGGGCCGGTTCACCCCCCGCCTCTCTGCTCTGGCGACCACGCCCGATGAGGCGGCCAGCCTCCTCGACGTCCTGGTGGGCGAGATGGAAGACCGTTTCAACCTGCTGGCCGACCATCAGGTGTCGGACCTGTGGGAGCTGCCGGAGCACGTACGGCCGGTGCCGCTGGTGATACTCGTGGACGAGATCGCGGAACTGTTCCTGACCAGCGCGAAGAAGGATGAAGAGCGGCGGGACCGGACGGTCATGCAGATGGTCCGGCTCGGGCAGATGTCCCGCGCGGTCGGCATCTATCTGGAGATCTGCGGGCAGCGCTTCGGCTCCGAACTCGGCAGGGGCGCCACCATGCTCCGTGCCCAGCTCACCGGCCGTGTCGTGCACCGCGTCAACGACAAGCAGACTGCCGAGATGGGTCTCGGGGACATCGCTCCCGACGCGGTGTCGGCCGCGACGCTGATCGCCCCCGATCGGCCGGGCCTGGCGGTGGCCGGTGACACCTCCGGCGGATGGTCCCGCATCCGCACCCCTGAAACCTCTGCCGCTCAGGCTGCGGCTGTCTGCCGGGCGTACGCGCACCTCAC
Organism: Streptomyces sp. NPDC002018; assembly: GCF_042890865.1. NCBI lineage: Bacteria > Bacillati > Actinomycetota > Actinomycetes > Kitasatosporales > Streptomycetaceae > Streptomyces > Streptomyces sp. NPDC002018. The sequence continues at coordinate 4,817 of NZ_JBIASO010000002.1, forward strand.
CCCCGATATTCCGGTCCTGGCCCCCTTCCGCCCCGCCACCCCCGCCGCAACTCCCGTCGCCGCTCCGGCTCCGGCGCCGGTCAAGCCGCCGCTGACCGAGCCCGGCGCCGCGACCGCCTGACACCCCTAGCTCTCTCGGTCGGCGTGACCGCTTCACGCCAGGTCCCTACCCCGCCCATGCCAAAACCGCGAAAGGAACGCGATCCATGGCCGCCAAGAGGACCACCACCCCCCGCACCACCAAGAAGACCACCACCGCCCCGGCTGAGCCGGACAAGTGCGCGACCTGTAAGGGCTCCGGCCTGGTGGCCGTGGCGGTCCGCGTCGGCCGCCGCCACCGCAACGTCGGCCAGCAGGAGGGCTTTTGCCTCGCCTGCTTCGGCACCGGCAACGCCACTTCCGACTGACGACCGCTCCGGACGCCGGGCGGCCCGAATCCCGCCCGGCCCCGGCTCTCCATACACAGAAGGGATCTTCGGATGACCAAGCAGGAGGCCGAACGCACCGCGATCATCACGGCCGGAGTCGTCATCCTCGCTCTGACCGCCGTGGCGTTCTGGCTGTCCTACGCGCACCTGGCCGACGTCGCCAAAGCCAACGGCCTCGCCGCGTCCCCGGCCCGTTCGTGGGCCTGGCCCGCGACGCTCGACCTTTTCATCGTCGGCGGCGAAGTGCTGATGTTCCGGGCCGCCCTGCGCGGTGTGACGGACTGGTGGGCCATCGGCCTCACGGTCGCCGGATCGCTCGGCTCGATCGGCCTCAACGTCGCCGGAGTCGGCGCAGACGCACCCCGCCTGCACTACGTCGTCGCGGCCGTGCCCCCGTCCGCCGCCCTGCTCGCCTTCGGCGCACTCATGCGGCAAGTCCATCACCTCGTCGCGGCCCCGGCCGACGACACCACCCCGGCCCCCGCCATCGAACCGGAACCCGTCCCGGCGGCTGAGATCACAGTGGACCGGGCCCCCGAGCCCGCACCCGAGCCCGTTGCGGAACTGCCGCCCGCCCCCGGACCCGACCCCGAGCCCGCTCCGGCCTCGGCCCCGGTCCTGGTTCCGGCTGTGGCGGTGCCTCCGGCGCTGCTCGATCACGCGCGCAAGCTCGCCGACACCCACCACGCCACCACCGGCGACCGGATCGACGCGGACACCCTGCGTACCCGCCTCGGCATCCCGGCACCCCTGGCCGACGCCATCACTGCCCAACTCGCCTGAGAAGAAAGGAAGTTACCGACCGTGCCGCGTCCGAACCGCTTCCGCGACGTGATCCGCATCGGCCCCGTCCAGGTCGCCACCCACACCGACGGCCAGGGCCGCACCAAGCACGCCGCTGCCTGCACCGCCCCGGGCTGCGGGTTCTCCGCCGACTACACCGACCGGCCCGGCGCCGAACTCGCCGCCACCACCCACCAGTGCACCCCCGGAAAGAGGTGACCACCATGCGCTACCCCGAAGACCAGCTCAACGCCGGACACATCCCGGCCGACCTGCTCGGACAGCTCCCGCCGGGCACCGACCCCAGCCGGATCGTCATCGTCCAGGCCGCGCCCCGCTCCTACACCGGCCCCATCCTGCTCACCCTCACGATCACGGGCGGAATCGCCCTGATTGTCGTGATGATCGCGGTCACGCTGCACGTTGCCGCCGCCGCGACGGTCGCTGTTCTCTCGGCTACCGGCGGTGTGGGCGTCGCGCTCAAGCGCCCCCAGCACCGCAGCAAGTAACAGCCCCCGGGGCGGCCTCGGTCGCCAAACTTCCGCCGCCCCGGGGGCCCAACCCCATCCCAGATCCAGAGGACCCGAAAGGGAGATCCCATCATGCCCCAGCACACCCCTGTCCGGACGCGTATCTGCCCGGACTGCGACGGCTTCCCCCGCGTCGCCATCACCACCGGCCAGCACACCTCCACCGGCCACCGCCAGACCATCACCGCCACCTGCCGCACCTGCGACGGCACCGGTCGCGCGATCTCCGCTCGCCGGACGGTGGGCGCGTAATGGCTCTCTTCGATCGCAAACGGTCTGATCAGGAAGTAGCCGAGGAGATCGAGGAGATCGAGGAGATCGAGCGAGGCAAGCGCGAGGGCCGTTACCTGCTGCGAGTCCGCGCTGCTCACCAGAAGCTCGACCAGGACCGTCCCGTTCCGGAAAAGAGCACAGGCCAGGGCGCCTCCGGCCCGTCGTGCAAGTCGGCCAGCACCCCGAAGAAGCGGGGCTGGTTCTCGTGACCCTCCTGAACTGGCGTGATGCCCGCCATTTCGACCACTCCGGCGATAAGCCCTGTGTCCTCTGCGGTGGACCGACCCCGCTCCGCTCCGACCGTGGCAAGCCCGTGCACAAGGTGTGCGCCGAAGCCTGGCTGGACGCCCACCCTCCGAAGCAGGAGGACGAGTGACTGACACCGCCACCCTGGCGGGCCTGGACCCGACCACTCTGGGGGACCTCCTCCGGGTGGCCGGGTCGGACGGCTTCGACCGCTGGCAAGACCAGATCCGCCGCACCGGAGGTTGCTCCGACCCCATCCACCTGACCGGCTCGACCAAGACCCTCGACCCCGCCACCGGCACGGTCTTCCACACCTACTCCACCGACGCTGAGCCCGGCGGACGGCTGCGGGTTGCGTGCGGCAACCGGCGGGCCTCGCGCTGCCCCTCTTGCGCCTGGACCTACGCCGGAGACACCTACCACCTCATCCGCGCCGGACTGACCGGCGACCCCGCCAAGGGCACCCCGCACACCGTGCGCGAACACCCCCGCGTCTTCGCCACCCTCACCGCCCCCAGCTTCGGCCCGGTCCACAACCGGCCCGGCACCCGCCCCTGCCGCTGCGGCACCCGCCACCCCGAGGACGCGCCCGAACTCGGCACCGCCCTCGACCCCGCCACGTACGACTACGCGGGCTCGGTCCTGTGGAACAACCACGCCGGGCACCTGTGGCGCTACGTGACCATCTACCTCCCGCGTGAGCTGGCCGCCCGCGTCGGCATCACCCAGCGCGAACTACGCGAACATCTGCGGGTCTCGTACGGCAAGGTTGCCGAGTACCAGAAACGCGGGGCGATCCACTTCCATGCCGTGATCCGCTTCGACGGACCGGACGGGCCCGACTCCCCACCCCCGGCATGGGCCACGATCGACCTGCTCACCGACGCGTTACGTGCCGCTGCCGCCCGCGCTGAGGTCACACTGCCCGCCGCCGGTGAGTACCCGGCCCGGGTCCTGAGCTGGGGCACACAGCTCGACGTCCAACCCATCGGAGCCTTCGGCAACGGCGAAGACCTCACCGAACAAGCCGTCGCCTCCTACGTCGCCAAATACGCCACCAAGGCAGCGGAGGCGACGGGGACCGTGGACCGGCGCATCGGGGAGATGGCCGAACTCGACAAGCTGCCCGGCCTGCCCGACCACACCCGCCGCCTCATCCAGGCGTGCAAAGACCTGGATGACGCCTACCCGGACCGGCGGCTGTGGGCCTGGGCTCACATGCTCGGCTTCCGGGGCCACTTCTCCACCAAATCCCGCCGCTACTCCACCACCCTCGGCGCCCTCCGGCAGGTCCGCGCCGACTACCGCGCCAACCAGCAACGCGCTGCCCTCGGCCTGCCCGACCCCGACGACCATCCCGAGGCCACCACACTCACGGTCGCCCACTGGGCCTACGCAGGACACGGTCACACCCCCGGCGAATCCTGGCTCGCCGCCAACATCGCCCGGGACATCCAAGCCAGCCGCGAAGCCGCCCGACAAGTCCGCGCCGAACTCCGAGACGAGGAAGGGGATGCCGCGTGGCTGCCGGAACTGATGAGCTGATGACGGTCCCGCAGGTGCTTGCGGAACTGGGAGGGGTCTCCCGGCGCACGTTCTACCGGTGGCGCGAGATGGGCCAGGCCCCGGCCGCCTTCAAGCTGCCCAACGGGGAACTGAGGATCTGGCGTAGCGACTTCCGGGCCTGGCTGAACACGTTGGAGCGTGCCGCGTGAGGTCCTTTGACGTGCGGATCTGGGAGATTCGCAAGCGCCCGACCAAGAAGCCTTCGTACGAGGTGCGGTGGCTGGTGTCGGGCGAGACCTTCTCGGAGACCTTCCGGACGAAGGGACTGGCAGACGGTCGGCGGTCCAAGCTCGTCGCGGCGGCCAAGTCCGGTGAGCCCTTCGATACGGAAACCGGGTTGCCGGACTCGCTTGTGGAGCAGGTGGAGGCGCTGCCCTCCTTGTCTTGGTTCGCCTTCGCTTCGTCCTACCTGGTCATGAAGTGGCCGGACGCGGCGCCAAATAGTCGCGACAGTATCAACGAGACGCTGACGGACGTGACCTTGGTCCTCTGCGAAGACAGGCCCGATCGCCCGGAAGACAGGGTCCTACGGACTGCTCTGCGGAACTGGGCCTTTGTGGTCCGGGCAGATGATGAGCCGGAGCCGTCGAAGGAGGTCGCTAACGCTCTGCACTGGATCGGAAAGGCGTCGATGCCCCTGGCCGCCCTCAAAGACGCGACAGTGGCCCGGCGGGTCCTCGATCGGCTCAAGCGGAAGCTCGATGGAACCCCTGCGGGTGCTGAGACAACCCGGCGAAAGAGGCGCGTGCTGACTAACGCTGTCAAGTATGCGATCGAGCTGGGGGAGTTCGCTGAGAACCCGTTGGCGGCTGTTCAGTGGACCCCGCCCAAGGTTGCCGAGACCGTAGACCCCGGCGTCGTCGTCAATCCCCGGCAGGCGCGGGAGCTCCTGACGGCGGTCTCCTACGTTGGCAACTACCAGCGGGCCCGAGGGCGGCGTCAGGTGGCTTTCTTCGCCACGATCTACTACGGCGGGCTGCGGCCAGCGGAAGCGGTCGGGCTCCGCCGTGCGGACTGCACATTGCCGGATGAGGGCTGGGGGCTCCTGATTCTCCGCAAGACCCGGCCGACTGCTGGAACACGGTGGACTGACACGCGTGAGGTGCACGACCATCGGGGTCTCAAGAATCGGGCCGCCGAAGAGACCCGACGCGTCCCGATCCCCCCGGGTCTGGTCGCGGTCCTGCAAGCTCATCTTGCCGAGTTCGGAACGGCGAAGGATGGACGGGTCTTCCGCAACGAGCGGGGCGGTGTACTCGGCTCAACGGCATACTGGCGCGTCTGGGATGAAGCCCGGCGGCTCGCGCTCACTCCGGAACAGGTTGATTCGCCGCTGGCCAAACGTCCATACGATCTGAGGCACGCGGCCCTGTCTACCTGGCTCAACGCGGGCGTCGATCCCACAGAGGTGGCCCAGCGGGCGGGCAACAGCATCGAGGTGCTGCTATCCCGGTACGCGAAGTGCCTCGACGGCCGCCAGCACGTAGCCAACCGCCGGATCGAGAGCCTTCTCGACGGTGACGACGGCTGACGACCTGCGCCATCATGAAGCCCCTGGATCTGTCCGGGGGTCTTCGTGTTTTCCGGTGCTGACCTGCGCGAATGGCACGGTCGGTCTGGCCGCGAATAGGCCGTGGCCAGCGGCATGGGCTTGCTCACGGCGACACACGGTTACACACGCAGAAGACCCCGTACCCAGCGTTCAGGCTGGTCACGGGGTCTTTGGGCACCTCATGAAGGGTGCCCCCGGCAGGATTCGAACCTGCGCACACGGCTCCGGAGGCCGTTGCTCTATCCCCTGAGCTACGGGGGCGTATCGCTGTGGTGGCGACGGGTGAAACCCTACCAGCTTCCGTGGGGTGGCCGTGAACAGGTATTTCCGGAGCGCGGGGCACGGGGGTGGGGGCGGGTCAGGCTGAGGAGCGTTTGGGTCTGGGGGAGGCGGTCTTCTTCGCCTGGGTGGTCTTCTTCGCGGCCGTCTTCTTCGTCGCGGTCTTCTTGGCCGCCGTCTTCTTCGCGGGGGCGGTCTTCTTCGCCGCGGCCTTCTTCGTCTGCAACTGGGTCACCTCCGCGACCTCCCCGTTCTCGCCGCGTGCCTCCTTCGCCGCCCGCACGCTGTTCTCCAGGGCCGCCATCAGGTCGATGACGCGGCCTCCGCCGCCGCCCGCCGGCTCGCGTTCCGGGATCGGCTCGCCCTCCGCCTTCGCCGCGATCATCTCCTCGACCGCCTCGCGGTAGTCGTCGTGCAGCGAGGTGAGTTCGACCGTGCCGAGGGTGTCCATCAGGGCGTCGGCCAGGTCGAGTTCGGCGTCCCGTACGGTCACATCGGTCTCGGGCGCGACGCCCTCGGGTACCCGGACCTCGTCCGGCCAGAGCAGACCGTGCATCGCGATCACATCGTCGACCACCCGCAGCATGCCGAGCCGCTCGCGTCCCCGCAGGGCGAACTTGGCGACGGCGACCTTCTTGCTGCGTTTCAGTGCCTCGCGCAGCAGGGTGTACGGCTTGGCGGCGGGCACACCGCTCGCGGCGAGGTAGTACGCCGTGTCCATCTGGAGCGGATCGATCGAGTCCGCCGGGACGAACGCCACGATCTCGATCGTCTTCGCCGTCGGCAGCGGCAGGGAGGCCAGGTCGTCGTCCGTGATCGGGATGATGGAACCGTCCGCGGCCTCGTACCCCTTGCCGATCTCCGGCGCCGTCAGCTCCTGCCCGTCCAGTTCGCAGACCTTGCGGTAGCGGATACGGCCACCGTCCTCCTTGTGGACCTGGCGGAAGGAGATGGAGTGGTTCTCGGTGGCGTTCACCAGCTTGATCGGGATGCTGACCAGTCCGAAGGAGATCGCGCCGTTCCATATGGATCGCACGTTCCATCCCTTTCATCCGTTAAGCGTCAGATCTATGGGATTCTCATCGTATGACGCAGATCACCGTGGTGGAGGGGCGGAGCCTGTCGCTCAGCAATCTGGACAAGGTGCTGTACGGCGCGACCGGCACCACCAAGGGCGAGGTCCTGCACTATTACGCCCGGACGGCGGGCCCTCTCCTGGCCCATCTCACCAACCGCCCCGTCTCCTTCCTGCGCTACCCCGACGGGCCCGACGGCCAGGTCTTCTTCACCAAGAACCCACCACCGGGCACTCCCGACTGGGTACGGATCGCCGAGGTGCCCAGAAAGACGGCGGACAGCGGCAAGCAGGTGGTGGTGGAGGATCTGCCGGCCCTGATGTGGGCGGCAAATCTTGTCGTGGAGTTCCATACGCACCAGTGGCAGGCCGACACACCCGGCCACGCCGACCGGCTGATCTTCGACCTGGACCCGGGGGCGCCCGCCACGGTCGTGGAGTGCTGCGCGGTGGCGCGCTGGCTGCGTGAGCGGCTGGGCGAGGACGGCCTGGAGACCTATGTGAAGACGTCCGGCTCCAAGGGACTCCATCTTCTCGTGCCGCTGGAACGCGCCCCCTCGTCGGACGTCTCGGCGTACGCGAAGAGCCTGGCCGTCGAGGCCGAGGCGGCGCTGCCGAAGCAGGTGGTCCACCGGATGAGCCGCGCGCTGCGCCCGGGGAAGGTCTTCGTCGACCACAGCCAGAACGCCGCGGCGAAGACGACCGCCGCTCCCTACACCCTGCGCGCGCGGCGGGAACCCACCGTCTCCACGCCCGTGACGTGGGACGAGATCGCCGGCTGCACGGCCGCCGAGGAGCTGGTCTTCCGGTCGGCGGACCTCGCGGGGCGACTGGAACGGTACGGAGACCTCCTCGCCCCGCTCCTCGACCCGGACCGCGCGGCGCCGCTGCCCCGGACATAGGCGGAGGCGGGAGGCGGGGCAGAGGCGCGGTCCTGTCTCGGGGTCGGGCTGCCCCGGCCGCTCGCCGCCGTCAGACCGACAGCCAGGTGCGGCGGTCCCGGGCCACCGCGTACAAGGCCTCGATGTCCGCCGGTTTCAGTACGCCCCCGAGGGACGCCAGCGCCGAGGCCTCGGTGTCGCGGAGGATCCGTACGTCCGGTGCGGACGCCCGCGTGTCCAGGCGGGACGCTTCGACCACCGCGAGAACGGGGCGTACGGCGGTGGCCAGGGCGAACGAGGCGCGTTCGGCGGCGCGACGGGCCCAGCGGAGCTGGGGAAGCGGTGCGGCACGGCCCGTACGGACCATGGGGTCGGCGATACGGACCCGCCGTCCGCCTGCGGCCAGGGTACGGACGGCCAGCACCCCGGCCGGACCGATCGCGAGATGGTCGATACGGGCGCCGGCCCCGGGGAGCGGTACCGAGTGCAGCACCCGCCAGCCCGCGCCCTCCAGCCCGTCGAGCAGGTCGCCGAGAAGCTGCTGGGCGCGGAGGTCCCCGTATCGCGGGTCCCCGTGCCGTGGGTTCCCGTGCTGTGGATCCCCGTGCCGTGGTTCTTTACGACGTGGATGCGTCGGCCATATGGTCCGGCCCCATCCGGCCTGACGCCATGTGGCCCCGCCCCATGGACCCGTACGCCAGGTGCCCCGGCGGAGCCGGCCGTACCGTACGGGAGGCCCGGCTCCCGGTCCCGGGGGCGCGTCCAGCTCCATGTGGAGCGCCTCGCCCGGACGGTTGGGGGCGAGGTCGTCGTCGGGGTGGAGCGAGAGACGGTCGAGGTCGGCCGGCGTGGGGATCGGCGGTGGGCCCACGGCCACCTCACCGGTGAGATACGGCGCGAGCGCGGCCAGTATGTCCTCGCGCGGCGCGCCGGGGAGCACGCTGATCCGTCCGCCGGACGCACCAATACCGCGAGTGTCGGTGTCGGTGTCGGTGTCCGTGCCGCTGTCGTACCAGGCGACGGTCGTGCCGTCCGGCAGGGTCACGAAGAGCCGGTCCCGGCCGCCCACGCGTACCGGCGTGACACGTAATCGGGTCGCCATGGCACCTCACCCCCAGTTCCCCCATGGGAACAGCCATGGAGCCACGGAGGCAAGAGGTCACGAAGTCCCCGCCCCACCCCACCCCACCCCACCCCGGGAGCGCCCCATCCCCCGCCCCACGCCCTGGTCCCGTCCCGCCATCCGGACCACGGCCAGGTCGCCCACGCCCGGCCCCGCCCCACTACTGTCTCCGCCTCGCCGTCCAGCCCCGCGCCCCGTCCCAGCCCCGCGCCCCGCAATCGCCCGGCCCCCGGGCCGTCCGGCCGTCCGGCCCCGCGCCCCGTCCCCGCCGCCCCCGCTCCCCTCCCCGTCCCCTCTTCTCTTCCGCTGTCCCCTCTTCCCTCTCTCTCCTCTCCGTACGGCAGTCTGGAAGGGAGAGAGAGGGAAAGAAGGCGAGAGGAAGCGGACTCTCCCCCGACACTCCCGCCCCGGGCACACGCCCCATGGAAGGAATCGCTCAAATGATCATCTTCGGCAGCAAGGCGTATCTCCACCAACTGGCGATACTGACGCTGGTCTGCGGTCGCTGCGGCAACCCCTCCGCCCACACGCTCAAGAAGCGCGTCACCAAGTTCACGCTGTTCTTCGTGCCGCTCTTCGCCTTCTCCACCAAGTACGCCACCCAGTGCACGTTCTGCGGCGCGGAGCAGCGGGTGACCAAGGAGCAGGCCGACCGATTGCTCGCCCAGAGCACCGGGCAGGCCGGTGGCAGTCCGGCGTACAACCAGACGGAGCAGCAGAACCCCTACCAGCGGTGAGCCCATGGAGTGAAGAGAACGGGACCGTCCGGGAGAGGGCCCGGGGAACACCCACCGTCACAAATTGCGGACATTGAGTAGCGAACCTAGCGTGAACCACGCGAGTCATATGCCGGAATCACCGGCTCCTCGCCCTCAGGCCCCAGGAGTCACCATGCCCGTGCGTTCGCTCGGCCGCACCGCCGCCGCGCTCACCGTCTCCGCGGTCGCCGCCGCGACTCTCGCCACCGTCTGCGTCGCCCCCGCGGCCGCCTCACCCGCGGTCCCCGCGCCGTGGCCCGCGGAACCGGCGGCCGGCGCACCGGAGGACAACGCGCCCTCGAAGACACAGGCCGGCGTCCAGGCCCCCAACAGATTCAGGGGCCAGGTCACCGCCAGGACCGGCCTGCTGCTCCGGGACAAGCCCACACGCAGCAGCAGGGTGGTCGGCGAACTCGGATACGGCGACATCGTGCGTATCTTCTGCCGGGTCGTGGGCGACAACGTGGACGGGAACAACCGCTGGTATCTCCTCGCCGACGGCAGCTACGCCTGGAGCTCGGCCCGGTACATCCGCAGCATCGGCGAGCTGCCGCACTGGTGCTGACGCTCCGCCGGGCCCCGGCGCCGACCCCGGCCCCGGCCCCGGCGCCGCACCCGCCAACACCCCCGGCGCCGCCGCCCGTGCACCCGCCCGCGCACCGCCTGCCCGTGCTGCACTCGCCCGCTCACCACCCGCCCGCTCACCACCTGCCCTCACACCACCCGCCCGCGCACCCGGCGTCACCCCCGGTGCCGCGCCCCTCAGCGGCCCCGGCGTCACCCCGCGCCCCGCGGTGACGCCGATATCCGTTCGAAGCGAGTCCGGCATGCTTTACGGCTCCACATAAACGGACATAAGGCATGCCGCCTTGCTACGTTTCGATCCATGACCGCAACGACGGCGGACACTCCGCCGCCCGAGCCCGCCGGCCCGCGCAAGCGCCGCGGCGTCGAACTCTCCCTCCTCGTCTGCGCCGTCCTCATCTCCGTCTTCGGCTATGTCAGTGTGGGTCTCGGCAAGTACGGCGCCCTGCCGCCCGGCGCGGCCGGATACGGCGCCGGGCTGGGCATGCTCGCCCTGCTCGCCCATCTCGCGGTCCGTCTTCGTGCCCCGTACGCGGATCCCCTGCTGCTCCCCATCGTCGTGCTCCTGAACGGTCTCGGGCTGGTGCTGATCTACCGGCTGGACCTGGAGACCCCGAACGGCATCGCGGCGCCGACCCAGTTGGTGTGGTCCACGTTCGGCGTCGCGCTGTTCATCGGTGTCATCGCGTTGCTGCGCGACCATCGCGCGCTCCAGCGGTACGCGTATCTCTCGGTCGCCGCCGCCCTGGTGCTGCTCATCGTGCCGATCTTCTATCCCGCCGTGAACGGGGCCAAGATCTGGATCAGGTTCGGCGGACTCTCCTTCCAGCCCGGCGAGTTCGCCAAGATCCTGCTCGCGGTCTACTTCGCCGCGTATCTCGCCGCCAACCACAACGCCCTCGCCTACACCGGCCGCAGGATCAGCCGGCTCCAACTGCCCACCGGACGGGTCCTCGGACCGATCGTCGCCATCTGGCTGATCAGCGTGATCGTCCTTGTCCTCGAACGGGATCTCGGCACCTCGCTGCTCTTCTTCGGGCTCTTCGTGATCATGCTGTACGTGGCGACGGGACGCACCGGCTGGATCGCCGTCGGCCTGCTGCTCGCGGCGGTCGGCGCCTTCGCCGTCGGTTCGCTGGAGCCGCATGTGCACGGCAGGGTCCAGGACTGGCTGCATCCGTTCGCCTCCATCGACGAGGGGCGCGGGCCCGGTCAGCTCGCCCAGTCCCTCTTCGCGTTCGCGGCCGGCGGACTGCTCGGCACCGGCCTGGGGCAGGGCCAGTCCATCCTGATCGGTTTCGCCGCCAAGTCGGACTTCATCCTCGCCACCGCGGGCGAGGAGCTGGGCTTCGTCGGGCTGGCCGCCCTCTTCATGCTGTACGCGCTGCTGGTCGCCCGCGGCTACCGGGCCGGTCTGACGCTGCTCGACCCCTTCGGCAGGCTGCTCGCCACCGGGCTCGCCTCGATCGTCGCCCTCCAGGTGTTCGTCATCGCGGGCGGGGTGATGGGCCTGATCCCGCTCACCGGTATGGCCATGCCCTTCCTCGCGCAGGGCGGCTCGTCCGTGGTCACCAACTGGGTGATCGTGGCCCTGCTGATCCGGCTCAGCGACTCCGCCCGCAGCCCGCGCCCCGAGACCGCGGAGACGGGAGTCGTCACACCCGCCGTACTGGAGGACGACCGGTGATCCGCTATATCCGGCGCACCGCCCTCTTCTGTCTGCTGCTCCTCATCGCGCTGCTGCTCAACGCCGTCAGAATCCAGATCATCGACGCGGACTCCCTCAACGACAACCCCGCCAACCGCCGTGACTCCGTGCTCCGTTACGCCCAGCCGCGCGGTGACATCCTCGTCGACGGCAAGGCGGTCACCCGCTCCACGGACACCCGGGAGCTGCTGCGCTACGAGCAGGGGTACACCCAGGGGCCGCTGTACGCGCCCGTCACGGGCTACGCCTCCCAGACGTACGGCACGACGCTGCTGGAGAGCGCCGAGGACGAGGTCCTCTCCGGTACGGAGCCGATGCTCGCCCCTCTCCCCTTCTGGAACGACCTCACCCGCAGCCGGCAGCCCGGCGGCACGGTCGTCACCACCATCAGGGCGTCGATGCAGCGGGCCGCGTACGAGGGACTCGCCGGACGGCGGGGCGCGGTCGCGGCGATCGAGCCGACGACGGGCCGGATCCTGGCGCTGGTCAGCAGTCCGTCGTACGACCCGGGGCGGCTGTCGGGCACCGGCAGCCGGGTGACCGGCGCCTGGACCCGGCTGACCGGGGAGGACAGCCAGCCGATGCTCAACCGGGCGATCCGGCAGACCTATCCGCCCGGCTCGGCCTTCAAGATCGTCACGGCGGCCGCCGCGCTGGAGTCCGGGACGGTCGGGGACGCCGGCGCCCCGACCGGCATCGCGGAGCCGTTCGTCCTGCCGGGCACGAGGACCGTCCTTCCCAACGAGGTGAAGGGCTGTGGCAGGGCGTCGCTCGCGTACGCGATCAGATGGTCCTGCAACACGGTGCTGGCCGGGCTCTCGGTGAAGGTCGGGCTGGCCGGGATGGTCCGTACGGCGGAGAGCTTCGGCTTCAACGACGCCGGGCTGAGGATCCCGTCCCGGGTCGCCGCGTCCCACTTCGACAGGGAGATGAGCGACGACGAGCTGGCGCTCTCCTCCATCGGACAGTTCGACACCCGGGCCACCCCGCTCCAGATGGCGATGGTCACGGCGGCGGTCGCCAACGGCGGGGATCTCAGACACCCCTATCTGGTGGACCGGATCACCACCGCCGACGGTGACACCGTGTCCCGTACGGGCGAGCGGACGTACCGGCGGCCGATGACCCCGGCCACGGCGCAGCAGTTGCGGCAGATGATGATCGACACGGTCAGGGACGGTACGGGGAAGAAGGCGGGCATTCCCGGGGTGACGGTCGGCGGGAAGTCGGGTACGGCCCAGCACGGGGTGGACAACTCCGGGCTGCCGTACGCCTGGTTCATCGCCTGGGCCCAGGCCGAGGACACGGTCCGTCCGGCGGTGGCGGTCGCGGTGGTGGTCGAGGACGCGGCGGCCGGCCGTACGGAGATCAGCGGCGGCGGGAACGCGGCGCCGATCGCGCGGGCGGTGATGCGGGAGGCGCTGCGAGACTGAGGAGAGCGGGAGGGGACCGATGGAGCCTACGAGACCTACGACGCCTACGAGGCCTACGCCGCCTACGCCGCCTACGCCGCCTACGCCGCCTACGCCGCCTACGACGCCAACGAGACACAGCGCGCCCACCGGGCCCACGGAGCCCCCGGAGCCCGCGGCTCCGACGACGGAGAGGGTCGCGGAGTCGCTGGCGCGGATCGAACGGCTCGATCCGGAGCTCTGCGCCTTCACCGAGGTGTGGGGCGACGAAGCGCTGGACCGGGCCCGCGCGGTGGACCGGCGGCTGCCGCTGGCCGGGGTGCCTTTCGCGGTGAAGGGACCGTACGGGATCCGCTCGTACGCGGCGGGACGCCTGATCGCGGCGGGGGCGGTGCCGGTCGGCTCGACGGCGGTGCCGGGGCCCGGTACGTACTGGCAGACCTGGGGGCAGGGGCGGTACGGCCGTACGGTCAATCCGTACCGCGCCGACCGTACCCCCGGCGGCTCCTCCGCGGGCTCCGCGGTGGCGGTCGCGGCGGACATGGTGCCGCTGGCCACGGGCAGCGACGGGGCGGGCTCGGTGCGGATCCCGGCGGCCTGGTGCGGGGTGTTCGGACTGAAGACGACGAACGGGCTGCTGCCGTCGCCGGACCGACGGGGCTGGCCTCGGCGGGTGTGCTGGCACGGTCGGCGGTGGAGGCACGGGCGTATCTGCGGTATGTGCTCGCCCCACACGATCCGTCCCTCGCCCCCTATGACCCGCCCGCCCTGGACGACCTGTCCATCGGCCCGTCCATCGGCGCGTTCGACCCGGCCGTCGTGTACGACGCGTCCCCCGCCCCGGCTGCCCCGTCCGCCGTTCCGCTTCCGGTGCCCGCGGTCTTCTCCCCCGATCTGGGCTTCGCACAGCCCGACCCGGAGGTCGTGGGCGTGGTGCGGGCGGCGGTGGAGCGGCTGGTGGCGGCGGGGGTGGTGCGGCTGGTAAGCCCGGGGGGCGCGCGAGGCCCCGAGGCACCGTCCGCGCTCCACGAACCGTCCGCGCCCCACGAACGGCGGCCGCACCACGAGCGGCGGCAGCCCGGCCCTGGCCCTAGCCCCGGCCCTGGCCCCGGCGATCCCGGGCAGCGCCTCGCCCCGTTCGCGCTCCTCGATCCGCGTGAGGCCTGGACGACCGTGCGCGGGGGCGATCTGTCGGGTGACGCGGGGGCACGGGCGGCTGAGGTGCGGGCGGAGAACGACCTGAGGCTCGACGCCCTGTTCTCCCGTGTGCCGCTGCTGCTCACCCCGGTCACGCCGAACCGGCCGCATGGCCACGAGGGGCCGGGGACGCGCTACTCGACGGCGCTGACCTGGGCGTTCAATCTGAGCGGGCATCCGGCGGCGAGCATCCCCGCCGGTTTCACGGCGGACGGCTGCCCCGTCGGACTGCAACTGGTCACGGCACGGAGGGCGGACGCCTCGCTGCTCGACATCGCGGTCGCGGCGGAGCACCGGGCGGGCACCGTCGGCCGCGGCGGACGGTGACCACGCCGCGCGGGAGCAAAGCTCGTGGGAACGGGGCGCGCGGGAACGGGAGTTGACCCGGCTCAGCTTCCCGGCCGGGCGGCCCGGGTGTTCTCCCTCCGCTTCACCGAGCCGCGGAAGCCGCCCCGGACGCGGGCTCCGGACGCGGGCTCCGGAGGTCGTCGGGACTTCTCGCCTGACCGGTCGGCGGGTGCGGTTACGCTGCCGGCATGACCGCGCCCGCAACACCCGCGTACCGACGGCTCAGTGTCGAGGAGCGCCGCGCGCAGCTCCTCGACGCCGCGCTCACGCTGTTCGCGCACCGGGCCCCCGAGGAGGTCTCCCTCGACGATGTCGCGGCGGCGGCCGGGGTGTCACGGCCGCTCGTCTACCGCTACTTCCGGGGCGGCAAACAGGAGTTGTACGAGGCGGCGCTCCGCTCCGCCGCCGACGAGCTGGAGCGGTGCTTCACCGAACCGCAGGCCGGTCCGCCGACCGAGCGGCTGGGGCGTGTGCTCGACCGCTATCTCGCCTTCGTGGACCAGCACGACGCCGGATTCAGCGCGTTGCTCCAGGGCGGCAGCGTCTGCGAGACGTCCCGGACGACGGCGATCGTGGACGAGGTACGGCGGGCGGCGGCCGGACAGATCCTGCGGCACATCGGGACGGGCCGGACGGCGCAGGACCCGCCGGGAGCGCGGCTGCGGATGATGGTGCGCACCTGGATCGCGGCCGTGGAATCGGCGTCGCTGATATGGCTGGACGAAGGGAAGCGGCCGCCCGCCGGTGAACTGCGCGACTGGCTGGTCGACCATCTCATCGCCCTCCTGGTGGCCACCGCGGCCACCGACGAGGAGACCGCCGGGGCCGTCGACGCGCTCGTGTCCCAGGAGCGCGTCGACGGCCCCGTGGCCACGCTGGCGCGCCGGGTGGCCCCCAGGGTCGGCGGCGCGGCACACCTGCTGTAGCGCCCGCCGACGGGCGCCTCGCCACCGGGACCGGGCGGGACCGGGCTCCGGGACCGAGCGGGACCGGTCCCGGACCGAGCGAGACTGAGCCCGGACTGAGCGAGACTGGGCCCGGGACCGAGCGAGACTGAGTCCGGGGCTGAGCGAGACTGGGCCGGTGAGAAGCGAAGACACCCTTTTCGTCGGAGGCCCGATGGACGGGCGCGTACTGCCCGTACTGACGGGACCGACCGGACATCCGCCCAAGTGGTACGAGATCCCGGTGCCCGACGCGGACGGCGGGCCGCCCACCGTGCACACCTACCGGCGCGCACCGGCGAGCTACAGCAAGCGGCTCGGGCTCCAGCGGGGGTGGAAGTACGAGTACGTCTCCACGGGCCGTGAGCGCCGCACGCTGAAGTGGCCCTGGTCGAAGCCGGGTGGCGGGGCGCCGTAGACAACGGCCCCGCCGTGGTCGCCCAGAGGGGTGATGCTGTTGCGCCACCCCGCCCATTTATGGGGTATTCGTACGTACTCTCACCTCATCATCGCCTAGGGCTGGACGGGCTGGACTCTCCATCCCGCCATCCCGCCATCCCGCGACCAGAGGTGATGACATGTCAGGAAGAGTGGTGCGAGCGGCCTGTACGGCGGCGCTGGCCACCGCGACGGTCCTCGCCGCGGTGCCCTTCGCGTCGTACGCCGTGGCCGAGCCGGGGGATGACCCGGCGCCGGGCACCTCCGCGTCCGCGCCCCCGGCCCCCTCCCGGAACAAGGACAAGGGGAAGGGGAAAAGCGGCGGTCCGGACACGGACGCGGGCACGGACGCGGGCACGGACGCGGGCACGGGGGCGGAGACGGGCGCGGAGGCCGGAGCCACCGCCGGGGACGCGTCCGACGAGGACGGTTCCGACGCGCCGGACGGCGAGGACGGCCCGGGGTCCGGGACCGCGTCGGAGGACGAGGAGCCGACGTCCGCCGAGGACGGGGCGGCCGGTCCCGACGCCGGTCCCGACGCCGGTGCCGACGCCACCGCGGGCATGGCCGCCCTGGACGCCCTGGACGCCGCCCCGCCGCGGACCGTCGCGGAGATGCTCAGCCGGCTCCAGCTCCTCTACCGGCAGGCCGAGCAGGCCACGGAGGCGTTCAACGCCACCGAGGGCGAACTGGCCCGGCAGCGCGCCGAGACCAAGAGGCTCTCCGCCGCCCTCGCACGGGCGCGTACCGCGCTGTCGCTCAGCCGCGGTGACGCGGGCCGGCTGGCCCGCCGGCAATACCAGGGGCAGTCCGAACTCTCCGGCTATCTGCGGCTGCTGCTCGCCGACGACCCGCAACACGCCCTGGACGAGGGCTATCTGCTGAGGCGGACCGCCCGTAACAGGGCCCATACGGTGGCACGGCTCGCCGCCACCGAGAAGCGTGCCGCCGCCCTGGCCACGGCGTCCCGCGAGGCCCTCGGCAGACAGCAGGCGCTCGCCACCAAGCAGCGCAAGCAGCGGGACATGGTCAAGTCCAGGCTCCTGGACGTCGAGAAGCTGCTCGCCTCGCTCAGCGACGCGCAGATCGCCGCGGTGGCCGCGCTGGAGAAGGCCGGTACGGACGAGGCCCAGCGCGAGCTGCTCGCCTCGGGCGCGCTCGGCGGGGCGGCCGGGACGGGCGAGGGCGCGGGAGCCGGCGCGGCGGGAGCGGCGGGAGCACCCGGAGGACCGTCGGGCAGAGCGCCCTCGGCGCGGGGCGGCGAGGCGCTGCGGTACGCCGTCGACCAGATCGGCAAGCCGTACGAGTGGGGCGCCGAGGGGCCGGACACGTTCGACTGCTCCGGGCTGACCCAGCGGGCCTGGGAGCGTGCCGGGGTGAGCATCCCCCGTACCAGCCAGGAGCAGTGGGACGAACTCCCCCGGGTCTCCCTGGCCGAGCTGCGCCCCGGCGATCTGGTGATCTACTTCCCGGAGGCCACCCATGTGGCGATCTATCTCGGCGAGGGAATGGTGATCCAGGCACCGCGTCCCGGCGCCCGGGTGAAGGTCTCCCCGATCGCGGCGAACCCGCTGCTGGGGGCCGTACGGCCGGATCCCGAGGCCCGTTCCCTGGCCCCCGGGGCCTATATGGCGCCGGAGCTGCCCGAGGGCGCGATGGACGGCGCCGACACCGGCTACAACCAGGTCTGAAGCACGGGCGGGGGCCCGACGGGCAGAGCGGCCGGCCGGCCCGGGGCCCGGCCCCGGCAGACGGCCGACCCGGCAAACGGCCGGCCCCGACAGGCGGCCGACTCGGCAGACGCCCGGTCCGGCGTGCGGACGGCCCGGCGTTCAAACGGCCCGGCGCGCGAACGGCACGACGCGCGAACGGCCCGGCGCGCGGACGGCACGACGCTCGAACGGCCCGGCGTGCGGACGGCCCGGCGCGCGGGCGTGGGCGCTCAGACGCGCGGGCGCGGGCCTCGCCGGGCTACGCGACCGCGCCCGCGGCCTCCGCCAGATACGCGTTCGTCTTCTCGGGCTCGTAGAAGAAGTTCTCGAAGTCGGCCGGGTTGTCGAAGCCGTTCGCGAACCGGTCGGCGACCGGCGGGAGCTGTCCCGCCGCGCCGATCAGGTTGAGGACATGCTCCGGCGGGACACCCAGCATGGCGTTGGTCCACTTGGTGACATGCCGCGCGGTCTCCCAGTACCGGTCGAACGCCGAGCGCATCCACTCCTCGTCGAAGGGCAGGTCGCCCCGTGCCACGATCGACTCCAGATACGAAGCGGCGCACTTGGACGCCGAGTTGGAGCCCTGTCCGGTGATCGGGTCGTTGGCGACGACCACATCGGCGACCCCGAGGACCAGACCGCCGCCGGGCAGCCGGCCGACCGGGTGGCGCACGGTCGGCGTGTACCGGCCGGCGAGCGTGCCGTTGGCGTCCGTCAGTTCGACCTTGGTGGCACGCGCGTACTCCCAGGGCGTGAACCGCTCCATCAGCTCCAGGATGAGCGAGAGGTGCTCGGCGGGGTCCTTGACGCCCCGGAAGACATCGAGCGGGCCGCCGGGCACGCCCTCCCAGAAGAGGATGTCCGCGCGACCCGAGGTGGTGAGGGTGGGCATCACGAACAGTTCGCCGACGCCCGGCACCAGATTGCAGCGCACGGCCTCATGGTCCGGGTGCTCGGGGCGCGGGCCGAGACCGTGGACGTACGCGACCGCGAGCGCGCGCTGCGGGGTCTCGAACGGGGAGCGGGAGGCGTCACGGCCGAACATCGAGACCAACTCGCCCTTGCCCGCCGAGACCAGCACCAGATCGTAGGTGCGGGAGAAGTAGTCCAGGTCGGAGACGGCCGCGCCGTGGATCACGAGCTGGCCGCCGCGCTGGGCGAAGGTCTCCATCCAGCCTGCCATCTTGACCCGCTGGTCGACGGACTGGGCGTAGCCGTCGAGCCGGCCGACCCAGTCCACGGCGCGGGAGGAGTCGGGCGCGGCCACCGACACGCCCACGCCCTCTATTCGGGGCGCCTGGGACTCCCAGAAGCCGAGCTGGAGATCGCGCTCGTGCTGGAGCGCGGTGTGGAACATGCACTGCGTGGACATGACCCGGCCGGACCGGATCTCGTCCGCCGTGCGGTTGGACATCAGGGTGATCTCGTACCCCCGCGACTGGAGGCCGAGGGCGAGCTGAAGCCCGGACTGACCGGCTCCGACGACGAGTATTCTCCGCATGGCGGGTTCTCCGTTTGCCTACGTGGTGCGGGGTTCGCGGGCGCTACTCGGGGGTGGCCTGGAGCGCGTGGCGCACCAGTGTGAGCAGCGACTCGACGACCGTGATCCGTTTGCGCGCGTCCATGATCAGTACGGGGATCTCGTCGGGGATCGTCAGCGCGTCCCGTACGTCCTCGATGTCGAACGGTTCCGAGCCGTCGAAGTGGTTGACCGCGACGACGTACGGCAGTCCGCAGCTCTCGAAGTAGTCGAGCGCCGGGAAGCAGTCGTCGATCCGCCGGGTGTCGGCCAGGACGACGGCCCCGATCGCGCCGCGCACCAGGTCGTCCCACATGAACCAGAAGCGCTGCTGGCCCGGTGTGCCGAAGACGTACAGCACCAGGTCGTTGTCGAGGGTGATCCGGCCGTAGTCCATCGCCACGGTCGTGGTGACCTTGTCGGGCGTGGCGCTGAGATCGTCGGTCTCCGCGCTGGCCTGGGTCATCAGGGCCTCGGTCTGGAGCGGAGGGATCTCCGAGACCGCGCCGACGAAGGTCGTCTTGCCGACACCGAAGCCGCCCGCGACCACGATCTTGGTGGCGATGGGCGCACGGGTGCGGTCCAACTGCCATGCCTGGAGCCCCTCTTCGGGCTCGGTCAGGAACGGCGCGGGCATGACACCCGAAGCGTTCGCACCGGCGGCCGTGGCGCCGGCGGCGCCCGTCACCCCGGTGGCGGTGGAGGTGACGCCAGCGGTAGCTGTGGCGTCAGAGACGGCGGAGTCCACTCAGCACCCTTTCCAGCAGCGCGTGGTCGGGCTGCCCGGTTCCGTACCCGGTCCCGTACACACGGATCTTTCCCTGGTCGGCCAGGTCGCTGAGCAGCACCCGGACCACCCCGAGCGGCATCTTGAGCAAGGCCGATACCTCGGCCACTGTACGCATGCGCCGGCACAGCTCGACGATCGCCCGCATCTCCGGCATGATCCGGGAGGACGCGCCGCCGTCCGTCAACTCCTTGCGCTCCTCGGCCGGTTCGAGCGCGGCGACGAAGGTCTCGACGAGCAGGACATGCCCGAAGCGGGTCCGTCCCCCGGTCAGGGAGTACGGACGGACGCGGGCGGGTCTGCGGTCCCCTCCGCGTACGGGCAGCCGGCGGCCGGGCTCGGAGGAGGGCGGCGTCATGTGGCGCTCTCCCTCGACTTGCGCAGCTCGTCGCGGAGTTCCGGGGTCAGTACATGTCCGGCGCGGCCGACGAAGAGCGCCATGTGGTACGCGACCACACTCATGTCGCAGTCGGGTGTGGCGTGCACGCCCAGGAGCGAGCCGTCGCTGATCGCCATGACGAAAACGCTGCCCTCCTCCATGGCGACCATGGTCTGTTTGACCCCGCCGCCGTCCATCAGCTTCGCCGCTCCCACGGTCAGGCTGCCGATGCCGGAGACGATCGTGGCCAGATCCGCGCTGGAGCCCCGGGGGCCCTCCTTGCGCTCGGTGGTGGCCGCCTCGGCGTTCTGCCCCGGATCCGAGGAGAGCAGCAGGAGTCCGTCGGACGAGACGACAGCGACCGAGTGCACTCCTGGCACCTCCTCGACGAGGTTGCTCAACAGCCAGTGCAGGTTGCGGGCTTCGCTGCTCAGTCCGAATGTGCCGGTCGCAGTCAACTGCGTGCCTCCTCGACTGTCTCCCCCGTCTCATCGGTATGTGTCTCGGTCCGCGCGGTGGGCGCTGCCGGGTCCGTGAACTCGGCCTCGACATCGCGCCGGCCTTCCTTCGCGCCCTGGTGGAAGCCGCCGAGCCTGCGGCGCAGGGCTTCCGCGTCGACACTGCCGGAGCGCCCGCTGGGCGCGGCGGCGGGTGCGACGATCCTGGGGGTGCGCTTGGGCAGTCCCTTGCCCGTGACGCGTTCCCGTCGGGGAGCGGGGAACTCGTCCGGGGCGGAGCCGGTGCCCGCGTCCGGACCAACCTCCGGTTCGGCTCCGGGGGCCGGGGAGGCCGCCGGGTCCGGGAGGGCGGTGGCGGGCGCGCCGGTCCGGCGCGGCAGCCGCATCGTGAAGGTGTCCTGGTCGGCGCCGTCGCCCGTCGGCTCGCCGTCGGCGACCCGCTCATGACGCTCGGGGCCGATGGCGTACGGGCCGGGCAGCGGGGCGGTCCCGGGCGCGGCGACGGCCTCGGCCGGGTCGAACCCGCGCTCACGCTCGGGCTCGGGCTCGAAGCCACGCTCACGCTCGGGTTCGGGCTCGGGCTCGGGTTCGCCCGTGGATCCGGCATCGGGAGCGGACTCCGGCGCCGTGACCTCGTCCGGCACGGCGGCGGAATCACGCCCGGTCGCGATGTCGGCATCGGGAGCGGCTTCGCTCTCGGTGCTGGCCTCGGTGTCGGTCTCGGTGTCGGACACGAGCTGCGCCCCGGCACCGTCCGTCCCCGTCCCGGCGGATTCCGCCTTGCGGATCGCCTCCTCCGCCGCGGCCACCAGCGGATCGGCCGCCGGACGTCCGGGAAGCGCGTTGGAGTTGGCCTCCGCCACCGATCCCGGCAGATGCAGCGCGGGCGCCGCCCCCGCCGTCCGTGCCTGGTGCGGCGCTCCGGCCGGCGGTGAGGACGGCAGCAGCGCCTGCGGGAGGACGATGACCGCGGCCACGCCGCCCTGCTGGTGTTCGCGCAGCTCGATCCGTACGCCATGGCGCGCCGCGAGCAGCGCGGCGACCCGCAGTCCGAGCCCCTCGCCCTCGATCTCGCCGCCGTAGCGCTTTCTGGCCGCCCGGCCTCCGGCGTCCTGGGAGTCGGTGTCCTTGGCGGGGCCCTTGGCGTCCTGGGGCTCGGCGAGGCGGGCGTTCAGCTCGGCGAGCCGGTCCGCGGACATGCCGATGCCCTGGTCCTGGACGGAGAGCATCACCTCTCCGCCCTCCAGCAGCCAGCCGGAGAGCTGCACTTCGGCGTCCGGCGGCGAGAAGGAGGTGGCGTTCTCCAGCAGCTCGGCCACGAGATGGCTGAGGTCGTCCGCGGCGAAGCCGGCCACCTGCGCGTGCGGCGGCAGCGAATGGATCGTGACCCGTTCGTACCGCTCGATCTCGCTGACGGCGGCGCGCAGGACGTCCACGAGCGGGACGGGTCCGTTGGAGCCGTGGCCGTGGTCGTGGCCGGCGAGCACCAGCAGGTTCTCGCTGTGCCGGCGCATGACCGTGGCCATGTGGTCGAGCTTGTAGAGCGTGTCGAGCTGATCCGGCTCCTGCTCGCGCTCCTCCAGCGTCTCGATCACGGCGAGCTGACGCTCCACCAGGCCGAGTGTGCGCAGGGAGAGATTGACGAAGGTGTGGTGGACCGTGTGCCGCAGCCGCTGGAGTTCGGCGCCGATCTCGGCCGTGCGCTCCTGGAGTTCGGCGCGCTGCGCGACGACCTTCTCGCGCGCGGCGATCAGACCCGCGCGGTCGCCGTCGAGCGTCTCGGCGCGGGCGGAGAGATCGAGCAGCTTGCCGTGCAGGCCGTTGAGGGACCGTACGACCTGGGCGAACTCGTCGTTGCGCCCGGTGAACCTGACCGGTTCCTCGGTCTCCGGCGCCGCCGCGAGCCGGGCCGCGCCGATCCGTACGACGGCGAGCGGCCTGGTGAGCGTACGGGCGACGGCGGTGGACACCCCGACGGCGATCAGCAGACAGCCGCCGAGCAGCGCGATCCGCAGTTCGAGGCCGGTGACGGCGTCGTCGCGGAGCGTTTCGAGACGTTCCAACTGGCTGGTGCCGAGTCCGGACTCGACGCCGCGCATCTGGTCGATCCTGGCGGAGAGCGCCGACTCGACCTTCTTCTGGTTGGCCTCGCGGTCGGCGTCGGAGAGCTCGGGCCGGTCGGTGAGCCGGGTCAGATACCCCTCGGCGGTCTTGACGTCGGGTCCGGTGACGGTGGCCGTCAGGGACTCGCGTGCCTCGCTGTCGGCGGTCTGGTCGAAGTCGGCGAGGGCGGCGAGTTCACGGACACGTGACTGCTGGGCGGCGGCGCTCAGCTCGTCGCGCAACTGGTCGTTCTTCTCGCTGTCCGCGTCGGCCGAGGACTCGATGGGCAGTCCGGTGATCGGGTCGTACTGCGGGGCGGTGTCCGTGGGCGCGGGCACGGCGAGCGCGGCCAGCAGCAGTCCGCGGGTGGCGGACGCCTGCTCGACGGCGCGGCCGAGCGCGCCGGGGGCGCGGGTGCCGTCGGCGGCCTCGGCCGGGGTCTTCTCGGCCAGTTCGTCCGCGAGCGCCTGGAGCTTGGCGATGACGTCGGAGTACGCGCGGTACGCCTCCAGCGCCGAGCCCTTGCCGGTGAGCGCGGTACGGCGGATGGAGGGGACGGTGGAGAGGTCGTGCAGCAGTCCGGGAGCGGCCGAGGCGGTGGTGCGTATCTCGTCGATCTGCCGGTCGACCCGCGTGCTGCGGGTGTCCGAGATCGTGTGCTTGCCCTTGCCACCGCTGCCGGAGCCCGAGCCCGTACCGGTACCTGTGCCCGTGCCGCTGTCGGAGCCCGCCGCGTCGCCGGAGTCCGCGCCGCCCGGCTGTTCCTCCCGCCCGGCGGCGATGAAGACGACCACCTCGTCGCGTTCGTCCGCGAGGGAGTGGGCGAGGACCGCGGCCTGCTGGTTGAGCCCGGCGAGGGTGACCAGACGCTGGGCGTCGTTCAGTTCGGCGGAGGCGGTGAGTACGGCGGGGGTGCCCGCCGCGACGACGGTGATGCCGAGGACGGCGACCCCGGCGACCAGCCGGCTGCGTACCCGCACGCGCCGTCCTTCCCGGACCGCGCCGCTTGCGTCCGTACCGCTCGCGGGCCCGGCCGCACCGGACCCGAGCCCGGCCGTACCGGTAGTGGGCCCGTCCGTGCCGGACCCGAGCCCGGCCGTACCGGTCGTAGGCCTGTCAGTACCGGGGGCGCCCGTGCCGCTCGCGCCCTTGCCGGGCTTCTTGCCCTTACCGCTCGTGCCGGCCGTGCCTACCGTGGCCGTGCCGGTCTCAGCCTTGGTCGTCCCGCCGCGCGTGACACCGTTACCCCGAGGCCGCTTCTTCTGCACCGGTGCTCGCATTCTTGATTCGTCCGCCCATGAAGCAGAGGTGACGACCGGTCACACGTAGGAATCCCCCACCCCTGGCACGGCTTCCGACCATTCCAGCGCATATGGGAGGGAGGCACGCGTCGGCCGCTCCGCCACCTGAACGAGTGAACATCACGAAGGAGTTGGCGAACAACTCTTCCCAGCCGGGGCCCAGCCGGAACCTGGTGTGCCGGGTGGACCTTCCGGGCGGGCTTTGGCAGGATGCGCGCCCGCAGCTTCCCCGGCACCCCCTTCCTCTTCCGGCCCCGGCCCCGCCGCACGTTGATTCTGACCGAATGACAGTGGTTGACCTGGCCCTACGAGTCCACGGGGCGTGCGTGCAGAGACCGTGAAGGACTCATGCGGGCCCTCGGTGGAATCGTGCAGACTGGACATCATGCGCATCGAACTGGCCAGCGTGCCGGGGGCCGCCGCGAGGCCCAATGAGGACTGGACATCCGTGGCTCTGCCCGCCGCCGGCCGGGGCGGAACGCTGGTCGTCCTGGACGGGGTGACGCCTCCGGCCGGGGACGACGGTTGTGTGCATGGCGTGCCCTGGTTCACCGCCAGGCTGGGCGGAGCGCTCACCGAACTGTCCGGTTCCCGCCGGGATATGACGCTGGCAGAGGTCCTCGGCGTATCGATCACACGTACGGCGGACGCACATCGCGAAACATGTGACCTTTCTCACGTACGTACCCCTCAGGCCACGGTGGTCCTGGCGCGCTGGGGCGCGGACGAGTTCGAACATCTGGTCCTCTCCGACTCGACACTGCTCCTGGAGTCGCCGGACGGCGCGGTGCGGGCGGTGCTGGACGACCGTCTGGACCGCGTACCGCGCGAGGCGCTGCGGTCGGCCGCCTCCGCGGACGCGCTGCGCAACGCGGACGGCGGCTTCTTCACGGCGGCGGCCGACCCGGCGGTCGCGGCGAAGGCGGTGACGGGCCGTACACCGCTGGCGGAGGTGCGGTCCCTGCTGGCGCTGACGGACGGCGCGGCCCGCTGGGTGGATGTCTTCGGCGAGGGCGGCTGGGCGGACTGCCTGGCGCTGGTGCGTAAGAACGGTCCGCAGGAGCTGATCGACCGGGTCCGGGCGGCGGAGTGGGCGGACCCGGACGGGCTGGCGTTCCGCAGGGGCAAGCCGAGCGACGACGCGACGGTGGCGTTCGTGGAGCTGTGAGGCGGCTGACGGCGGACGGCGGACGGCGGACGGCTGGAGCCGCCGCGCCCCGCCGCGCGGACCGGCTCCCCGGCCCGTCGGTGCGTCAGCTCTCGGCGCGCTCGTTGAGATGGTGGAGCAGCCGGGCCAGCTCGGCGATCTCCGCGCGGTCCCAGTCGGCGAGCTTCTGTACGTACAGCTCCCGGCGCGCGTTCCTGACCCGCCGGAAGCGGGTCGTGCCCTCCTCGGTGATACGGATGAGCCAGGCGCGGCCGTCGGCCGGATCGGGCTCGCGCGTCACCAGGCCCAGCACCTCCAGGGCGCGGAGCTGGCGGCTCATCGTCGCCTTGCCGACCCCGAAGTACGCGGCCAGTTCGGTGGCCCGCTGACTGCCGGTCTCCTCCAGCCGTACGAGCAGTCCGTACGCCGCGGGCTCCAGCTCGGGATGGACCTCACGAGCCACCTCGCCGGAATTGGCGCGGGCCCGGCGCAGAAAGACAGCCAGTTCCCGTTCCAGAGCCAGGAATTCCTGGTCCACACCCTTCCACCGGGTGTGCTCCGGCTCATTTCCCGTACCGGTCCCGTGCACGTCAGCACCCATCGCGCGCTTTTCCGCCCCTGAAGGTTTCCTTCGCCCACGGCTGTTGCCGCAGCTCGGACAGTATTTCGCAGGTTTATCCCGACGAGAGCCGCGTGGCGCGCTTCCGTCAACTGGTCCATTTGCGTAGCGTTATGGGTGATTTGTCCACAATCTTCTCCTGTGGACCGCTCTCTATGCGCCGCTTCACGCGCTCCCCCCACCAGGTCTTCGGAGGCACGAGATGTCCGTGCAGAGATCCGGAACGACCGGCCGCCGCTCACTCATCGCCGCGGTCGCCGCGCTCCTCACCACTCCCGCGCTTCTCCTCACCCTGCCGGGTGGGGCGGGCGCGACCGACGGGCCGGCGGATCCGCCGGCCGAGCCCCCCGCACGAGGTACGGCCCATATGGGCATGGGCGTCGTCGAGCAGGACGACCGGGGCCTTCCGCCCCGTGCGGACCGGGTCCCGCAGACCGAGGGCGTGGACGTCTCAGGACACCAGGGCAATGTCGACTGGACGGCCCTGTGGAGCAGCGGAGTGGACTGGGCCTACACCAAGGCGACGGAGGGGAACTACTACAAGAACCCCTATTTCGCACAGCAGTACAACGGCGCCTACAACGTGGGCCTGATCCGCGGGGCGTACCACTTCGCCACCCCCAACGACTCCAGCGGCGCGGGCCAGGCCGACTACTTCGTCGACAGCGGCGGCGGCTGGTCGCGCGACGGCAAGACCCTGCCGGGGGTGCTGGACATCGAGGGGAACCCGTACGGCGCGGCCTGCTACGGCAAGACACAGGGCCAGATGATCGACTGGATCGGCGACTTCCTGGACACCTACCGGTCCCGCACCGGCCGGGACGCCGTGATCTACACGTCCACGAGTTGGTGGAAGGCCTGCACCGGCAACTACACGGGCTTCGGCGCCACGAACCCGCTGTGGATCCCGCGTTACACCACCACGGTCGGTGAACTGCCCGCGGGCTGGGGCTTCCACACGATCTGGCAGTACACCTCCAAGGGCCCGATCGTCGGCGACCACAACAGGTTCAACGGCTCCCTGGAACGCGTCCAGGCCCTGGCGAACGGCTGACTCCCCGCCACCCCACCCACGCGCGGTCCCGCCCGGAACGGAAGGCCGGCCGGGACCGCGACACCCCGCCGGCCCCGCTGTCATGACCCACCCGCCAGCACCCGCCCACCGGTCAGCCCGCCCCGCACCCGGCACCAGCGCACCCCCGGTCCGGGCGAGCGTCCGAACCGCCGCTGCCGCTCGTGGGTGGACGCGGCCGCGGCCGGGCCCCGGTGGGGGGCCGGCCGCGGTCGTGGGTTGTGCGTGGAGGGCGGGTCTACCGGGGGTCAGGCCGCTGCCGGGAGCGGTACTTCCGCCGGGGACAGCGCCAGGTCCAGGACCTGGCGGACGTCCGTCACCGGGTGGACGTCCAGCTTGTCGAGGATCTCGGCCGGGACGTCGTCCAGGTCGGCCTCGTTGCGCTTCGGGATCACGACCGTCGTGATGCCCGCGCGGTGGGCGGCCAGCAGCTTCTGCTTGAGGCCGCCGATGGGCAGCACGCGACCGGTCAGCGAGACCTCGCCGGTCATGGCGACATCCGTACGGACCAGGCGCCCGCTCAGCAGCGAGGCGAGTGCCGTCGTCATCGTGATGCCCGCGCTCGGTCCGTCCTTCGGGACCGCGCCCGCCGGGAAGTGGATGTGCACGCCCCGGTCCTTGAGATCGGCGACCGGCAGCTCCAGTTCCGCGCCGCGCGAGCGCAGGAAGGAGAGCGCGATCTGTGCCGACTCCTTCATCACATCACCGAGCTGTCCGGTCAGGGTCAGCCCCGACCCGCCGGTCTCGGGGTCGGCCAGCGACGCCTCCACATAGAGGACGTCACCGCCCGCGCCGGTCACCGCGAGGCCCGTGGCCACGCCCGGCACCGCCGTACGGCGCTCCGCCGGGTCCTGCGCGGACTCGGGCACATGGTGCGGCCGTCCGATCAGCTTCCGCAGATGCTCGGCGCCGAGGGTGAACGGCAGCTCACGGTCGCCCAGCTCGTGCTCGGCCGCGACCTTGCGCAGCAGCCGGGCGATGGCCCGCTCCAGGTTCCGTACGCCGGCCTCCCGGGTGTACTCCCCGGCCAGCTTGCGCAGCGCGTCCTCCTCCAGGGTGACCTCGCCGGGCTCCAGCCCCGCGCGCTCCAACTGCCTGGGCAGCAGATGGTCCCGGGCGATGACGATCTTCTCGTCCTCGGTGTAGCCGTCGAGCCTGACCAGCTCCATCCGGTCGAGCAGCGCCTCCGGGATCGCCTCCAGGACGTTCGCCGTCGCGAGGAACACCACGTCGGACAGGTCGAGTTCGACCTCCAGATAGTGGTCGCGGAAGGTGTGGTTCTGCGCCGGGTCCAGGACTTCGAGGAGCGCCGCGGCCGGATCGCCGCGGAAGTCGGAGCCGACCTTGTCGATCTCGTCGAGCAGGACGACCGGGTTCATCGAACCGGCCTCCTTGATCGCCCGGACGATACGGCCCGGCAGCGCGCCGACGTACGTGCGCCGGTGTCCGCGGATCTCCGCCTCGTCCCGTACGCCGCCGAGCGCGACCCGGACGAACTTCCGGCCCATCGCGTGCGCCACGCTCTCGCCGAGCGAGGTCTTGCCGACACCGGGCGGCCCGACCAGGGCCAGCACGGCGCCGCCGCGACGGCCGCCGACCACGCCGAGCCCACGGTCCGCGCGCCGCTTGCGCACGGCCAGATACTCGGTGATCCGTTCCTTCACATCGTCCAGGCCCGCGTGCTCGGCGTCGAGGACCGCCCGCGCGCCCCGGATGTCGAACGCGGCGGTGTCGTCGGTCCGCTCGTTCCACGGCAGCTCCAGCACCGTGTCCAGCCAGGTGCGGATCCAGGAGCCCTCCGGGCTCTGGTCGGAGGCGCGCTCCAGCTTCTCGACCTCCTTGAGCGCGGCCTCCCGCACCTTCTCGGGCAGGTCGGCCGCCTCGACGCGCGTGCGGTAGTCCCCGGACTCGTCCTCGTCCCCCTCGCCGTTCAGCTCGCGCAGCTCCTTGCGTACGGCGTCGAGCTGGCGCCGGAGCAGGAACTCGCGCTGCTGCTTGTCGACGCCCTCCTGGACGTCCTTGGCGATGGACTCGGCCACGTCCTGTTCGGCCAGATGATGACGGAGCTGCTCGGTGGCGAGCTTCAGCCGGGCCACCGGGTCGGTGGTCTCCAGCAGCGCCACCTTCTGAGCGGTGGAGAGGAAGGGCGAATAACCGGAATTGTCGGCGAGCGCGGACACGTCCTCGATCTGCTGGACGCGGTCCACGACCTGCCAGGCGCCACGCTTCTTCAGCCAGTCGGTGGCGAGCGCCTTGTACTCCTTGACCAGCTCGGTGACCGAGCCGGGCAGCGGCTCGGGAGCGGTCTCGTCGACGCTCACGCCCTCGACCCACAGGGCCGCGCCGGGCCCTGTCGTACCGGCACCGATCCGCACGCGGCCACGGCCGCGGATCAGCGCTCCCGGGTCGCCGTCGGAGAGCCGGCCGACCTGCTCGACGGTCCCCAGCACGCCGGTCCCGGCGTAGGTCCCGTCGATGCGCGGCACGAGCAGCACCTTCGGCTTGCCCGTCCCTCCGTCGCCGATCCTGGCGGCGGCCTGGGCGGCCTCCACCGCGGCGCGGACCTCGGTGTCGGACAGGTCGAGAGGCACCACCATGCCGGGCAGCACGACCTCGTCGTCGAGCGGCAGCACGGGAAGCGTGAGCGGTGTGGACATGGCAGCCATGATCTCCCCTTCGGCAGTCAAGTTGAGCTATACCGACTCAATGCTTGTGAGCCCCTGGATGTTCCCCGGGCCGCGTTCGCTCTGAGCGATCATGTCGGCCGGGTCGGCCCTCCGGAACCCGCCCCGGCGAAAGGGCGGTGTGCGGTCAACGCGCCGCGCCCCTGATGGCTTCCCGGCCGGGGGAATCGGGGCCGATCGACATCGGGACGAAGACGGGCGCGCCACCCTCCGTCGTCCCTGGTGAGCGGGTGACGATCCGCCGCCTCGCACCTCGCTCGCATCGGCCCGCGCGCCCCGGCATCGCGGCGCGACGCCCCGCGGGCCTCTGTCGCCACGAGGCGTCGAGCGGCATGCTCGGGGCCGGACACGGGCACGGCCACGGAGGGGGAGTCGGCGAGATGCGATCACTAGGGTCCGCGGGTGGAGCGCTGCTGGCGGTGCTGGTGCCGGTGCTGCTGCTGGTGGGGTGCGACGGAAGCGGAAGCGCGAGGGGAAGCGGTACGGATACGCCGCGCGTCGGCACAACCGTCCCGCCCGGCCCAGCCGCCCCGTCCGGTACAGCCGTCCCGTCCGGCCCGTCCGCCTCGACTGCCGCGTCCGCCCCTGGCGGGCCCACCGGGCCGGCCTCCCCGCGCCCGCCGCGCGACGCGACCCTCGTCGTCGTCACCAGGTCCGGCGGTATCGCGGGCCGGCGCGACAGCGTGGTGGTGAACAACGACGGCGCCTACACCGTCCTGTCCTCCGGCCGTACGGCCGGAGCGGGACGGATGCGCCCCGCCGAGCTGGGCGCGTTGCGCGAGGCCCTGGCCGCGTCGGGTATCGAGCGGCTCCCCCGTGTGATGTTCGACCGGCCCGCCCCCGACGCCTTCGTCTACGCCGTCAACCACGCGGGCCACGAGGTCGCGGTCTCCGACGCGGAGCCCGTACCCGCGCTCCAGCGCGTCATCGCCGCGGTCCCCCTGCCCTCCTGACTGCCCTCCTGACCCGGCGGACCCTCCTGACCCGGCGCAACGGCGGACCCGACGGACCCGGCGGACCCGGCAATCCACGACCGGGCGGCCCGGCGGACCCCCGTGAACCGCCGCCGCGGGTGGCGGCGATAGAGAGGCGTGAGACTGTTCCGCCCCATGAGGGGTGACCGCGACGACGGCACGCTGCTGCGCGCCGTGGCCAAGGGGGACGCGGAGGCACTCGCCCTGCTGTACGACCGGCACGCCGGCTGGCTGCTGGCCCGGCTGACGCGTCGGTGCCCCGACCCCGAGACCGTACGGGAAGTGCTCCAGGACACCTTCGTGACCGTATGGCGCTCGGCCGCGACCCACCAGGGCGGCGAGGCGGGCGGCTGGCTGTGGGTGATCGCCGCACGGCGGCTGGTCGATGCCCAGCGCGCACGGGCACGGACCGAGCGGAACGACCGGGCGGAAGTGGCGTACGAACCGCGCCCCGTCACGCCCTCCGCCGAGGAACGGGTGCTGGCCGGGCTGGAGTACGGAGACGTCGGCGCGGCCCTCGACCGGATCTCCCCGGAGCTGCGCGAGGTGCTGCGCGCCACGGTCGTCGACGGACTGACCACCCGGGAGACCGCACAGCTCCTCGGCATACCGGAAGGCACGGTCAAGACCCGTGCGATGCGGGCCCGCAAGGAGCTGCGGGCCGCTCTGGAACGGATCGCCGCTCCGGAACGGATCGCGCCGACGGAAGGCACGGCATGAAGCACAACGGGAAGCAGGGCACGGGGCACGGCGCGGGGCACGGCCTGGAACAGGGCACGGCGCATGGTGCGCAGCGGGGCACGGGCGCCTGGCATGTGGAGGACGCGCTGGCCGTCCGCTACGCCGCGGGCTCGGCGCCGGAGCCCGACGCCTGGTCGCTGGAGAAGCACGTCGAGTCGTGCGGCGCGTGCGCGGTCCGGGTGTCCGCGGCGGTACGCGGGGGAGCCGCGGGTCCCGTGCTCGCCGAGGTGCGGGACGCGGTGCTGGCGACGGCGACGGCGGCGGGCCGGTCGACGGCGGTGCGGCCCACGGCGGGGCTGTCCGCGCCGACTGCCCCCGGGCTCGGGCTGACGGCCCGGGTCCTGTGGGCGGCGGGACCGGCGCTGCGCGGTTCCTGGCTGGTGGCCCTGGTGCTGGTGGCGGCGGGGGCGGTCGGTCTGGCGTACGGCGCCGGTTTCACCGGGGCGCGCCCGCTGCTGCTGGCACTGGCGCCGGTGCTGCCGCTGGCCGGGGTGGCCGTGTCGTACGGGGAGCACGTCGACCCGATGCACGAGATCGGCGCGTCCACACCGGGCGGCGGACTGCGGCTGCTGCTGACCCGTACGACGGCGGTGCTGGCCGTGAGCCTGCCGCTGCTGACCCTGGCCGGGGCGCTGCTGCCGTCCTCGGCGGATGTGCCCGGCGCGGCGGCCTGGCTGCTCCCGGCCCTGGCGCTGACGCTGGCCACGCTGGTGCTCGGTTCGTATGTGGGCTGTCGTACGGCGGCCGGGGCGGTGGCGGCGCTGTGGACGGTGGCGATCGCCGTATCGCTGCTGGGAGCGGCGCGCCGGGGTGGCGGTACGGGGATCTCGCCGCTGCCGGCGGCCGAGCTGTCGGCGTATCTGACGCGCTTCCTGGCCGGGGCGGCGGCGCAGGGCGGCTGGGCCGCCGGGGCCGTGGTGTGCGCGGGGCTGCTGGTGCTGCGGCGGCGCTCGTTCGACCGTCCGTCCTTCGGCGCTCCGGGGCGCGCATGAGACACGGGAAAGGACGCGCGCCGCACGGACGCGCGCCCCACGGACGAACACCACGCAAGCGAACGCCACGGAAGAACAGCCGCCGCGGAAGAACAGCACGACTGGCACGCACGACTGACATGAGTGAGACACGACTGACATGAGTGAGAGGGGAACGCGCGTGACGGCAACGGACGCGGTGGCGGTGGCGGTACGGGGACTGACCGTCAGACACCGCCGGACGGTCGCGCTCGACACGGTCGAACTCGGCCTGGGCACCGGCGTGCACGGACTGCTCGGCCCCAACGGCGCGGGCAAGACCT
This sequence comes from Streptomyces sp. NPDC002018, assembly GCF_042890865.1. Classification (NCBI taxonomy): domain Bacteria; kingdom Bacillati; phylum Actinomycetota; class Actinomycetes; order Kitasatosporales; family Streptomycetaceae; genus Streptomyces; species Streptomyces sp. NPDC002018. The sequence continues at coordinate 37,733 of NZ_JBIASO010000002.1, forward strand.
CCCTGATCCGGGTGCTGGCAACGGTCGCCGCGCCCGCCGAGGGGCGGGTGGAGCTGCTGGGCCGGGATGTCTCCGAGCACCGGGCCCGCGCGGCGGTACGGCGGCGGCTCGGCTATCTCCCGCAGGAGTTCGGCTACTACCCGGGCTTCACGGTCCGCGAGTTCGTCTCGTACGTGGCCTGGCTCAAGGAGATGCCCGCGCCGCGCGTACCGGGGGCCGTGGAGCGCGCGGTCGGCCGGGTGGGGCTGGCGGACCGTATCGACGCCAAGGTGAAGACCCTGTCGGGAGGCATGGTGCGCAGGGTCGGGATCGCCCAGGCGATCGTCAACGAGCCGGATCTGCTGCTGCTCGACGAGCCGACCGCCGGTCTCGATCCGGAACAGCGCGTCGAGTTCAGGGAGTTGCTCAGGGAGGTGGGGGCGGCCTCCACCGTGATCGTCTCCACACACCTGGTGGAGGATGTCGCGGCGGCCTGCTCCGAGGTGACGCTGCTGGAATCCGGCCGGGTCGCGTTCCGGGGTACGACGGCGGAGCTGACCGCGCTGGGATCCGGCGCGGGCGAGGCGGGCGACAACCCGATCGAGCGCGGCTACACGGCGGCGGTCCGGGCGATACGGTCGCACCGCGCGGCGTCCGGGACCTCGCCCGGGACCGCCCCGCCCAACACCACCCCGTCCAAAACCGCACCGTCCGGGACCACCCCGTCCGGGAACACCCCGGATGCCGGGCGATGAGCGCCCTCGGCATGTCCGGTGCGACGGACACCCCCGGCACGCCGCACGACCACAACCCCAGCAACAACCCCGACCACAACCCCGGCCACGGCCCCGGTCCCGGCCCCCGGAACGACCACGGCCCCACGCGCCTCCGGGCCGCACGCCCCCTCCGCGCCGAGCTGCTGCGGGGCATCGGCCCCTGGACCGGGGCGGCGGCCGCCGTGATCATCGCGGTCACCCTCTTCTCCAGCGCCGACCGCTGGCAGGGGCGCTGGACGGAGACCACCGATCTGGCCCGCGTCGCGGCCGTACTGCTCTGCGGACCCCTCGCCGTCGCCGCCGGGTGCTGGCAGGGCGGACGGGAGCGGCGGCGCCGCACCGACGAGCTGTGGTCCTCGCTCGCCCGTACCCCGCTGCGCCGGGCACTCCACGCGCTGGCGCCGGCGGCGCTCTGGCCGCCCGCCGGCTATCTCGTCGGCACGGGCGCCTGTCTCCTCGCGACCTGGCCGTACGCGAGCGATGGCCATCCGTTCGTGTCACTGATCGCCGCCGATCTGGTGGCCCTCGCCTCCCTCGGTGTGCTGGGCTTCGTCGCCGGGCGGCTCATCCCGTGGCGTCTGGCCGCACCCGGGCTCGCACTCGTCGCCTATGTCGGTCTGGCCGTTCCGGTGTACAGCGGCGCGGACGCCCGCTGGCTGGATCCGGGCATCGACCACACGTACTCCTGGGACCGGCCGGTGTGGTGGTTCGGACCCGCGAGCGCGGTGTGGACGGGCGGTCTCGCGGCGACGGCGCTCCTGGCGTACGCGGCCCGGTCCCGCCTCGTCGCGCTGGTGCCCCTGGTCCTCGCCGTCGCCGCCGCCGTACCGATCGCGCGGACCGGTGACGCCGTGTGGCGGCCGGATCCGGAGGCGGCCCGGCTGGTCTGCGACGACGGCACACCGCAGGTGTGCGTGACGGCCGTCGACCGGAAACTGCTGCCCGCGACCTCGTCCGCGCTCGCCGGTGTCAACGCGAGACTGCGCGGTGTACCGGGCGCGCCCGTGCGCTGGGTCGACCACCCGCACACGCTCCGTCGGGGGGAGGCGCGCCTGCTGAGCCCCGCCGGCCTGGCCGTACGCAACAGGCTCCCCGATCCCGCCCTCTACGCGAACTGGGCGGTCGGCGGGCTCTTCGACGAGGACTGCGATCAGACCGCGTCCGACGCCGCCGCCCGGGAGCGGGCCACCGCCGTCAGCGCCGCCGTACACCAATGGCTCGCTCCCCGGCCCGACTCCGGCGCCCCCTCATGGCCGGAGGCCACGGCGCACCTCAAGCGGCTGGAAGCCATGAACGCCGAGCAGAGCCGTGCCTTTCTCACCCGCTACCTGGCAACCGGCCGCTGCCGCGCCGACGAGGTGCCGCTCCCATGACCATGGCCTCCGGCGCCCCCGGGACGACCCCCGTCACTGCCCCCGTCACCACCCCCGCCCGCCTCGCCGCGGTCCTCTATGCCCGCTCGCGTGTCCTGCCCGCCACCCTCGGCACGCTCGTCGGCACCGCGCTCACCGCCGCGTGGGCCGCGCACTGGCTCCAGGCGCAGCCGCACTTCGATCACAGCGCCCGGGTCCCGGTGGTCGTGCTCGCTCCACTGATCGCCGCCGGGGCGATCGGCACCGGGCTGTACACCCACAGCGACGAGCTGGACCGTACGGCCGTACGCCCCTGGTGGCCCCGGCGGCTGGTCCATCTCGTCGTGCTGACCGTGCTCGCGGCCGGGCTGCTCGCGCTCGCCGTCCCCGGCCGTCCCGACGAGTTCGGCGCCCCGGCGATGGTGCGCAATCTCCTCGGCGCCGCCGGGGTCACGGCCGCGGCGGCGGCCCTGCTCGGGGCGCGGCTGAGCTGGCTGCCGATGACGCTCTATCTGAGCGCCGCGTATCTGTCGGCGCCGAGGACGCCGGGCGGCGTCGGCGCCGTATGGGCCTGGCCGATGCAGCCGGGGCCGCAGGGCGCGGCGTGGGCGGTCGCGGCCGTCGCGTACGGGGTCGGCGCGGCGCTGTACGCGTGGCGCGGCGCCCGGCCGGAAGGACACTGAGGCACCTCCACCGGGCGGACGCCCGGCCGGAGGGGCACCACGCGCGGCACCGCACGCGCCGCTCGCCGCCCCCGAACGCGAATCTCCCGCCCCGCTCGCCGCCCCCCGTACGCGGATTTGTCCCTCTCCGGCCCCGCGCACCAGGATGTCGGCCACGACGTCCAGCGACGGAGAGGTCCGCATGCCCGCACCCGCCACATCCGAATCCGTACCCCCCTCGGTCCCCGTCCCGAGCCCCGTCCCCGTCCCCGCCCCGGCCCCCGCCTCCGCCCCGGCTCCCGCCCCGGACTCCGCTCCCGTCACCCTCGACCGCCGTGACGGCCCCTACGGCGAGATCGTGCTGCGACAGCACGGCGAACGGCTGGAAATCATCGCCAACGGGTGCTTCCTGATGGACACCTCGGACGGCCGTTCCGAGCGGCTGCTGATCGACGCCGCGCTGGCCACGCTCCTCGCCACCCGTTCCGGACCGCGACCGGAACCGCCCGCCCCGCGCCCCGGACCGCCCTCCCCGCGGCCGTCCGTCCTCGTCGGCGGCCTCGGGGTGGGGTTCTCCCTCGCGCACGCCGCCGCCGATCCCCGCTGGGGCCGGATCGTGGTCGTCGAGCGTGAGCAGGCCGTCATCGACTGGCACCGGGAGGGTCCGCTCGGCCGGATCTCGTCCTCGGCGCTGGCCGATCCGCGCACGGCGATCGTCCGCGCCGATCTGGTGGAGTACGTGCGCACCGCCACGGAGCGTTACGACGCCCTCTGCCTGGACATCGACAACGGCCCGGACTGGACCGTGACCGAAGGCAACGGGAATCTGTACGCGGCGGACGGACTGGCCGCCTGCCGCGCGCGGCTGAAACCCGGCGGTGTGCTCGCCGTATGGTCGGCCCAGCCCTCCCCCGCCTTCGGCGATGCGTTGCGGAATGCCGGTTTCACCGGGGTACGGGAGGAAGAGATCCGGGTTGCCCGAGGCGTACCCGACGTGGTCCATCTCGCTGTTCGCACTGCGTAGCCGGAAAGCTCCCGCTGCCTCTACGCTGCACCACACACACATCGATCCGCGTCTCCGCGCGGATCGTGGATCAAGGATCGCGGAACGCGTACCAGGGGCGGGGCGATGGAGCAGACACACACCAGCCACAACGGAGTCGCGGCCACGCCCGGCGCCCAGCGCCGGGTTCTGGTCGTCGAGGACGACGCGACGATCGTGGACGCCATCGCAGCACGGCTGAGGGCCGAGGGATTTCTGGTGCAGACGGCGGTGGACGGCCCGGCGGCCGTCGACGCGGCCGAGGCCTGGCAGCCGGACCTGATGGTCCTCGATGTGATGCTGCCCGGCTTCGACGGCCTGGAGGTCTGCCGCCGGGTCCAGTCCCAGCGCCCGGTGCCCGTGCTGATGCTGACGGCACGCGACGACGAGACCGACATGCTGGTCGGCCTCGGGGTCGGCGCCGACGACTACATGACCAAGCCGTTCTCCATGCGCGAACTGGCCGCGCGGGTCCATGTGCTGCTGCGCCGGGTGGAGCGCGCGGCGCTCGCCGCGGTGACACCGCGCAGCGGCATCCTGCGCCTGGGCGAGCTGGAGATCGACCACGCGCAGCGCCGGGTGCGGGTGCGCGGTGAGGATGTGCATCTCACCCCCACCGAGTTCGATCTGCTGGTCTGTCTGGCGAACACCCCGCGGGCCGTGCTCTCGCGGGAGCAGCTCCTCGCCGAGGTGTGGGACTGGGCGGACGCCTCGGGCACCCGTACGGTCGACAGCCACATCAAGGCGCTGCGCCGGAAGATCGGTGCCGAGCGGATCCGTACGGTGCACGGTGTCGGGTACGCGCTGGAGACCCCCGCGCCATGAGCCCGTCAGGGTCCGGCGGCCCCGGCGGCGGCTCCGGCGGGGACAGACACGGCCACGGCACACCGGGCGCGGAGAGACACGGCGCACACGGATCCGGCGGGTACGGAGACGGCGCGGACGGATCCGGCGGGTACGGCGGGTATGGACACGGCGGCGACGGCCCCGGCAGGGACGTGCGTGCCGGGGCCGGGGCGTACGACCGGACGGGCCGGCGCGCGGCCGAGCGGGCCCGGCATCCCCGTCCGCCGGCCGCCGGCGCTCCGGAGAGCACGGGCCTGCGGCCGTTCTCCATCAAGGCCAAGCTCGGCACCCTGGTCGTTGTCTCCGTCTTCATCACCACCGGTCTGCTGATGGTGGCCCTGCGCACCGAGACGGAGCTGCGCTTCATCACGGTCTTCTCGGTGATCGCCACCCTGCTGATCACCCAGTTCGTGGCCCACGGGCTGACCGCGCCCCTCGACGAGATGAACACCGTCGCCAAGGGCATCTCGCACGGCGACTACACCCGCCGGGTGAGCGGCGCCGACCGCAAGGACGAACTGGGCGACCTCGCCTCCACGATCAACCGCATGGCCGACGACCTGGAGGCGGAGGACCGGCACCGCAAGGAGCTGATAGCCAATGTCTCGCACGAACTGCGCACGCCCATCGCGGCCCTGCGCGCCGTGCTGGAGAACGTGGTCGACGGGGTGTCGGCCGCCGATCCCGAGACGATGCTCACAGCGCTGCGGCAGACGGAGCGGCTCGGCCGGCTGACGGAGACCCTGCTCGACCTGTCCCGGCTGGACAACGGCGTCGTACCGCTGAAGGCCCATCGCTTCGAGGTGTGGCCGTATCTCTCCGGAGTGCTCAAGGAGGCCAATCTGGCCGCCTCGCAGCGCGCGACGAGTTCCGGCTCGGGCAACCACTCGCGTACGGACGTGCATCTGCATCTGGATGTCTCGCCGCCCGAACTGACCGCGCACGCCGACACGGAGCGGCTGCACCAGGTCGTCGCCAACCTCATCGACAACGCCGTCAAACACAGCCCGCAGCACGGCCGCGTGACCGTACGGGCCCGGCGCGGCAGCGGGCCCGATTCGCTCGATCTGGAGGTCCAGGACGAGGGTCCCGGGATTCCGGAGCAGGAGCGGCACCGGGTCTTCGAGCGGTTCAACCGGGGTACCGCGCCGTCCCCGCACGGCCCCGGCAGCGACGGCGGTACGGGTCTGGGGCTGGCGATCGCGCGCTGGGCGGTGGATCTGCACGGCGGCCGGATCGGGGTGGCCGAATCGGCTCGCGGATGCCTGATACGCGTCACTCTTCCGGGAACATCCCGGGCGCACGGTTGACGTACGCTTCGAACTGTTGGCGCATGATCTTCGGGATACGTCCCGCGGAGGGCCCGGGGAGGGCCCGGGGAGGGCCCGGCAGCAGCCGAGGGAGCCCCGGCAGGGGAGCCACCGCGCCGCGGCCCGGCCCTCGCCGCGACGCCGTGTGCTCCTCCGCCGGCCCGACGCTGCCCCGACGCGGCCCCGCCGGTGCGGAACCCCGCTTGTTTCCCGCCATTTCAGCCACCGAAACCCGCCTTCGGATGTGACTTGCGCGACGATGGCACGCCCGGCCTGCACCTGAAGGCCTGGTAGGCGTAGCCTTGATTCCCGCTGTCCATCACCTTGTGAAGCGGAAGAGGGCGGTTCACGCCGTGTCGTCTCAGTCCCCCAGTAACGCGAGCATCTCGACCGACGAAGACGGGCAGGGCAAGAACCCTGCCGCTGCCTTCGGAGCCAATGAATGGCTCGTCGACGAGATCTACCAGCAGTACCTCCAGGACCCGAATTCGGTCGACCGTGCCTGGTGGGACTTCTTCGCCGACTACAAGCCGGGCACGTCCGGCACGGCGGGCGATCCCACGGAGGGAGCCGTGACCTCGGTCGCGGGTGCCTCGGTGACCACGGCCCAGGCCGCGCCGGCCCAGGCCGCGCCCGCGGCCCCGGCCAAGCCCGCCACCCCGGCCCCGGCCCCGGCGGCGCAGGCTCCGGCGGCCCCCGCGGCCTCGGCTCCCGCTCCCGCTCCGGTGCGGACGGCCCCGCCCGCGGCTCCCGCCGCCCCGGCGGCCCCCGCCGCGCCCGCCGCCCCCGCGGCTCCGGCCGCCGCGCCGGCCGCCAAGGCCGCGCCCGCGGCCCCGGCGAAGCCCGCCGAGGCGCACGAGGGCCCGGAGTACGTGACGCTGCGCGGCCCCTCGGCCGCCGTCGCGAAGAACATGAGCGCCTCGCTGGAACTGCCCACGGCCACCTCCGTGCGCGCCGTCCCGGTGAAGCTGCTCTTCGACAACCGCATCGTCATCAACAACCACCTCAAGCGCGCACGCGGCGGCAAGATCTCCTTCACGCACCTCATCGGGTACGCGATGGTGCAGGCGCTCAAGGCGATGCCGTCGATGAACTACTCCTTCGCGGAGCGCGACGGCAAGCCGACCCTGGTCAAGCCCGAGCACATCAACTTCGGTCTGGCCATCGACCTGGTGAAGCCGAACGGCGACCGCCAGCTCGTCGTCGCCGGCATCAAGAAGGCCGAGACGCTCAACTTCTTCGAGTTCTGGCAGGCGTACGAGGACATCGTCCGCCGCGCCCGCGGCAACAAGCTGACGATGGACGACTTCACCGGTGTCACCGTCTCGCTGACCAACCCGGGGGGTCTCGGCACGGTCCACTCCGTGCCGCGTCTGATGCCCGGTCAGTCGGTCATCATGGGCGTCGGCTCGATGGACTACCCGGCCGAGTTCCAGGGCACCTCGCAGGACACCCTGAACAAGCTGGGCATCTCCAAGGTCATGACGCTGACCTCGACCTACGACCACCGGGTCATCCAGGGCGCCGCCTCCGGCGAGTTCCTGCGGATCGTCAGTCAGCTCCTGCTCGGCGAGAACGACTTCTACGACGAGATCTTCCAGGCGCTGCGCATCCCCTACGAGCCGGTCCGCTGGCTCAAGGACATCGACGCCTCGCACGACGAGGACGTCACCAAGCCCGCGCGGGTCTTCGAGCTGATCCACTCCTACCGGGTGCGCGGCCATGTCATGGCCGACACCGACCCGTTGGACTACCTCCAGCGCAAGCACCCCGACCTGGACATCACCGAGCACGGGCTCACGCTGTGGGACCTGGAGCGGGAGTTCGCGGTCGGCGGCTTCGCCGGCAAGTCGATGATGAAGCTGCGCGACATCCTGGGCGTGCTGCGCGACTCGTACTGCCGCACCACCGGCATCGAGTTCATGCACATCCAGGACCCGAAGCAGCGCAAGTGGATCCAGGACCGGGTGGAGCGCCCGCACGCCAAGCCGGAGCGCGAGGAGCAGCTCCGCATCCTGCGCCGGCTGAACGCGGCCGAGGCGTTCGAGACGTTCCTCCAGACCAAGTACGTCGGCCAGAAGCGGTTCTCGCTGGAGGGCGGCGAGTCCGTCATCCCGCTGCTGGACGCCGTCCTGGACGCCGCGGCCGAGTCGCGGCTCGACGAGGTCGTCATCGGTATGGCCCACCGCGGCCGGCTGAACGTCCTCGCCAACATCGTGGGCAAGTCGTACGCCCAGATCTTCCGGGAGTTCGAGGGCAACCTCGACCCGAAGTCGATGCACGGCTCCGGCGACGTCAAGTACCACCTGGGCGCCGAGGGCACCTTCACCGGTCTGGACGGCGAGCAGATCAAGGTCTCGCTCACCGCCAACCCCTCGCACCTGGAGGCGGTCGACCCGGTCCTGGAGGGTGTGGTCCGCGCCAAGCAGGACATCATCAACAAGGGCGGTACGGACTTCACCGTGCTGCCGCTCGCGCTCCACGGCGACGCGGCCTTCGCCGGCCAGGGCGTGGTGGCGGAGACGCTCAACATGTCGCAGCTCCGCGGCTACCGCACCGGCGGCACGGTGCACATCGTCATCAACAACCAGGTCGGCTTCACCGCCGCCCCGGAGTCCTCGCGCTCCTCCATGTACGCGACCGATGTCGCCCGCATGATCGAGGCGCCGATCATCCATGTGAACGGCGACGACCCCGAGGCCGTGGTCCGGGTCGCGCGGCTCGCCTTCGAGTTCCGCCAGACGTTCAACAAGGACGTCGTGATCGACCTCATCTGCTACCGCCGCCGCGGTCACAACGAGGGCGACAACCCGCAGTTCACCAACCCGCAGATGGTCCGGCTGATCGACAAGAAGCGCTCGGTGCGCAAGCTCTACACCGAGTCGCTGATCGGCCGCGGCGACATCACGCTGGAAGAGGCGGAGCAGGCGCTCCAGGACTTCCAGGGCCAGTTGGAGAAGGTCTTCGCGGAGGTCCGCGAGGCCACCTCGCAGCCCGCCCCGGCCCAGGTCCCCGGCGTCCAGGCCGAGTTCCCGGTCTCCGTCACGACCGGGGTCTCGCAGGAGGTCGTCAAGCGGATCGCCGAGTCGCAGGTCAGCATCCCGGAGACGGTCACCGTCCACCCCCGGCTGCTGCCGCAGCTCCAGCGCCGCGCCTCCTCGGTGGACGACGGCACGATCGACTGGGGCATGGGCGAGACCCTCGCCATCGGCTCGCTGCTGATGGAGGGCACCCCGGTCCGGCTCTCCGGCCAGGACACCCGCCGCGGCACGTTCGGCCAGCGCCACGCGGTCCTGGTCGACCAGGAGACCGGCGAGGACTACACCCCGCTCCAGTACCTCACCGGCGAGCAGGCCCGTTACAACGTCTACGACTCGCTGCTCAGCGAGTACGCGGCGATGGGCTTCGAGTACGGCTACTCGCTGGCCAGGCCGGACGCGCTGGTGATGTGGGAGGCCCAGTTCGGTGACTTCGTCAACGGCGCGCAGACGGTCGTGGACGAGTTCATCTCCTCGGCCGAGCAGAAGTGGGGCCAGACCTCCGGCGTCACGCTGCTGCTGCCGCACGGCTACGAGGGCCAGGGCCCGGACCACTCGTCCGCGCGCCCGGAGCGCTTCCTCCAGATGTGCGGCCAGAACAACATGACGGTCGCCATGCCGACCCTGCCGTCGAACTACTTCCACCTGCTGCGCTGGCAGGTCCACAACCCGCACCACAAGCCGCTCGTCGTCTTCACCCCGAAGTCGATGCTGCGTCTGAAGGCCGCGGCCTCCAAGGCGGAGGAGTTCACCAGCGGCGGCTTCCGCCCGGTGATCGGTGACACGAGCGTGGACCCGAACGCGGTGCGCAAGGTCGTCTTCTGCGCGGGCAAGGTCTACTACGACCTGGACGCCGAGCGGCAGAAGCGCGGCATCACGGACACCGCGATCCTGCGTCTGGAGCGGCTGTACCCGCTGCCGGGCGCGGAACTCCAGGCCGAGATCGCCAAGTTCCCGAACGCCGCGAAGTACCTGTGGGCGCAGGAGGAGCCGGCGAACCAGGGTGCCTGGCCGTTCATCGCGCTCAACCTGATCGACCACCTGGACCTGGCGGTCGGCGCCGACATCCCGCACGGCGAGCGGCTGCGGCGCATCTCGCGCCCGCACTCCTCGTCCCCCGCGGTCGGCTCGGCCAAGCGCCACCAGGCGGAGCAGCAGCAGCTCGTCAGCGAGGTCTTCGACGCCTGACCCGCACGCCGGTACACACCCGGGGGCCCGGTCCCGCGATCGTCGCGGGGCCGGGCCCCCGGGCTGTCCGGCCCGTCGCCACGGCCGTGCGGCCCGTCGCCACGGCGGACCGGGACGCACCGGGGCGGTCCGGGGGCGTCAGATGGTCTGCGACTCGAAGTCCCAGTGCGTACGGGACCGGCCGCGCGCCCGGACCGTCAGGGGATGCCGCGGCCCCAGCGTGGCCGACAGCCCGCTCAGCGCCGCCTCCTCCGTGCGCGCCGCCTCCTCCGCGCGCCGTACCGCCCGCAGCGCGGCGGCGAGCCCCACCTGGCAGACGAGGGTGAGCGGATGCTCCGGTCCGAGGGCGCGCGACGCGCTCGCGACGCTGTCCCGGCTCAGCTCCAGGGCGCCGTGCGCGTCGCCCGTCATCAGCCGGGCCGCCGCCGCGTTGAGCGCGCAGCCGACGGTCCAGGGATGGTCCGGGCCGACCGCGTCCCGCATCGCGCGGTGGGCCCGTCCGAGCGCCTCGTCCCCGGCGCGCCGCTCACCGAGCGCCAGCAGCGTCAGTCCCCTGTTCCCCAGAACGCCCGCGGTGAAGGGGTGGCCGGGCCCCAGCATCGCCGTATAGCGCTCCTCCACCGCGGTGTGCCGGCGCAGCGCCCTCAGCGGGTCGCCCGTCTCGCGCTCCAGCCAGGCACAGCTCGTCGCGATCATCAGGGTGAGCGGATCGCTCTCCCCCAGCACCCGTTCGCAGCGCTCCAGCGTCTGCGCGAACAGCGGCCTGGCACCGGCCGGATCGCCCGCCAGATAGCGGCAGAGCGCCAGGTTGTGCCCGGCCCGCAGGGTCTGCGGGTTGTCCGGCCCCAGCTCGCGCTGATGGACCCGCAGGCTCTCCGCCTGAAGGGTCTCCGCCTCCCGGTAGCGGCCCAGCAGCCGCAGATCGACCGCGTGGTGGAGTTCGGAGTAGAGGGTCCAGCGGTGCGCGGGGCCCAGCACCCTGCGCCGTATCTCCAGCGTGCTCCGGTTGAGGCTCCTGGACTCCTCGTACCGGCCGAGCAGCCGCAGTGAGACGGCCAGATTGTTCCGGGCGTTGAGGGTACGGGAGTCCTCAGGGCCGAGGAGTTCGCGGTAGGAGGCGAGGATCCAGCCGGAGAGCTCGAAGGCCTCCTCGTACCGGCCGAGACCGCGCAGATCGGCGGCGAGCCCGCTCGCGGCCCGCAGATGCTCCAGGTCCGCCCCGCCCCGTTCCGCGAGCAGATGCGCGGCGGCGGCGCGGTCGATCGCCTCGGTGCCCGCGTAGTCGCCGACCGCGCGCATCAGATTGGCGTAGTGGTGGCTGAGGTCCCAGATCCTCGGATGGGTCTCGCCGAGCAGTCCGCGCCAGGCCTCCAGGGCGTGCCCGCCGAGGTCGATGCCCTCGGCGTACTCACCGGAGAGGTACATGTGGCGCAGGCAGTTGAGGACCAGGGTGTGTGTCGCGGGATCGGTGCTCATCAGCGCGTCGGCCCAGATCAGATGGGGAGTGATCTCCGCGTACCGGGGCCAGTGCGCGACCTTCGTGGGGTCGCCGGGATCCGCGGCGGTCAGGGCGCGGCGCGCGACCCCGAGGAACTCCTCGTGGTCCTGCGCCGGCATGCTGAGCCGGACGGCGTGGTGGACCATCCGATGCATGGTCAGCAGGTCGCCCCCGCCGCCGTGGGGGCCCGGGACGGTCTCCGGTCCGGGGGCCCCGGAGGCCTCGCGCTCATCGGTGCCCATCACGCGCACCACCGCGTACTCCCGCAGCTTGCCGAGCGCCCGTGCCCAGCGCACGGGGTCCTCGACCAGCCATCGGAGCCGGTCGGGGAGCGCGTCCGGCGGAAGGTCGCGGATCAGCCGTACGGGGATGGCGGCGGGCGCGAAGAACGTGCAGAGCCGGAGCAGGTCGACCGACTCGGGAACGGTCTCGCGCAGGGTGCCGAGCAGGATCGCCCAGGCCGTCTGGAAGGCGACCGGGAAATCGGCCGAGACGCTGACGACGTCCTGGTCCATGCGGTCCTGGAGCACCTCGATGTACTGGCCGACCGACATCTCCGAGTCGTTGAGCCAGCCGGCCGTCTGGTCCAGCAGCAGCGGCAGGTCCTCCAGCGCCTCGGCGAGCTGACGCGCTTCCCCGTCCGTCAGGCGGGGCGCCCGGCGGCGTACGAACGCCACCGACTCCTCGCGGTCGTAGACGGGGACCTCCAGCAGGGTGCCGCTGTGCTCGGCCCACTCGCGGTTGCGGGAGGTGATCAGGACATGGCCGGGCCCCGCCGGCACGAGATCACGGAGCTGGTCCGGTTCGTCGGCCCCGTCGAGGACGAGCAGCCAGCGGCTGTACGGTTCACCGCGCCGCAGCGCGTCCCGGGCCGCGCGCACCCGCTCGCCGTACTCCACCCCGGTCGACAGGCCCAGCGCCGGGGCCAGTTCGGCCAGCTTCTGCCGGCAGGTCACCCGCTTGTCCGCCGGCACCCACCACACCACGTCGTACTCCGCCCCGAAGCGGTACACATACTCCGCCGCGAGCTGGGTCTTGCCGACCCCCGACATCCCGTGCAGGGTCACCACCCCGGCGCGGCGCCCCGTCTCCTGGAACGCCCGGTACGCCGCGTTGAGCAGCGGCTCCCGGCCGGTGAACCGGGCGTTCCTGGCGGGCACCCCGCCCCAGACCGCCGGTGGGTCCGCCGGATAGCGGGGGCCCAGGCCCGTCCGCGCCGCCTCGGCCGGCGCCGCCAGACCGAAGGCCGGGAGCAGCCGCCGTTCGGCCTCGGCGGCGCCGAGATCCGTCAGGGACAGCGGGGAGAGCAGCGAGGCGGCGGCGGGCAGACCGGACGGGGTGACGGCGACCGCGACGATACGGCCGGGCTCGGCGGCCACCACCTCGCGCAGCGCGGTGTCCCACTCGTCGTCGTCACGGGGGCCGAGCCGGAAGAACCACTCGCTGAGCACGACGAGCACGGGACCGGGCGCGAGCAGCAGCTCGCGCAGGCACTCCACGAGCGGCGTCCCGTCCGGCGGATCCCAGCGGTGGTGGACCACCGCCAGGCCGCGCCGTTCGAGGCGGTCCCCGATCCAGGCCGCCCAGGCCCGGTCGACACCGGCGGAGACGATCAGCACGGGGCGGCCGGGGCCCGGGGGCCCGGCCCCCTCCGGGCCCGGCCGCTCACGGCGGACGGCGGCGTCCGGTCCGGTGCTGCCCGGTCCGGCGGCGCCCGGTCCGGGGCGGCCGGGCCCGCGGGGCGGTTCCCCGGCCTGCGGCCGGGGGCGGACCGTCCGGTCCAGGAAGGCGCGGAGCCGGCCCGCCCGGGGTGGCGGGGCGCCGGGCGCGGATGCGACGCCGGAACCGTCGGCGCCGGCCGCGCCGCCGTCGTGGCCGCCGGCACCGGGGCTACGGTCCTGGCCGTCGCCGGGGTCCGAGCCGTCGCCGGGAGCGGGACTGTCCGTGGACCCGGGACTGTCCGTGGACCCGGGACTGTCCGTGGGCTGGGGCGCGTCCGTGGGCCCGGGTGTGTCCAGGGGCTCCGGTGTGTCCGAGGCGTCGAGGGCGTCGAGGGCGTCGGCCGTATGGGCCACATACCCCACGACCGGCGCCTGCGGCCGTCCCTCCCCGCTCCCCGGTTCCCTGATGTGGCACGGCAGTTCGGCCTTGCGCACCGGCATGCCCCACTGGTTGCTGATGGTCAGCCACAGCGAGGCGGGGCCCGCCGTCCGTCCCGCCGTCACCACGAAGCGCGCCGGTCCGTAGGTGCCTCCGAAGCGGTGCAGCACGACTCCGGGGTCGTCCAGCACCTCACAGACGAAGGACGGGGAGCCGTCGAGCCCCACGGTGAAGGTGAACTCCTCTTCCCGGTAGGGCCAGTCGGGCGTGCCGTCGGCGCCGCCGGGGCCGAGCGGGCCGCGCAGGTCCACCGTGACCAGATAGGCGCGGCCCGCCTCCGCCTCACGCGGCCGGCTGACGACGGGCTCGATCAGCAGGGGCTGTTCCGCGCCGCTCACGGTCCGCCCCCTTCCGGTCCCTCGCCGCCCTCGGCGCCGTCAGCGCTGTCGCCACCGCCACCGTCGCCACCGTCGCCGTCGTGCCGGCCGGAGAGCAGGAGGGTGGTGAGGGGATGGCCGTAGTACTGGAACATGAAGCTGTACAGCAGGCGCAGCACCCGCTTCTGACCGTCCCTGTCGACCTCACCGTCATCATGACGGGTCCGGGGGATGTCCGTCAGGGGCCCGAAGTCCTCCAGTGCGCGGGCCCGGAAGGCGCGCAGGGAGTGCGTGACGGGCCGCTCGGGCGACGCCGTCACCTCCCGTACCAGCCGCCCGATGAGATCGCGCGCCTCGGTGTCGCCGACCTTGCCCGCGGTGACGATGGCGCCGCCCGCGCCCTTGCGGAGGAAGAGTTCGGCGAAGCCGCGCAGGGCGTCCTCGCCCCCGGCGCCGTTGTCCACGAACCGTCCGGAGTGACAGGCGTTGAGACAGACCAGTGAGCGGTCCTCGTGGAGTACGGCCATGGGCCGCTCGTCCAGCTCCGCCCAGGTCACCTCGGCGAGGGAAAGGGCGCTCAGCCGTTCGTCGTAGGTGCCATGGGCGGCCAGATAGACGAGTCCGGTCGGTTCGCCCGGGTGCTCCTCCAGGGCGTCGAGAAAACCGCTCATCGTCAGATGGGCCTGGTGGGCGTAGGGCTGGAAGGCCGCCATGTCGTGCCGCATCTCGCGGTGGAAGTAGCCGAGCACCCGGCCGTTGCAGGCGCCCGGGTCCTGCGGCAGATCCTGGTCCAGCTCATGGATGGTCGTCCAGCGGGACATCACGACCAGCGCGCCGAGCAGCCCTTCGGCCAGCCCGTGTTCCGGGTCGGCCGGCAGCCAGAGGGTCTCCCAGGGAAGCTCGTATCCCGTGTCGTCCCAGACCAGCAGATGCAGCGCGGCGCCGTGCTCCGCGCGGGCGCGGTTGATCCAGTCGGCGAGCAGACGCTGGTTGGCCGACCAGCGCCGGATGGCACGCAGCAGTTCGGACGGTGCCTCACCACCCGCGCGGGCGTTGCCGAGACCGATCGACGCGGGCCGCAACTGGGTGGGGCCCGTGGTGTACGGCAGCGGGGCGAGCCCCTCGCAGCGCGCGCTGAACCCGAACGCCTCCCGGCCGCTCGCGTGCCGCCCCCGTACGACCTTGATCACGGCCATGGAGTCCGGGAGGCGGGCGCCGGGATCCACCGGGGCCGCGCCCAGGGCCTCGGGCTCACCCCGCTCGGCATGCGCGGGTACGGGGGTCGGCAGCGGCCGCCGGGCCGGTCCGGGCAGCCGTGCGCCCGCCGTACCGGAGCCGGAGAGCCACCGGGCCAGCCGGTGCGGTTCACCGCCCAATCCCGTCACCCCCCGTCCCGCTCACCGACTCCGTGGACCGCCCCTCGATCACCGTGCCGCCGAGGGCGTCCGCGAGCAGATGGGGAAGGTCGGCGTACGGCTGGCGCAGCGGGTCCAGGACGACGGTGTGCAGCCGGGTGCGGTCCATACCGCTGATCCGGGCGGCGACCGCGAGCGCGTCGTCGATCCCCGCGCGGCCGACCGGACCGCCCGCCGGCTCACCCCGGTGGCTGGCCTCCAGCGGCACATTGCCGCGGCCGTCGGTGACCACGACCAGCCAGGCCTCCACCAGTCCCGCCCGGTGGTGCTGGAAGGCGCGGCGCAGTGCCTGTCCGGCCTGTTCGAGTCCGTGGGCCAGCGGGGTGGCGCGGCCGGGCGCGCGGGCGAGCGCGGCCCCGATCCGGGGGTCGAGGACACTGCGCGCGGTGAACGACTCCGCGCGCAGTTCGCTCGCCGCGCCCCGGGAGCCCACTTCGACGATCTGCGCGGACGCCCGGCCCACATAGGCCCACTGGAGGAACGGTTCGAGCGCGTCGTGCCAGTTCCAGCCGGCCCGGCAGGTGTGGTCGAGGACCAGGGTGAGCAGCCGTTCCGGCTCGGGGGCGCGGGCGTACCCGCGCAGATCGCTCGGTGCGATCGCCAGCCGGTCGGGACGCCCGCGCACCGCCTGGTACTTGGCGGCCTCCATGGCCGTACGGACCGGCGCGAGGTCCCGCAGATCGTGGGACCTGCGTACCCCCACCACCGGACCGCGCGCCGCCCCGGGTCCCGCCGTGCGCCGCCAGGGGGTGCGCAGGGACGCGAACTCGGGCAGCGGCGCGGCCTCGTCCTCGGGATAGGGGGTGGCGGGCGCCGAGGCGCCGGGGGCGGCTCCGGGCCCGATGCTCTCGGCGGGCTCGGGCGCGAGCACCGGGCGCTCCGCGGGCGCGCGGTGGCGGCCTTCGGAGCCCCGGACCGTACGGCGCGGGGTACGGCGGGGTCCGGGGAGCGGTGCCGGCGGGCGCGGTGCGGCGGTCCCCGGGCCGCTGCCGGTGCCGGGCACGGGAGGGCCGTCGTCGGGCGCCCTCGGGGCGGACGGCAGCCCGATCAGCCGGGCGGCCTCGTCGGCGCGGGCCGCCGTGACCTCGGTGGCACCGTCGAGCCTGGTCAGGGCGCGGGCGATCCGGGCGAGCGCGAGGGCCCGGCGGTGACCGGCGTCGGGCCCGAGGAGTTCCAGCACCCGTGGGGCCAGTTCGTCGGCGAGGGTGAGCGCCGGCCGGTCCGCCGGCAGGGCAGCCGCCCGGTCCAGAGCCGTACGCCAGGTCCCGGGGAGCGGGCCGAGGGGCTCGGTGGCCGGGAGCGACCACAGTCCGGCGACGGAGAGCCTGACCGGGAACCGGTCGAGCAGATGCGGCGAGACACGCTCGGTGTCCTCGGCCCGGCACACGGCCAGCCAGCGGGCGCGGGGCTGCCAGCGGCGGCGCAGCCCGGAGTGCTCGACGGTGGCGGCGTCGGCGCCGAGGAGCTGGACCGTGGCCCGTGTACCGGACACGCTCAGCCGGGCGAGATCGGGCACGACGACCAGGGAGGGCCCGGCGGCGGACTCGGTGAGCGGACCGGGTGCGAGGGAGAAGCGGATGCCGTCGGGTCCGCGCGTCAGCCGGGGGCGCACCCAGAGGTCTTCGTCCCGGGTGGCCGCTCCGAGGGTGGTACGGGGCACGGCGGGTGCGCCGGAGTCGCCGGCGGTACGGCCGGGATGCCCGGCGGTACGGCCGAGGAGCCCGGCGAACACCTCGGTGACGGGGGCGACGAGGTCCGGCGGCAGGTCGAACAGCAGCACACCGGGCAGCCCCGGTTCGACGGCGGCGCAGACCAGGGCGGTCAGCAGCCGCCGGTGCGGCTCACCGGGGACCCGCGCCGGATCCTTCGCGGAGGAACGCGCGGCCATGGCCCGCTCAGCCGAAGAGGTCGTCGACACGGGCGTCGTCGTCCGGCCCCCACGCGAAGGTGCCCCCGTGTGTGGCCTCGGGGCGTCGGTGGCGCAGCGCGAACGGCAGGACCTGCCGGACGTGCCGGGGCTCGGTCCGTTCCGCGCCCTCCAGCGCGGCGAGGGCGCGGGCGGCCTGCGCGGTGACGAGTTCGCCCCGGTGTCCGACGGCGGAGAACCGTCCCGCGCACTCGGCGCAGAGCATGCTGACCGCCTCGGGCACGTCGACCCGGGGAAGGGCGGCCCTGGCGGCGAGCAGGGCGCTCCGCAGGGCGGCGTTCTCCTGCTCGGCCTCGGCCCGCCAGGGCGACTCGCTCCTGGCCAGCTCCTCGTCGAAGGCCAGTACCGTCATGATCATGCGATGGCGTGCCTCCGTGTCCAGCTCGGCGGCGGTCACCATGAGGCCGAAGCGGTCGAGCAGTTGGGGGCGCAGCCCGCCCTCCTCGGGGTTCATCGTGCCGACGAGCCCGAAGGAGAGATGCCTGGCCGTGGCGATGCCCTCGCGCTGGACGGAGAGCACACCGGTGGAGACGACGTCCAGGATGATGTTGACGAGATGGTCGTCCAGGAGATTGACCTCGTCGATGTACAACAGGCCCTTCTCATGGGCCTCTTCGAGGAGTCCGGACTGTTCCCTGGCCTCCCCGCGCATCAGCGCGTCCAGTTCCCAGCCGCCGAGCACCCGGTCGTCGGTCGCGTTGATCGGGAGGGTGACGGGCAGTTCACCGCGGGCCATCAGCGCGAACGCCCGGACGATCGTGGACTTGGCGGTGCCACGCCTGCCGGTGATCAGGACGCCGCCGATGCCGGGCGCGATGAAGTTCAGCTCCAGCGCCAGCTTGAGGTCGTCCTGCCCGACGACGCGGCTGTACGGAAGGATCGGAATGGCCGGCACGGACGCGGGCGCGGCTACGGATGGGGGCACGGGCGCGGAATCCGGTACGGACCCGGGCTCGGGTACAGGTGCGGGTGCGGGTACGGGTACGGGCGCGGGCGCGGGCGCGGGCGCGGAATCCGGTGCGGGCACCGGGGCCGCCGGCCGGACCGCGCCGTCGGTCTCCTCCGTCACGGAGTCGCTCCCGCCGCCGTGCCCGGGGCCGGGTCCACCACGGGACGGCTCTCAGGACCGGCCCCGGGGCCGTCCCCCGGGCCGCCGGCCTGAAGGACCGCCGGGGCCTCCGCCCCGCCCGGCTGCCAGCGGAACGTCACCTGGAGCTGTGCCTCCGCCCCCGCCTTCACCACCGCCGCCAGCCCCGCGTCCAGCGTGATCGAGACCTGTAACTCGATCTCGTCGGGCCGCAGCCCCCCGCCCAGATCGCCGAGTCTGCGCATGGCCTGGGACGCGCAGCGCCGGGCCAGGTCGAGACCCTCGCCGTAGGTGTCCGTGGCCACCCGGATGACGCGCCGGGCCGCCCCGTCCCGCGTCTCCTCGTCCTCGTACACGGAGTCGAAACCGCCGCCCGGCCCCGGTAAGGGGTCCGATAAGTGGTCGGCCGGGCCCACCACCACGGGAATGGGCCCGTCCTCCCCCGGCGCCACGGGCCCCACGATGACCGTCATTGCGTCCCCCCTCGTACCCCGGGCCCCGGTGCGCCCGTCCGTCACCCTGCTGACGGTGTCTCCGCACTTTCCCCCGTACGGCCCCCGCTCAACCGCGCCCGGCGCGGGCGCGGCCGCGGTCAGGTGAGCGGTGGCTCGAAGTCCCAGTACGGCCGGATACGGGACCGGGCCGCCACCGTGTGCACATGCTGGGCGCCGAGCGTCGCCACCAGGTCGCCCAGGGCCTCCTGTTCGAACTTCTCGGCGCGCCGCGCGTCCCGCAGCCCCCGCAGGTCCGCCGCGTGGGCGATCCGGGCGGAGAGCGTCAGCGGGTGGGTACGGCCGAGCACATCGGTGGCCCGGGTGATGGTGTCGCCGCTGAGGGCCGCCGCGCCCTCCGCGTCGCCGGTGATGTTGCGCAGCGCGGAGGCGTTGATGGCGCAGCCCAGTGTCCACGGGTGCGCCTCCCCCACGGCCCTGGTCATATCGGCGAGGGCGTTCTCGGTGAGGTCCAGCGACTGGTCGCGCTCGCCGACGTTGCGCAGGATCAGGGCGTGGTTGGAGCGGGTCCCCGCCACATAGGGGTGGCCCTCCCCGAGCATCGCCACATAGCCGTCGACCACACGGCCGCTTATGTCCATGGCCCGGTCGATGTCGCCGTGCTCACGGGCGAAGCAGCTCTGTCCGGCCGCGAACATCATGGTCAGCGGGTCTCTCTCGCCCAGCACCCGCTCGCAGCTCTCCAGGACCTGGGTGAACAGCTCCCCGGCCCTGCCGCGGTCGCCGGAGCGGTACAGGCACAGCGCGAGATTGAACTCGGCGCGCAGGGTCTGCGGATTGTCCCGGCCGAGGACCATCCGGTGCACCCGGACACTCTGCGACTGGAGCGACTCGGCCTCGCTGTAGCGGCCGAGGAGCCGCAGGTCCGTGGCGTAGTTGATCTCCGAGTAGAGCGTCCAGCTGTGGCGGGGCCGCAGAAGCTGTCGACGGGCCTCCAGGGTGCGCCGGTTGAGGTCCAGTGCCTCCTCGTACCGGCCGAGCAGCCGCAGCGAGATGGCCAGGTTGTTCTGGGCGTTGAGGGTGCGGGAGTCCTGCTCGCCGAGGAGTTCGCGGAAGGACGTGAGGATCCAGCCGGAGATCTCGAACGCCTCCTGGTAGCGGCCGAGACCGCGCAGATCGGCGGCGAGCCCGCCCGCGGCCCGCAGATGCTCCAGGTCCTGGGGGCCCTTCTCCTCGCGCAGATGGTCGACCGCGGCCCGCTCGATGGCCTCCGTACCGGCGTAGTCGCCCACGGCGCGCATCAGATTCGCGTAGTGGTAGCTGAGGTCCCAGATCCTCGGATGGGTCTCGCCGAGGAGGTCGCGCCAGGCCTCCAGTGCCCGCCCGCCGAGGTTGATGCCCGCCCGGTACTCACCGGAGAGGTACATGTAGCGCAGGCAGTTGAGGATCAGGGTGTGCATCGCGGGGTCGGTGCTCTTGAGCACGTCGGCCCACTTGAGGTGCGGGGTGATCTCCGCGTACCGGGGCCAGAGCCGGGTGTCGGTGGGCCGGCCCGGGTCGGCCTGGACCAGGGCCCGCCGTACGACCTCGATGAATTCCTTGTGGTCCTGCGCGGGCATGTCCTGGTGGACGATCTGGTGGACCATCCGGTGCATGTAGAGCGCGTCGCCCGCGGTGCCGGAGAGGCCCTCCCCGTTCACCGAGTCGTGGACCTCGCGCTCACCGACCCCGGCGGCGCGCACGACCGCGTACTGCCGCAGCTTGTTGATCGCCCGCGCCCAGCGCACCGGGTCGTCCACCAGGCCGCGGAGCTTCTCCGGAAGATCCTCCGGCGGCAGGTCGCGCACCAGCCGTACGGGGATGGCGCCCGGCGCGAAGAACGTGCAGAGCCGGAGCAGGTCGACCGATTCGGGAACGGTCTCGCGGAGTTTGTTGAGCAGTATCGACCAGCCGGTCTGGAAGGCGAGCGGGAAGTCCGCGGAGACCTTGACCACGTCCTGGTCGATGCCGTCCTCGAGGAGCGTGATGTACTCGTCGACGGACATGTCGGAGTCGTTGAGCCAGCCGGCCGTCTGGTCCAGCAGCAGCGGCAGGTCCTCCAGCGCCTCCGCGAGCTGGCCGGCCTCCTCGTACGTCAGACGCGGGGCACGACGGCGTACGAACGCCACCGACTCCACCCGGTCGTAGACGGGGACCTCCAGCAGGGTGCTGTTGTGCTCGCCCCACTCGGGGTTGCGCGCGGTGATCAGCACATGACCGGGCCCTGTGGGCACCAGGTCCCAGATCTGGTCCGGCTCGTCGGCCCCGTCGAGGACGAGCAGCCAGCGGCTGTACGGTTCGCCGCGCCGCAGCGCGTCCCGGGCCGCGCGCAGCCGCTCGCCGTACTCCACCCCCGTGGACAGGCCGAGCGCCGGGGCCAGTTCGGCCAGCTTCTGGCGGCAGGTCACCCGCTTGTCGGCGGAGACCCACCACACCACGTCGTACTCCGCGCCGAAGCGGTACACGTACTCCGCCGCGAGCTGGGTCTTGCCGACCCCCGACATCCCGTGCAGGGTCACCACCCCGGCGCCGCGTCCCGCCTCCTGGAGGGCGTGATAGGCCTCGTTGAGCAGCGGCTCCCGGCCCGTGAAGCGGGTGTTGCGCCGGGGCACCCCGCCCCAGATGTCGGGCGAGTCGGCCGGGTAGCGGGGGCCGCGCCGCAGATCTCCCTGGTCGCCCAGGGGTTCGGCCGGCAGGCCCAGCCGGGTCAGCACCCGTCGCTCGGCCTCCAGCTCCCCGACGGTGGTCAGGTCGGCGGCGGCGAAGGCGGCCGTGGCGCTGGGCAGGGCGGCCGTGGTGACGGTGACGGCGGCGAAGCGGCCGGGCTCGGCGGCCACCACCTCGCGCAGGGCGGCGTTCCACTCGTCATGGCCCCGGGGGCCGAGCTGGAAGTACCACTCGCTCAGCACGACGAGCACGGGGCCGGGCGCGAGCAGCAGATCCCGCAGGCACTCCGCGAGCGGGATCTCGTCCGGCGGGTCCCAGCGCTGGTAGACGACCGCCAGTCCGCGCCGTTCGAGACGGTCCCCGATCCAGGCCGCCCAGGCCCGGTTGAAACCGGCGAAACTGATGGTGACAGCCTGCGGCCCGGTTGCGCCAACTGGCTTACGCACTGCGGGCATTCGACCGTCTCCCTGCATCGTCATACGCCCTTTTAACATACCCCGGAGCCCCCGGATCCCATCCTCGGGCGCGCCGCTTCACGTTCCGTTCCTTTGGCGCCAGATCGTGCGGGCCGTACGGACATATGCCATGGCCCGGGTGAGGTGTCCCGGCGGCGGAGGGGTGTCCGCCAGCCGGTGGTACACCGTGATCATCTCGTTGACGAGGACGCGCCCCTCGGGGGTGAGCGCCCCGGAGGCGGCCAGCACCGGCAGCACCGCGCCGACCTGTTCACGGCAGCGCGCGTGCTCGGCCCACGCCTGGTCGCGGACGGCGAGGCGCTCCGCGCCCAGGGCGACGCGCTGCCAGAAGTCGGCGAGCGCGATATGGGAGAACGCGCCCTGGAGGAGCCCGTCGAAGGGCCGTGGATCGGAGCGCCAGGGGGCGAAGTGCCGTGGTGAGGCGTCCTCGTGGTGGAGCGGGACGAGGGTGGCGAGCGCGGCGAGCTTGGTGTGCTGGAGCTCGTGCACCAGGGTCGAGGCGAAGAAGGCGGGGGTGGCGGGCCGGCTGGTGAGGACCGCGCCGAACGCCTCGCGCCGGGTGCCGCTGCACTGCGCGGACCCGTCGCCGGAGGGCGCGGAGCCGGGCGGCGGCGAGAGCGGGACCAGACAGTGCAGCAGGGTGGCGGTCTCCTCGGCGCGGTGCGGGCCGCCGATCCTCAGCAGCGGCTCCACCTGTGCCCAGGACCGCTCCCACGCCGAGCGGTGGGTGCTGTTGAGGCTGGTGACGGCGGACAGCCCGAACCGCTCCAGCCGGGTGCCCGCCGTACGGTACGGATCGAGGTCGTCCAGCGGTACGGGCGCGGCACCGGGACGTACGGCGGCCAGCGTGAGCACGGGCAGCCAGCGCGGGTCACCGGCGCGCGCGCCGTCGGGGGTGAGCCGTACGGTGACGGGCCCGGCACCGGCCTGACGGAACGTCACCCGGTCCTCGGACAGCTCCGTTTCGACCGGTACGGGCGGTCCCGGTTCGGTGCGCAGCGCGCCCAGGGTCGGCAGCGCGAGCAGCCCGTCATAAGCCGTCAGGCGCGCGGTGAAGGGCAGTCGGGCGCGGATGGCGGCGGCGGCCGCGAGCGCGCTGAAGTGGGCGAGATCGGCGGCGAGTTCGGGGGTGGGCCCGGCGGCGGTGAGACCCCGCAGACAGCGCTGCGCCCAGGGACCGGCCAGCGGATAGAGCAGAACGGTCCGCACGGCGGCCCGGTCGGCCCGTTCCGCGGCCTCCAGCAGCGTCCAGTCCCGGCGCAGCCGGTCGAGTGCCCCGGGCGGACAGACGGCGGAGGACGCGGCCCCGGCGGCGTCGAGCAGGGCGCGCAGCAGGACGAGACGGCGGGTGTGCTGGTCGCGCACGAGCAGTCCGAGGGCCTCGGATCCGCCTTCGGTACGGCCGAGTTCGCGCAGCACGGTCTCCGGTACGGCGGGGCTCACCGGGAACCTCCCGCGATCGACGCGGCCGGGGCCGGGATGGCGGCGGGGGCGACGGCCGGAGTGGCGGCGGAGGCAACGGCCGGGATGGCGGCGGAGGCAACGGCCGGGATGGCGGCGGAGGCGGCGGGACCGAAGGCCGGGGTGGCGGCGGAGGCGGCGGGACCGAAGGCCGGGGTGGCGGCGGGGGCCGGGGCGGTCCTCGCCGCCCCCGTGGCCGCTTCGGTGAGCCTGGCCGCCACATGGCGGATCAGGCGCTCCAGATCGGCGCAGTAGACGGAGGGGTGGCTGAAGCCGTCGCCCGCACGGTAGCGGTGGGCGTAGTGGCCGCCGCCGCACACGGTGAGCAGGGGGCAGCTCAGGCAGCCGGCCGCGAGCGCCGCCGCGCCCGCCTGCCGGGCGGCGACCCCGGGGTGGCGCAGGGCGTCGTCGAAGGAGTGGCGGAAGACGTCGAGCCCGGTGGCGGCGGCGGTGTCGTAGGCGGACTTGAGCGAGTCGACCTGTTCGATGGCGCCGTCGGTCTCGACCACGACGGCGTTGACCGGATCGAGTCCGAGGGACTCGGTGGCGGCGGGCAGCCCCAGCAGCAGCGCGAGGCACTCCTCGAAGAGCCGGATCCTGGTCTCCCTGCGGCCCGCCGACCACCAGCGGTCGAAGACCGTGCTCAGCCAGTCGCCGTACGGGGTGGGACGGCCGGCGCCGGGACCCTGGCGCCCCGGGTCCATGGCGGGCAGACCGGGCGGCGGCGTGGTCCAGTTGCCGTGCGGCAGCAGCAGATCGAGCGCGGGCGGGCGCAGCTCCAGCAGGGATTCGTACATCTCGACCGGGTCGGTCCGCGGGTCGACCACGGTGAGGATGCCCGCGTACGCCTCGGGGTGGTGCGCCGCGAGGAGACGCGCGCCGCGCGCGGCGGCGGGCCAGGAGGGGCGCCCCGCGTGGTCGGTGCGGAGCGTGTTGTGCGCGGGCAGACCGCCGTCGAGACTGACGCCGACGCGGATCGCGTGCCGGGCGAGGGTGGCGATCCTGCGCTCGGTGAGCAGGGTGGCGTTGGTCTGCACGGTGGCGTGGACCGTACGCCCGGGGCCCGCGCGCTCGCGGACGAGACCGGTGAAGGAGGCCAGCCGGGCGGCGCCGGCGAGCAGCGGCTCACCGCCGTGCAGGACGAGGGCGAGTTCGTCCAGCCCGTGCGCGTCCGCGTGCTCGGCGATCCGGGTGGCGGCGTGGTCCAGGACCTCGGGCGGGGCGGCGGCCGGGCGGTCGCGCCAGGTCCGGTCGGGGCCCTCGTACAGATAGCAGTAGCGGCAGGCGAGATTGCACCGGCCGTGCACCTTGACGATGAACTGCCCGAAGGGCACGGGCTCCCGGCCCACGGGCGGCGTACCCGGCACGGCCGTACCCGGCACAGGCGTACCCGGCACAGGCATACCCGGCACAGGCGTACCCGGCACGGGCGTACCCGGCGCGGGCTCCCGGACCGCGGGGCGGCCCGGTGGGCCCGGTGCGGGAGCCCTGGCCGTGGCGGTCCCGGCAACGGGCGCCCCTGTCACGGGATACGGGCCCGCACCCGCGCGCGGCATCCCCCGTCGAGACACGTCCGGAACCCCCATGATGTACGGCGTCTGGGCAGCCGTGGCCGCCTGTCCGGGGCAGCCGCTGTCGCCTGGCCGGGGCGTGGTTCCCAGGATGACCGGGGAGACAAACCCACCGTGGCGAGGTTGACCGGTTCAGCGGTGTCCCGGACCGAAACGGTGTACGAAGTGCCTTCTCAGAAGGCGTTGTTGAAGCCCCACAGCATTTCCCGGGGCTGGTCCTCCCTGCCCCGCAGATCCGCCACCACCTCGGCGAGCACCGGGTGGTCGAGGGTCCGCAGCGTCTCCAGGTCCAGTGCCAGCAGGTCGGGCAGGCCGCCACCGCCGTCCGGCGTCGCGGCCCCCGCGCCGTGCGTCATCTCGCTCATCACATCTCCCCGTAACCCCTGTCGTGGAGCGCCCGGCTCAGCGCTCCAGCTCGGCCAGCCGCTCCATGGTCGACCTGGCCGTCACACCACCGCCGTCCGGCAGCTTGCGCCATTCCGTACGGGCCGCCCGGTATGCCTCACGCGCGGCCCGGGGCCGTCCCGCTCTCTCGTATGTCATACCCCGCCAGTGGTTCGCTTCAGCACGCAATCCGACGGCACGCAGCCGCTGTTGCGGACTCTCCAGTTCCTCCTCCGCCGTCCTGGCCGCGTCCGCCGCGTCCCGGAACGCCTCGGCCGCGTCGTCCAGCCGGGCCGGCCGGCGCAGGGTGCGGTACGCGTCGAGATGGGAGCGTCCCAGCTCCAGCCAGCAACGGGCCTCGGTCAGCGGCTCGTTCGCCTCCTGGGCCGCGAGACCGAAGAGATGCTCGGCCTCCCGCAGATCCACCCGGTCGTCGTTGATCCGGTGGCGCAGCATCAGCGCCTGTCCCAGCATCAGCAGCCGTTCGGCCTGGCGCGCGGTGCCCGTCGCCGTCTCCGTACGGCAGTCGCGCAGCACCCGTACCGCGGCTCCGGTGTACGGGGCGCCGTCCGGCAGTTCGGCGCGGCGCAGCAGGGTGGCGCCCCATTCGGCGAGGAGATCCGCGTGGGCGCGGGAGTCACGGGCGGTGCCGCGGACCGCGCGGGCGAAGCACTCGGCGGCCTCCTCCAGGTCCCCGGGGTCGCCGGAGCGTTCGTACCGCGCGATGCCCACCCGGCCCGCGCGCGCCCTGAGCGAGGCGAGCAGCCGCTCGTCCCGGACCGTCGCCAGCGACTGTTCGATCAAGGTTCCGGCCTCCTCCAGCCCTTCGCCCGACCGCAGCAGGGCGTCCACCAGGTCGAGCAGGATCCTGGCCTGGGTGGACACGGTGTGCGCTCCCGAGCCGGGGGCCAGGGCCTTGCGCAGCGAGCGCGCGGCCTGGGTCGCGTACACCTGGGCCTGTTCGGTGTCGCCGGTCGCCCCGGACAGCCGCAGCAGGGTGCGGCCGTGCGCCAGGGGCAGTCCGGCCGGGCGGTTCTCCTGGTCGGGCCAGACGTCGGCGAACGCCTCCAGCATGCCGATCGCGCCCTGGAGGAGCGCGCTGTCACCGCCGAGGCGCCACTGCGCCTCCAGGGCGCGCACCCGCTCCAGGGTGAGCCGCAGCGCCTCGCCGGGCTCCAGACCGGGTGCCGCGCAGGCGACGGTGTACTCGCGGTCGGCGCGGCGCAGCAGTTCCAGCGCGCCCCGCCGGTCGCCGCGCCGGCGCCGGTCGTCGGCCGCCGCGTGCAGCACCTGGGCCAGTACGGCCCGTTCCCTTACGGCCCGGGGGTGGGCGGCGGCCCGTTCGGCCGCCCGTACCGCCTCACGCAGCAGTTCCCCGCCGCCCTGCACCTCCCACAGCCGCAGCAGACAGCGGGCGGACTCGGCCCACAGCTCGGGGTCGGCGGCGCCCGGCGCCTCGCGCTCGGTGGCGCCGCGGAGCTGCTGCACGGCGTCGATCAGATACTGCACCATGCCGTCCGACTCGAACTGGCGCAGCAGTTCACGGGCGCTCTCCACGGCGGCGTTCGTGGTCCGGTCCTCGGGACCGGCTCCGCCCGGGTCGCCGTCGAACTGCTCGGGCAGCGGCATGAAGCGCTCCAGCACCCGCGCCGCCACCTCGGCGAAGGGATGCGGGGCACGCTGTCCGTCGCCGCCCGCTTCCGCGCCGTCCCCGGCGTCCGCGCCATCGGCGCCGTCGGCGGCGAACGCGCCGTCGTCGTCGAGGCTGCCGCGCGGGAAGAGCGGTCCATGGCTGCCGTCACCGAGCTGGGCGAGCGCCAGCGCCGGGAAGTTCGGGCCGCCTCTGCCGAACCGCTGCTCTATGTACTCCGAGCAGTGCTTGAGGACGAGCATCGCCTCGTCGCGTCCCAGCGGTCCCAGCAGCGCCTCCTGCACGCCGGGGGCGAACTCGTACCAGGGCCCGTCCTCGGCGCTGTCGCTCTTGCTGCGCGAGAGCAGCCCGCTGAGCAGCACCTCGGCGAGTTCGGAGGGACCGGAGTCGGGCAGCATCGTCCGCTGGACGAGCTGCATCACCGGGAGGTAGAGCGGGGCCGCCGCGAGATAGACGGCGAGCTGTCCGGCGACCGGGGAGGCCGCCGAGCGGAACCGGCTGACGAGCTGGAGCGAGGACATGCGGTCGCCGGGGCGCGGCGGGGGCGCGGCGGGATGGTCGGCGCGCACCCAGCCGACGGCGCCGGAGATCCGGCCCGCGCCGGTGCCCGACAGCAGCCGGGCCCAGGCGCCGAGCGCGCCCGCGACCGGCGGCAGTACGGGGATGGCGAGGGCGCCGGGGTGGGCCGCGGGGCCCGCCGCCGTCTCGTCACTGACCTTCAGGACGGCGGCTCCGGCGAGCCCTTCGCCCCGGGAGAGCACCCCGTAGGTGACGGGCAGCCGGGTGCGGTTCCACATGCGCTGCGGTAGCGGTTGCAGTACGGCGGTGGGGGCCTGGCGGCCGAGCTGGTGCAGCAGCCGGTGGGCGCGTCCGCTGTGCCAGAGCGGTCCCGCGCAGTCGCTGACGACCACGGTGACCCGGCGTCCGGTCGGATCGCTGAGCCGGTCGGCGGAGCTGAGGGGCGCGGCGGCCGGGTCGGGGCTCCTGCTGACGGCGGGCGCTCCGTCGGGGCCCTGGTGCAGATAGCGCACCTGCACATCCCGGAAGGCACCCAACTGGCCGAAGATCTGCTGGAGTTCGCCGAAGAGCCGCTCCCACACCCGCATGGACGACGAGGTGTCCATGACGAACTGGAGGAGCGCGTCCGCCCGGGACACCCCGCGGAACACCGGGATGATCAGCCCGCCGGCACGGGCGCTGAGTTCAACGGTCGCCACCTCGTCTAGGGTACGGCGCAATGGCGGCACGGCGGGACGGTACCGCTGGAGCGGGCGCAGGGCACGCTGGAGTTCGAGCGGCGCGGGCAGCGCGGGCGCCGCGGGCACACCGAGGGTGAGCGCGGCGGACGCGCCGCCGGAACGCGTCCCCGGCCCGTGGTCGCGCGGTACGGGATAGAGCGCGATCCGGCGGTCGGGGTCCGGCGGGTCGGGCCGCGCGAACGGCTCGTCCACCGGGCCGTCCTCGCCCGTGGGGCCCGGCTCGCCCGGCCGGGTGACGGACGGCGCCGACGGGTCCGCGGCACCGGGACCGGAACGTGCCTCGCCCCCCACGCCCTCCTCGCCGGACGGCTGTCCCGGCCGGCCGCCGCCGGTCTGGCCGGCCAGCCAGATGGCGTCGCAGAGCTGTTCGGCGTCGGGGTCGAGACCCGCTTCGCGCAGCCGGACGACGAGCGCGGTCAGCAGGGCGCCGTCGTAGGGCGGCCGGCCGTCCGCGTGAAGCCGCTCCGGGGCATGCCCTCGTCCCGGTCCCGGCTCGCTGTCCGGGCCGTGCCGTGCCGTGACGTCGGGCATCAGCGCATCACCTCGGCCGGTCGAGTCGCTGGATGAGCAGGTCGGCGAGCCGGTCCCGGCCGGCCGGGGCGGCGGCGTCGGTGAGATAGATCGCGTTCAGGAGCTGGTCGGTGGAGATCAGCTCGCTGCGTGAGCGCTCCAGGAAGTGGGCGATGAGATCGTCGCCCGCGCGGGCCGCCTCGTCACCGAGATGGGCCCGTACGAAGGTGGCGAGCCGCTGGTGGTCGGGGCGGCCCAGCTCCAGATGGATACAGCGGCGCATCAGCGGCGCCGGGAAGTCGCGCTCGCCGTTGCTGGTGAGGACGACGAAGGGGAAGGCCCGGCACTGCACCCGGCCGCCCCTCACCTTCACCTTCGTGCCGTCGTCGGTGAGCACCTCGGCCTCGCCGTCGGGCAGCCGGTCGGCGATGCGCTCCAGTTCCGGTATGCCGAACTCGCCCTCCTCCAGCACATTGAGCAGGTCGTTCGGCAGATCGATGTCGCTCTTGTCCAGCTCGTCGATGAGCAGCACGCGGGGCAGCTCGGAGGGGAGCAGGGCGGTGCCGAGGGGGCCGAGCCGGATATAGCTGCCGATGTCCGCCGACGGGTCCTGGCGCTCCGCGCCGTCCGGCCCCGACGCGGCGTGATGCGCGGCGATCTGCACATCCTGGAGCCGGGCGATCGCGTCGTAGTGGTAGAGCCCCTCCAGCAGCGTGGAGCGGCTGACGATGGGCCAGCGCAGCACCCGGCCGAGCCCCAGCTCATGGGCGACGGAGTGGGCCAGGGTGCTCTTGCCCGCGCCGGGACTCCCGGTGACCAGCAGCGGGCGCCGCAGATAGAGCGCGGCGTTGATCATCTCCAGCTCCTCCGCGCCCGGCCGGTGCAGCTCCGCCTCGTGCCGGTAGCCGCCGAGCCTGCGGTCGGCGGAACCGTCCGACGCGGTGTCGTCCCTGCCCGCGAAGTCCCGCCAGGGCGGCGGCGGCGGAAGCTGGGTGATGCCTCCGTGCGGTTCGCCCGCCCCTCGGTAGATGAGCCACTCGCCGGGTTCACTCATCACGTGTTCCTCATCGTCACTCGTCCGCCGGGGCGGTCTGGGGCAGTCGGAAGAGCCGGACGCGCGTCGCCCCGGGCAGGGCCGCGGGGACACCGTGCATCACCGTAGCGATCCGGCGTCGGCCCCGTAAGAGGCCGCGGCGCGGGCCCGTTCACGGCGCCTCCAGCAACTGTCCCGAGCCGGGCAGGGGGTGGTGCGGGTCGTCGTAGTAGAGCGCCACGCCGTCCGACCAGTACATCTCCGCCCGGCCGGCGCGCACTCCGCGTCTCAGCTCCTGGATCCTGCGCGGGAGCTGATCGGCCGTCCCGGCCTCGGCGACGGTGTCCACGGCCCGGCGGTGGAAGTCCGCGCAGACGATGTCCGGCCGGTCCTCGCCACGGCGCAGCAGCGCGATGTGGAAGCCCCCGCGCACCACCCGCCCCAGCCCGGCCGCGGTCTCGCCGTCGGGCCGGTCCCCGTAGCGGCAGAGCACGGGCACGGTCTCGTGGGCCAGCGCCCGCAGATCCTCCTCCGTCGGTACGGGTACCCGCAGTCCGTCCTCGCAGTCGAGGACCTCGGCCCGCATCGCCACGCTCCAGGTGCGGTTCCACCGCGCCCTGCGCTCGCGCGCCTCGTCCTCGGAGAGCGGCGGCTCCTGGTTCGAGGAGCGGACCACCACCGGGCGTACGGTGCCGAGCGGCGGCTCGTCCGGCGACAACTGCCAGCGGTCGACCTCCAGACCGAGCTGCGCCTGGACGACGGCGACCTGGAGCACCGCGGGGTTGTCCGGTTCGTCGCAGCGGCGGAACGCCTCGGTCAGCGCGGCGGCGAGCCGGACCGGCAGCTCCTGGCCCGGGGTGCCCCTGCTGTCCTCCCTGACGGGCAGCACCTCGCCGGTGTGCCGGGCGACGCCGACCCGCCAGTCGTAGCTGTCCCGCTCCCAGCCGCGCGGCTCCAGCTCCAGCAGGACGAACGGGCC
The DNA here is from genome assembly GCF_042890865.1 of Streptomyces sp. NPDC002018. Classification (NCBI taxonomy): domain Bacteria; kingdom Bacillati; phylum Actinomycetota; class Actinomycetes; order Kitasatosporales; family Streptomycetaceae; genus Streptomyces; species Streptomyces sp. NPDC002018. The sequence continues at coordinate 68,812 of NZ_JBIASO010000002.1, forward strand.
CTCGCCGTCCACCGGCCGCTCCCCGTACGCCGGGGACGCGCGCCGCTGCGCGCGGTCGGTGCGGTGGCGCGCGGCGGACCAGAGCCGGGTGATCTCGTTGCGGAACTCCCGGGAGAGCCGGTCGTCGGCCATCCGCTTCACCCAGTCCCAGAGCGCCTCCTCGGCCGCCGGTGTGGAGTGGGTGACATAGGGACGCTCGGCGGAGATGACGCTCATGCAGTACCGCAGGACGAGTTCGAGGGCGGCCTCCCCGCCCCGGGTCTCGTACAGCGCGCCGAGCCCGTCCCGCCAGCTCCGCGGCGCCGGATAGCGGTCGACCGAGTGGACGTTCGGCAGCCGGACGAGCAGATCGAGCAGGCTGTGGGTGGAGACCGGCGGCGGCAGCTCGGCGAGCCGGCCGAGCAGGAGGATGCGCTGCTGGGGGGTGAGCGCGCGGTCGGCGCCCGCGCCGAGTCCGCTCTGCACATCGGCCCAGGTGCGGCCGGTGCCCACCCGGCTGGTGTGCCGGTCCGCGTGATAGCGGTCATGGGCGTGGAACAGGGCCTGGTAGTCGTCGTCGGACTCGGCTCCGGCCATCGCGGCGGGCACCGGCAGCGAACGCAGCCGCTCGACACCGATCGATGTGCCGCCGAGGCCGCCGACGAGCTGCGACTTGAGGACCCCGACCACCTCGCCGCGGGCCGGGTCGACGGTGGGTCCCCCGGAGACCCCCGGCGGCAGTATGTCCCCGCCGAGCCGCATCTGCTCGTCCGGATCGGCCCAGCCGCCGACCGTACCCTGCACGGCACACTGTCCGTAGAGCCGCTTCAGCCGCCCGCCCACTTCCGTCCAGCCGGAGTAGAACACCTGGCCGCCGCCGAAGAAGGCCGCGGGCCGCTCGGTGACATAAACACAGGGGTGTTCGACGGGTCTGCCGAGCCGGATGAGCGCCAGATCGGGGCCCGGCCAGGAGCCCGGCGAGCCGAACGAGCGGGCCGAGAGCGCGTCGCGCGGCGGCTCGGGCAGCGCCGCGACCACGGAGCCCGCCACCGAGGACTCACCACTGCCGGGACCGATCTCGAACACCACCGTCACGTCCCGCCCCTCCCCCTGCATCGCCACATGGGCACATGTGAGAACCCAGCTCGGGGCGATGAAGAAGCCGCTCCCCAGGAAGCCGCCGCCCGGTCCCTCAGGGGCATACCCGTGCGCCGGGTCATGGATGCGCACGGTGGCCGCCATGACGAGGTCCATGAGCGCACGCCGGGTCTCGTCCGAGGCGCCCGGCGCACCCCGGCCGTACCCGTCGATCATGGTCCGTTCCCGGCCGGAGGCGTGGGCCCGCCGGGATGCGCCGGTGCGCCGGGTGGTGCGCCCCCGGGCGCGGAACCGGGCGGTGTCACGGAGGGTGCGCCCCCCGGCTGGATGCCCGCCGGTGGAGTGCCCGCCGCCCCTGCCACGGCCTGGGGAGGCACGAGGGGCGGCGCCGACAGATCGGCGGGCGGTCCGCCGTTGTTCCAGGTGAGGGTCACCTTGATCGCCCCCTTCGCCTCACCGTCCGCGAGCAGTCCCACGACCTTGCCGGACTTGGCGGTCAGTTCGATGCCGAACTCGATGCTGACCTCGTCGGGCCGCACCGCCCTCAGCGGTCCCACCAGCGACCGCGCGACGCTGGTGACCACCCCTTGCAGACTCTCCACCCGCGCCTGCACCTGATCGGCGAATCCGGTGTCCGAGTAGGTCAGGCCCCCGGAGGGCCGCCCCAGCTCCTCGGCACCGGAGATCCGGGCCCATACGGGCGTGCCGTCAGGCATCTCGATGCGGGTGATACGGACTTCTCCGTCGTCCATGACGCCCCCGTTCCCCCAATTCCCCGCAGGTTAACGGCAGTACACAGCCGAAGCGAGGCAATGGGGGAGGACGGCGATTCGGCCCCGGGCGGTTCCCGGCGGCCCCGGCCGGGCCCGGGGCCGGGCCCGCGGCCACGGCACCGCCCTTCACCAGGCACTAGGCTGTTCGCCATGTACTTCACCGACCGTGGGATCGAGGAACTGGAGAAGCGGCGCGGCGAGGAGGAGGTCACGTTCGAGTGGCTGGCCGAGCAGCTCCGTACGTTCGTCGACCTCAATCCCGACTTCGAGGTACCGGTCGAAAGGCTGGCGACCTGGCTGGCCCGGCTGGACGACGACGAGGACGAGTGACCGTCCGCACGGTTCCGGCGCGCAGGCTGTCGTACGCGAGGACCACCATCCCCTGCGCCATCAGCAGGGCTCCGGCGAAGGCCCATCCCGTGCTGCGGTGGCGGGCCGCCCAGAGCACCAGCGGAACACCGGCGGCGAGCTGGCACGTACCCGCCAGCCGGGCCCGGGGGCCGCGCAGCCAGGGCCCGAGCGGCCCCTCCTCGACGGTGTCCAGTTCGGCCCGTACGGTGTCGCGCCAGCCCGCCCACTCCACCTGCTCGGCGCCCGGCTGGATCCGCGCCACCTCGCGCAGCCGGTCGGCCGGTTCCCCCGGGCTGAGCCCAACGGGGAGCACGATCCCGGCCCGGGAGAGATACGCGGTGAACGTGAGGAGCCGGTCACGGGAGTCGGCCGCCGGGTCCTGACGGGTCAGCGGTTCCAGGGCCGGGAGGTCCAGTACGGGATCGAGGTCGAGCCGGGCCGTGAACGTGCGCATCGCCTCGTCCTCGCCCACCGGGGTGCCGTCCGCCAGCCAGACGTAGCCGACCGTACGGCGGAAGCCGGCCGCCAGCGTGAACCCGGCGCGGTCCGCGTCCCACCACAGCGCGAGCACCGGCCAGTCGGCGCCGACGGCGAGCGCGGAGGCCCAGCCGGCGACGACGCGGTCGACCGGTTCACCCCCGTCCCGCCAGGGTTTCCCCTCGGGCACCAGCACGCTCCAGCCGGGGCCCGCCGGGGCGAGCAGCATCCGTTCACGGAGCAGATGGGCGGCGGGCCGTACCACCGCCGGCTCGGCCCGGCAGAGCAGCAGAGCCCCCACGGAAGTCGCGTTCATGACCCTTACGCTAGGCCACTTCGCTCGGATATGAGCGCTATGTCTGCCAAGTGCCTCCGGGTTCCCCTGGCTTCCCCCGGGGGTTCGGCCACCCGGCCTTGACTTCCCAAAACCGCGATATATCGTGTTCACCCAAGAGACGCGATATGTTGCGTCGAGGCAGGCCCTGGGAGGTCAGCACCATGCCCGAGTCGACCTGGGAAGTCGCCGAGCCGACGAAGCTCACCTTCGACGACCCGGTGACGGCGCTCCATGTGCGTATCGTCAACGGGACGGTCAATGTCGTCGGCTCCGACGAGGCCGCGCCGCACGGCCGGGGCGGCGCCCGGCTGGAGATCTCCGGTGTCGAGGGACCGCCGCTGACGGTGACCCGCAGCGGCTCCACCCTCACCGTGGCCTATGGGGACCTGCCTTGGCAGGGCTTCCTCAAGTGGCTCGACGGCAAGGGCCGGCACCGCAGCGCCGTGGTCTCCCTCACCGTCCCGTCGGGCACGGCGGTCGAGGTCGGAGTGGTCGGCGCGGGGGCCGTGGTCTCCGGGATGCGGGGCCGCACCGATGTCCGCGGGGTCAGCGGCGACACCACACTCGTCGGGCTGTCCGGCGAGGTGCGCGCCGACACCGTCTCCGGAAGCCTGGAGGCGCAGGCCGTCACCGGGGACCTCCGCTTCACCTCGGTCTCGGGCGATCTGACGGTGGTCGAGGGCGCCGGGTCCTCCGTACGCGCGGAGTCCGTCAGCGGCGACATGGTCATCGATCTCGAACCGGCGGACCGGCCCACGGACATCAAGCTGGCCTCGGTCTCGGGCGGGGTCGCGATCCGGCTGCCGCATCCCGCGGACGCGCGGGTCGAGGCGAACACGGCGAGCGGGCGGGTGGCCAACGCGTTCGAGGATCTCCGGGTCAGCGGGCAGTGGGGGGCGAAGCGGATCACCGGCACACTGGGGGCGGGCACGGGCACACTCAGGGCGACGACGGTGTCGGGTTCGATCGCGCTGCTGAGAAGGCCGCCGGCGGAGTACGGACCGGCCGACGCGATGCCGACCGACGCGAAGGAGTTCTGACATGCCCCCGGTCTTCGCCCATGGCCGACTCCGGCTCTATCTGCTCAAGCTCCTCGACGAGGCGCCACGCCACGGGTACGAGGTGATCCGGCTGCTGGAGGAGCGTTTCCAGGGCCTGTACGCGCCGTCCGCCGGCACCGTCTATCCCCGGCTCGCCAAGCTGGAGGCCGAGGGTCTGGTCACCCATGCCACCGAGGGCGGCCGCAAGGTGTACTCGATCACCGACGCGGGCCGTGCCGAACTGGCGGGCCGCGGCGGCGAACTGGCCGATCTGGAGCTGGAGATCCGTGAGTCGGTCTCCGAACTGGCCGCGGAGATACGCGCCGACGTACGCGGCGCGGCGGGACAACTGCGCAGCGAGATGCGCGCGGCGGCCTCGGAGACCCGCAAGGGCGGTACGCGGACGGACTGGGACACGGCGTTCGCGGACAGCGAGTCGTGGCGCGCGGCCAAGGAGGAGCTGAAGCGCGCGAAGCAGGAGTGGAAGGAGCAGGCCCGCCGCGCCAAGGACGAGTCCCGCCGGGCCCGCGAGGACGCGCAGCAGGCGCGCCGTCAGGCCAAGGAGGCCCAGGAGACGGCCCGTCAGGAGATGCAGCGCATCGCGAAGCAGGTCCAGGACCAGGTGCAGGACCACTTCCTGCGCGGTGACTGGCCCACAGGCGTGCGCGAGGGCCTCTCGGAACTGGCCGGGCAACTGGGCGGGCTGGCCCGCGGCGCCAAGTCCGGGCCGGCGGAACACACGAAGCCCACGGAATCCGCGGCGTCCGCGGAGACTGCGGAATCCGCGGAATCCGCGGAGGGCACCGCGCGGACGGGGCCCGGGGAGCGGGCGTATGACTCCGCGTGGGCCGAGGACACCCCCGGGACGGGCGACCCGGCCCGGGATCTGGAGCGTCTGCTGGACCGCTTCCGGGACGACATCCGCGACGCGGCGCGGGACCACGGCGTCACCCCTGCCCAGCTCGCCGACGCCCGCCGCCATCTGTCCACGGCGGCGGCCCATATCGGCGCGGTGCTGCGGACGCCCGGGAGCTGACGGGCGCAGGCCCCGTGCCGGTCGTCCCGGCACGGGGCTTCCCGCCGCGTGTCCTTCAGCGGCCCGCGGCGGGGGCCGGGTCCGGCGACGGGCCCGGCGGGAACGGCATCGGGGTGTAGCGGTCCTGGACCGCCAGCGGGACATCGCCGCCCTTCGGTGTGATGATCAGGAACCGCTCCCGTGCGGCGGACTTCGCCGGCTCCGGCGGGGTCAGCACCTCGCGCAACAGCCCGATCGCCTGGCTGACCTGAGCACCCGCCACATTCGTGGTGAACATGGTGAGTGCCTCCTTGCGGCCGAACGGCGCCGTCCGGTTCTCCGTGAGCCAGAGCGTGTAGTCCTTGCCGGGCTCCAGGCCGGTCGCCGCGACCTGGAGCAGGTCCAGGGCCCCGAGCGCGTTCACGGACACGGTCGCGTGCGCCCGGCCGCCGCTGCCCTTCGGCGCCCTCAGTGTGAGGTGGCCGGCCTGGCCCGCGACCCCGAGGGGCTGGAGGTTGGCCGTCCCCGTGCCGGAGGTGACGGCCCGGGGGACATAGAGCAACTGCTGCGGCTGCTGCCCGACCGGAATCGTGGCGATCACCTTGTTCTCCAGCGTGTCGACGGCGATCACGGCGTCCTGGTTCTCCAGCCCGACATAGACCCGGGTGCCGTCACCGGACACCCAGATGCCGTGCGGCAGGTCCCCGGTGCGGATGGTGGCCGCCAGGGTCGGCGTCCTGCCCCGCCGGTAGACCTTCACCAGGTTCTCCCCGCCCACCGTCACATAGCCGAACTTCCCCTTGGCGTTGTCGACGAGCGTGACGTGGTTGGTGATCGGCCCGCTGTCGATCGTCGAGAGGATGCGGAAGGGCGGCCGGGCGCTCATCACCTGGGTCTTGCCGGAGTCCTTCAGCGTGAACCAGACCTCGGTGCCGTCCCGGCTCACGGCCAGGTTGGGCGAGAAGGGGCTGGCCTGGGGGACGCGGGCGACGACCCGGTACGTCCGGGTGTCCACCACATCCACCTCGGGGGTGAAGCTGGAGGGGACGAAGGCGTAGCGGCCGTCCGGCCGGAACAGCACCATTCCGGGGCCGTTCGCCGTGGTGACGCGGCGCTTCTCCGTCATCTTCACGGGGTCGATCACCGATACGTAGTCCTCCCCCCGTACGGTCGCCCACAGTTCCCTGCCGTCGGGGGTGAAGAACGTCTCGTGCGGCGAGCGTCCGACATAGACGACGCCCTTGACCTTGTTCGTCTCCGTGTCGATCAGCGAGACCGAGTTGGACCCGATGGAGACGACGGCGAGGGTCTTGTGGTCGGGCGAGAATCCCCCTCCGTGCACCAGCAGTTGGTTCCTGTACAGCGGGCTGAGCGCACCGGGCACGGGGTCCCCGAGACGGATCGTGCCCAGCAGCCGGTTGGCGGCGGGATCGATCACGGAGACGGTGTTGGACGTCTGGTCGGACGTGTACACCCGGTCCTGGCTGGAGATCGGGATCACCCCGTCCGCCCCCGTCCCGGCCCCGTGCGCGGAGGACTCCTCGCCCTCGCGTATCGGCTCGCGCGGCGAGGGCCGCGCACCGGGCGGAGGCTTCACGGGCACGCGGCTCGGTACGCGGCTTCTCAGCACGCCGATCTCCTGCTGCTGCGTGACGATGATCTCGTGGGCCAGCCGCCGCAGGACGGGGTCCTTGCCGTGTTCCAGGACCGCCTTGGCCATGTCGACGGCGGCCTGGTGGTGCGGCATCATCATGGCCGCGAAGTCCTGGTCGGCGTCGCCGGTCCTGGGGACCGCCATCGCTTCCATCATGGCTCTCATGCTCGCGTCCATCTTCCGCGCGAAGGAGCCGTGGGCGCTCGCGTGGGACGGACGGTCGCGCGGTGTCGCGGCCGTCCGCTGTCCCTCGGACTGACACGCGACCAGACTCAGGGCGAGGCATCCGGCGGTCCCGGTCACGCCCAGCCGGCGCAATACGCTGACTTTCATCGGACCTCTTCCATCTCTGCCCGGCAGGGCCGGGTCGACATGTCTGACGTCCCCCGATCGTGGCTCCGCCTCGGCAGCCGTCCGTCATGGCTGCTCCACCGAGTGGTGAGCCCAGTCTTCGCAGATGACGAACAAATGTCCTGTCAAGACACGCAATGGAGTGAATCGCCAAGTCCCGCCGGACAAGCGGCCGATGAGCGCCCCCGACGGTGGTGCCGGAGGCGTCCGGCGGACAGACGGCCAGACTGACGGCCGGACCCCCGGCGCGGGCCCGCCGGCAGCCAGACCCTAGGGCGCGGGCTCGTGGACCTGCGCCAGTTCCAGCGGCGCGGGAGCGGGCAGCGGCCGGGCGCCCTCCGCCCGGAAGGACTGGAGCAGATAGGCGACCAGGCGTCGCGACGCGGCCGCCGAGGCCTCGGTGGGCGCTCCCCCCAAGCCGCTGTTGGCCAGGAGCAGCAGCGCGATGTCGCTGCGGTCGAAGTCCTGGCGCAGTTGTCCGGATGCCTTCGCGCGTCGCACCAGCTCGTCCAGGCCCTCCTCCGCGCGGGTGCGTTCCTGGTGATAGCCGGCGTTGTCGGGGAACTCGGAGAGGAACGCGCCGGTGAAGCCCCGGTCGGCGGCCTGCATCGCGCACACCTTCTCGACGGCGGAGCAGAATCCGTGCCAGGGATCGGGGTCCCCCAGCGCCTCGTCGAGCACCGACACACAGAGCGAGAACTGCTCGGCGAAGGCCTCGGTCACGAGTGAGGCGCGGGTCGGGAACCGGCGGTAGAGGGTGGCGACCCCGACCCCGGCCCGGCGGGCGATCGTGGTGACGGGGACGTCGAGCCCCTGAGCGGCATAGGCCTCGCGCGCGGCTCTGAGGATGCGGTCGCGGTTGTGCCGGGCGTCGGCGCGCAGCTCCCTCGTCCCCGCGTCCCCGTCCGGCTCGCTGTCCTTGTGAGAGGGCTGAGCAGGCATGTCTCTCACTTTAGCCCAAGTGGAAGGAGCCGTCCGGTTACGCCGTTAGCCTGGGAGAACCAAGTGGAGGACCCCCACCACTTACAAGAACGGGACAGACGACATGACCGATATGCGCGCGGCGCTCTACGACCGGTACGGCCCTCCCGAGGTGCTCTACGAGGGCCGGGTCCCCGTACCGGCCCTCGCACGGGGCGAGGTCCTGGTCCGGGTCCACGCGGCCAGTGTCAACGGCGGCGAACTGCACGGCCGGGCGGGGCGCGTGCGGCTGGTGACCGGGCGCCGCTTCCCCCAGCGCACGGGGATCGACTTCGCGGGCGAGATCGCCGAGGTGGACGCCTCGGTGGCCGGAACGGGCCTGCGGGAGGGCGACCGGGTGTGGGGGATCCTGCCGCGCCGGTTCGGCAGCGCCGCCGAGTACGTCGCCGTCCGCCCCCGGCAGATCTCCCCGGCCCCCGCCAATCTGACCCTGGTGGAGGCCGCCTCCCTGCCCGTCGGCACCACCGCCATCACCGCCCTGCGCGCCAAGGCGCGGCTCCGGCCCGGCGAACGTCTTCTCGTACGGGGCGCCAGCGGCGGGGTCGGCAGTGTCGCCGTCCAGCTCGGCAAGGCGCTGGGCGCCCATGTCACCGCGCTGGCGGGCCCGAAGAACCTCGGCTTCGTCCAGGACCTGGGGGCGGACGAGGTCCTCAGCTACACCACGACAGGACCGTCCGACCTGGGCGCCTTCGATGTCGTCCTGGACACCGTCGGCACCGACCACCGCGCCTTCCGGCGGCTTCTGTCCCCGGGCGGACGCATGGTGGCCATCGCCTTCGACGTCGAACACATCGCCGCCAGCGGCTTCTATCTGCTCGCCTCCGCCGTCCACGGGCCGCGCAGGGTGCGCTTCTTCAGCGGCAACCCACGGCACGAGCTGTTCGCCGAGCTGACCCGGTACGCGGAGAGCGGGGCGATCCGCCCCGTGGTGGACACCGTGCGTCCCCTCGCCGAGATCGCCGCCGCGCACCGCGCGCTGGAGGCCGGAGGCGTCCGGGGAAAGCACATCATCCAGATCGTGTGAGGTACGGGCGAGGCGCCGCCCGCACCGGTCACTCCGACGGGCCCGTACCGCCGAACATGGCCCGTTCCAGCGTGAGATACGTGGCACCGTGGTCCGCCAGGACCTCCGCCACCACACCCGGCCGCGCGCTCAGGGCCAGCAGGATGTGCGCGTCGTCGATGCGCCGGTCGCGCCGGCCCGCCGCGATCCGCAGGGATTTCGCCAGCGCGCCCTTCGCGGCCGGACTGAAGCCCTTGCGGACCGGGCGCCACCGCCCGGACCCGCCGCCGGCCGCGCCGGCCCGCATCGCGCCCTCGCCGTGCGCCGCCTCGACCGCCGAGACGATCCGGTCCACGTCGATCCCCAGGTCGGCCAGCGCCTCCGTGTCCGCCTTCGACAGGCCGCCCTGCCGGCGCGCTTGCGCGAGAGCGCCCTCGACGGAGGCGCGCCGGTCCCGTATCCCGAGGGAGGCGAACGCGAAGGACGCGCGCGTTCCCTCCTGGTCGAGCAGCGCGAGCAGCATGTGCTCGTCGGTGACCGGGCCGGCGTCCAGGCGCTCCGCGTGGCCGACGGCCCCGGTGACCACGGCACGGGCGCCTTCCGAGAAACGTTCGAACATCACTGCCTCCCGTACTTCTTGTGCGCGGCCTGCCGGCTGACGCCCAGCACATCCGCGATCTCCTGCCACGACCAGCCCTGGTTACGGGCGTTGCGCACCTGCACGGCTTCGAGCCGCTCCAGCAGCCGCCGCAGCGCGGCGACCGCCCTCAGCCCGACCCGGGGGTCGTGGTCGCCCGCCCGTTCGGCGAGATCCGTCGCTTCGGTCATGGTGTCAATCTACGTTGACACTAGAGAAGCGTCAACCCACGTTGACATCCACGTCGGACTTCAGACCTTCAGGGCTTCAGGGCTTCAGGGCTTCAGCACCACCTTCCCGAACAGGTCGCCCGCCGCCATCCGTTCGAAGCCCTCACGCGCCCGGTCCAGCGGCAGCACCGCGTCGATCACCGGCCGCACCCCCGTCGTCGCGCAGAACGCGAGCAGATCCTCCAGCTCGTCCTTGCTCCCCATCGTCGAGCCGACCACCTTCAGCTCCAGGAAGAAGATCCGGGTCAGTTCGGCGTGCGCCGGCCGGTCGCCGCTCGTCGCGCCCGAGATCACCAGCGTGCCGCCGCGCCGAAGACACTTGACGGAGTGCGACCAGGTCGCCGCTCCGACCGTCTCGATGACCGCGTCCACCCGCTGCGGCAGCCTCGCGCCGGGCTCGAACGCCTCCAGCGCGCCCAGTTCGACCGCACGCGCCCGCTTGGCCGCGTCACGGCTGGTGGCGTACACCCGCAGCCCCGCCGCGCTGCCGAGCACGATCGCGGCGGTGGCCACCCCGCCGCCCGCGCCCTGGACGAGCACCGAATCGCCCGGCCGCACACCGGCGTTGGTGAAGAGCATCCGGTACGCGGTGAGCCAGGCGGTGGGCAGACAGGCGGCCTCCTCGAAGGAGAGCGCGGCGGGCTTGGGCAGGACGTTCCACACGGGCACGGTGACCCGCTCGGCGAAGGTGCCCTGGTAGTGCTCGGTGAGGATCGTGGCGGTCTCGCGCGGGCCGACCCCATGGCCGGTCTGCCCGATGACGGAGTGGACGACGACCTCGTTGCCGTCCTCGTCCAGCCCGGCCGCGTCACAGCCGAGGATCATCGGGAGCTTGCCGTCGGGCAGCCCCACCCCCCGCAGCGACCAGAGATCGTGGTGGTTGAGGGAGGCGGCCTTCACCGTGACGGTGGTCCAGCCGGGTCGCGCCTCGGGGGCCGGGCGCTCGCCCAGCTCAAGGCCGTTGAGGGGATCGTTGACGTCGGTACGGGCTGCGTAGGCGGCGAACATGACCCCGACCCTAAGGGCCCGGCCGGGCGAAGGAACCGTACGGAGAACGGAGAGACGACCCGGGCCGCGCCGTCCCCCCGGACAGTGCCTGGCCAGGCCTGCCCCGGGGGACGGTGCGGCCCGGCCGGCGTCCCGTGCGGTCAGCGCCGGGCCACGCCCTCCGCCCGCGCCGCCGCGGCCACCGCCGCCGTCACGGCCGGGGCGACCCGCTCGTCGAACGGCGACGGGATCACATAGTCCGCCGCGAGCTCGTCACCGACGACATCCGCCAGCGCGTCGGCCGCCGCGATCTTCATGCCCTCGGTGATCCTGGACGCCCGCACCTGGAGCGCCCCCGCGAAGATCCCCGGGAAGGCCAGCACATTGTTGATCTGGTTCGGGTAGTCGCTGCGCCCGGTGGCCACGACCGACGCGTACTGGTGCGCGATGTCGGGGTGGACCTCGGGGTTCGGGTTGGCCATCGCGAAGACGAACGCCCCCGGCGCCATCGAGGCGATCGCCGGCTCCGGCACCGTACCGCCGGACACGCCGATGAAGACATCCGCGCCGGAGAGCGCCGACTCCAGCGAGCCGGAGAGCCGGGCGCGGTTGGTCAGCCCGGCCAGTTCGCGCTTGACGTCGTTCAGATCGCCGCGGTCCGGGCTGACGAGGCCCTTGCGGTCGGCCACGGCGACATCGCCGATGCCCGCCTCCAGCAGGAACCTCGCGATGGCGACACCGGCCGCGCCCGCGCCCGAGATGACGGCGCGCAGGTCGCCCAGGACGCGCCCGGTCAGCTTCGCCGCGTTCCGCAGGGCGGCGAGCGTCACCACGGCCGTGCCGTGCTGGTCGTCGTGGAAGACCGGGATGTCCAGCCGCTCCTGGAGCCTGCGCTCGATCTCGAAGCAGCGCGGCGCCGAGATGTCCTCCAGATTGACGCCGCCGAAGGAGGGCGCGAGCCGCACGACGGTCTCGACGATCTCGTCCGTGTCGGTGGTGGCGAGCGCCAGCGGCACCGCGTCCACCCCGCCGAACTGCTTGAACAGGATCGCCTTGCCCTCCATCACGGGGAGCGAGGCCTCGGGCCCGATGTCGCCGAGTCCCAGCACCGCCGTACCGTCCGTCACGACGGCGACGACCTGCGACTTCCAGGTGTAGTCATGGACCAGCTCGGGCCGGTCGGCGATGGCGCTGCACACCTTGGCGACGCCGGGGGTGTACGCGAGGGACAGGTCGTCCTTGTCACGGATCGGCACGGTCGCCCGGATGGCCATCTTGCCGCCGCGGTGCAGGGCGAAGGCCGGATCGAAAGCCTGATCGAACGGCTCGTCCTGGGCACGCTCCGTACCGCGAACACCCCCCGCGCCCTGAGCACTCCCCGCGCCGCGAACGCTCCCCGTAACGCCCCGGCCCGTACCGCCCCGGCCGGACTCCGCGCCGCCGCCACGGCCACTGCCGCCGTCGCCGCCGTCATCGCGGCCGGCCCCGGCGCCGGTGCTGCGAGGATTGACGATCTCCGCTGCCATGTGTTGGTGACCCCTTACTTCTTCATCGGTTGAGGGTGGCCACTCCTGGTTGAGGAGGGGTGGGTGGGCACCGCGTCCGTGCCCCACGAGGTCGGTTGGCCCGCCCGGCAGGGGGTCGTACGGACGCGCGGGCGCGCCGCACACGCGCCCTGGGCCCCGGATGAGGGGTGTAATCGTCCTTCTTACCCGACGGACCTCGGCGGCCACGACTCCATAAAGACGCGGCATCACGACTCATGGCCGAACTGCCGGACATGTCGGCATACCGAAGGGTTCGGCATGGATCATATGCGGGAACGGCGAGGAACCGGAGATCCTCCGGCCGGAAGAAGGCATTCCAACAGAAGGTCCGGTCTTGAGGTACCGCCATGTTGGGGGTGGGGGGTGTCCCGTTATCCGATTTTGACATGCCCGGCCCCCTGAATGGGCCAGTCCGAATGGCAAGATGCCCTAATCACAAACGGTCGCGACACTCGAAGACGCGTGCTCGGCCACTTGGCAGCTTCCCTCACCGCCGGAGGACCTGATCATGACCGCACGCATCACCCGCCGCTGTACGACCGCCGCGAGGTCCCGGATCGCCGCGGCCGGCGCGATCGCGGTCGCGGGCGCACTGCTGCTGACCGCCTGCGGCGACCAGACGAACGAGGGCTCGGCGGACGGCGGCACGAGCACCAAGACGTCCGACGCGCCGCTGTTCGACCAGCTTCCCGCCCAGTACCAGAAGTCCGGCGTGATCAAGGTGGGCACGAACGCCGAGTACGCCCCGATGGAGTCCGTCGAGAACGGCAAGATCATCGGTGTCGACCCCGATATCGCCGCGGCGCTCGGCAAGCAGCTCGGCGTGAAGTTCGAGTTCACCTCGGGCTCGTTCGACGGCCTGATCACGGCCCTCAACACGGGCCGCCACGACATCGCCATGTCCTCCATCACGGACACCAAGCAGCGCCAGGAAGGGCTCGACGACAGCGGCAAGAAGCTCGGCAAGGGCGTCGACTTCGTCGACTACTTCCTCGCCGGTACCGCGGTCTACACCCAGAAGGGCAACCCGAAGGGCCTCAAGTCCATCGAGGACCTGTGCGGTCTGACGGCGGCCGTCCAGCGCGGCACCACATACGAGAAGGCGCTCCAGAACCAGTCGAAGGTCTGCAAGGACAGCGGCAAGAAGGCCGTCACCATCGAGCCCTTCGAGAACGACACCGAGGCCCAGACCCGGGTGAAGTCGGGCGGCGCCGCCGCCGGAGTGAACGACTACCCGGTGGCGCTCGACCTGGCCCGCAAGGCGGACGGCGGCAACGCGTTCGAGGTCGTGGGCGAGCAGGTCGACGCCGGCCCGTTCGGTATCGCGGTGAACAAGGACAACACCGGCCTGCGTGACGCGCTCAAGGCCGCGGTGGACGCCATCATCGAGGACGGCTCGTACCAGAAGATCCTGGAGAAGTGGGGCGCGACCAGCGGGGCGATCGACAAGGCCGCGATCAACAGCGGCAAGTGACCGCGACCCCCGCTGAAGCTGAAGCTGTTGAAGGGCAGTCGACGTGACTGACAAGTCTGACGAGGTGCGGCGGACACCCGGGGCGGCCGACGCCGCGGGTGCCACCGCGGCCTCCACCGCCTCCGGCGTCCCCACCGCCTCCACCGCCTCCGGCGTCCCCGCCACCTCCACCGTCTCCGTCGTGAAGGATCCGGCCCCGGCCTCGCCGCCGGATCTCATCAGGGCCGTCCCGGTACGGCACTACGGCCGCTGGGTCAGCGGCGTGGTCGTGGTCCTGCTGCTGGTCGCGCTGGCCTACGCGTTCTCCCAGGGCAACATCCAGTGGAGCGCGGTCTCGGACACCCTCTTCGACAGCAGCGTGCTGACCGGCGCCGGCCGGACCCTGCTGATCAGCGTGCTCGCGATGGTGCTCGGCGTGGTGCTGGGTGTGGTGCTGGCCGTCATGCGGCTCTCCAAGAACCCGGTGACGAGCTGGGTGTCCTGGCTCTACATCTGGTTCTTCCGCGGCACACCCGTCTATGTGCAGCTCCTGCTCTGGTTCAACCTGGCGCTGATCTTCCCGATCCTGAACATCCCGTTCATCTACAAGGACGAGATGACGGACGTCATGACCCCGTTCATGTGCGCCCTGCTGGGGCTGGGACTGAACGAGGCGGCGTACATGGCGGAGATCTGCCGGGCCGGCATCCAGTCGGTGGACGAGGGCCAGACCGAGGCGTCGCACGCGCTCGGCATGACCCAGGCGAAGACCATGCGCCGTATCGTGCTGCCCCAGGCGCTGCGCGTGATCATTCCGCCGACCGGCAACGAGTTCATCAACATGCTCAAGACATCGTCACTGGTGTACGCGGTCACCTACAACGAACTGCTGCGCTCGACGTCCCAGATCGGTTCCACCTCGTACGCCGTGATGGAGATGCTCTTCGTCGCGTCGATCTGGTACATCGTGATGACCAGTGTCTTCAGCGTGGGCCAGTACTACCTGGAGCGCCGTTTCGCCCGCGGCTCGCAGCGGAGCCTGCCGCCCACGCCGTGGCAGCGGCTCAGGGCGAACCTCGCGTCCTTCAGCAACCGCCCCTCGGAGGGTGCCCAGTGACAGCCATGGTCAAGGCCGAGGGCGTCCACAAGTCCTTCGGTACCGCGCACATCCTCAAGGGCATAGACCTGGAGGTCGCCCCGCAGGAGGTCTTCTGTCTGATCGGGCCCTCGGGCTCGGGCAAGTCGACCTTCCTCCGGTGCATCAACCATCTGGAGAAGATCAACGCCGGCCGGCTCTCGGTCGACGGCGAGCTGGTCGGCTACCGCGAGAAGGGCGACAAGCTGCATGAGCTGAAGGACAGCGAGGTCGCCAGGAAGCGCCGGGACATCGGCATGGTCTTCCAGCGCTTCAATCTCTTTCCGCACATGACGGCGATCGAGAACATCATGGAGGCGCCGGTCCAGGTCGCCGGGGTGACGAAGGCCGTGGCCCGCGCCCGCGCCGAGCGGCTGCTCGACCGGGTCGGCCTGGCCGACAAGGCGGGGAACTACCCGTCCCAGCTCTCCGGCGGCCAGCAGCAGCGCGTGGCGATCGCCCGCGCGCTGGCCATGGAGCCGAAGCTGATGCTCTTCGACGAGCCGACCTCGGCGCTCGACCCGGAGCTGGTGGGCGATGTCCTCGACGTGATGCGCGATCTGGCCCAGGACGGCATGACGATGATCGTGGTCACCCATGAGATGGGCTTCGCCCGTGAGGTCGGTGACGCCCTGGTCTTCATGGACGACGGTGTGGTGGTCGAATCCGGCCATCCCCGCGATGTCCTGACGAATCCGCAGCACGACCGGACGAAGTCGTTCCTGTCGAAGGTGCTGTGAACGTGCCGTAGCGAGAGCGACTGCCGGGGCGGGCACGGGGGCGGTACGGACCAGTCCGTACCGCCCCCGCACATCCTTACCGTCCCCGGGCGGCAGCGCCGTACGTCCGCCTCCGACGGGGGAGGCGGCGCCGGTGTGGGTACGGGCCGGGCCGACGGCGGCCGGGCGTGGAGCGGGACAGCGGGGGCGGGACGGCGTGGGGCGCGGGGACGTGGCGCGGGACGGTGCACGGCCGCGCGCGCTCCGTCCGTACGGAAGGACCTCGCACGCGGGGACGCCGTACGGAGCGGGGCGGCAGGCTGGAGGACCGTATGGAGCGGGGCGGCACGGGCAGAGCCGGCAGGCACCGGGGCGGCACGGGCACCGGGTGCTGACCGCCGGGCCGGGCGCTCCCCGGGTGCTGACCGCCGGGCCGGGCGCCCCCCGGCGATTACTCCGGCCGCCCGCGTGCCGGCTCCCCCGCCGCCCGCTCCGGACGCCGCCTCGGCCGCTCCGGCCGCTGCCTGAAGGGCTGCTTCAGCGGCTACTTCAGCGCGAGGACGAGGGTGTCGGAGGGCGAGGCCCACACCGCGCGCGCCTCACCGAAGCCCGCCTCCCTGAGCGTCCTGGCGTGCCAGTCCAGGGACGGGGTGTCGCCGTCGGCGTGTTCCCCGTAGATCTCGAAACGCTCGGCGGTCGGCGCGGCCAGGACGGGATCCTCGCGGGCGAGGTCCCACCACTCGGCCCAGTCGAGGGCACCGGCGGCCTTGGCCCGGTCCATGCCCGCGTGCCGGTGCGCGCGCTCGGCGGCATTGATCCGGGGGGTGCCCGGATCGGTCATATGGTCCGCGTTCATGAAGACACCGCCGTCCCTGACCAGCCCCGCGAGCTGCCCGTACAGCGCGGCCAGCGGCCCGGCGTGCAGCCAGTGCAGCGCGGTCGCGGTCAGGACGGCGTCGTACGAGCCGTGGGGCAGCAGCCGCGTCCAGCCGGGGTCCGTGAGATCCGCGGTCACGAAGGCGACCCGGTCGTCCCCGGCGAAGGTGCCGCGGGCGATGGCGAGAAGGGCCGGGTCGAGATCGACACCGATGCTGGTGGCGCCCGGGAACCGGCGCAGCAGCCGGTCCGTGATGCTCCCCGTCCCGCAGGCGAGGTCGAGCACCCTCGGCTCGGGGCCCGCCACGGCCTCGACCATGTCCAGCATCACCCGGAACCGCTCCTCACGGTCCGGCATGTACCACTCCTGCTGGCGATCCCAGCTCTCCTGCCAGGCCCTCCAGTCGGTCCCGGCTGCCGTCTCGGTCATCGACCTCTCCTCTGTAATACCCTATAGCCATAAGCATCTATTACATCCACGCTCGACCCGACTCTAGACCGCTTCCGTAAGGACTACAAGTGGAACTGGCCTCTTACTCGGACTCCGCCGTACGCCTGGTCAACACCGAGGAACCGGCCCGCGGCACGGACTCCCTGACCTCGGTCGAGGCCGTACGCGCCCTCTTCGGCCCCAGCTCCCAGGCGGCGCGCCGCGCCACCGACGCGGATGTCACCCGCTTCCGCTCGGTACGGGCCCGGCTGCGCGCGGTCTTCGCCGCCGCCGACGCGGGCGAGGCCACCCAGGCGGTGGATCTGCTCAACTCACTGCTGCTGGAGTTCCCCGTCAGCCCGCAGATCTCCGGCCATGACTTCCTCGACGACGAGGGCCGTCCGCGCTGGCACATGCATCTCGCGGACCATCCCTCGAACGCGACGGCGGGATACGCGGCGACGGCGGCGATGGGGCTCGCCTTCCACCTCACCGAGTACGGGGTCGACCGGCTGGGGCTCTGCCAGGCGGCGCCGTGCCGCAACGCCTATCTGGACACCTCCACCAACCGGTCGCGCCGCTACTGCTCGGACCGCTGCGCGACCCGGGCCAATGTCGCCGCCTACCGGGCCCGCAAACGCCTGGAGACCGAGCGCACCGCCGGCACCGGCCGCAGCGCCGAGAACAGCCAGGAGGCCACCGCGCGTACGGACCGCTGACCGGCCGGCGGGCGGTACCGGGCCCTGACCCGCCCCAGCAGCAGTTCCTCGGGCACGGCGCCGAACACCCGGCTGTCGCCCTCGGCGCCGGGATTGTCCCCCAGCACCCACCATCCGCCGTCGCGCCGCTCGACCAGCCGTTTCACGATGAGCAGGTCCTGCTGCAACGGGTGTCTGAGCACCGCCACAGCGCCCGCCTTCACCGGGGCGCGGTAGTGCACCAGGAGCTGATCGCCGTGTTTGAGCGTCGGATACATGGACGGCCCCCTCACCTCGGCGATCCCCAACTGCGCCCTCGGCTGCCGCCCGTGCTCCGTCATCCGGCACCTCCCGGTCCCACGGTACGTGCCACCACCGGTCCCCCATCCACCCCGGATCCGCCCCGGACTTTTGTCCTAAGCCCTAGGGGGCACTCGCGAAATCACGCTTCTCACCGAGTAATGTCGCACCTGAGAAGACGATCACGAGGAAGGACAGCTCCATGCTTTCCCGCCTGTTTGCCCCGAAGGTGAAGGTCAGCGCCCACTGCGACCTCCCCTGCGGTGTGTACGACCCCGCCCAGGCCCGCATCGAGGCCGAGTCGGTCAAGGCCGTCCAGGAAAAGATGCAGGGCAACGACGACGCCCACTTCCAGGCACGCGCGACGGTCATCAAGGAGCAGCGCGCCGAGCTCGCCAAGCACCATGTCTCAGTGCTGTGGAGCGACTACTTCAAGCCCCCGCACTTCGAGAAGTACCCCCAGCTCCACCAGCTCGTCAACGACACCCTCAAGGCGCTCTCCACCGCGAAGGCCTCGACCGACCCGAAGACGGGCGAGAAGGCGCTGGAACTCATCGCCGAGATCGACCGCATCTTCTGGGAGACGAAGAAGGCCTGATCTTCGATCATGCCGTTTGACCTGCGATTTCCTTGGTCGCTTGGTCTTCCGGGTCCGCACCCGGTCCGCAGGCCGCCGAGAACGGCGTCCATGACGGTCCGGGTGCGGTCTTCTTCGCCGGGCCACAGGTGCGCGTAGATCCGCAGCGTGATCACGGCGGACGCGTGCCCGAGGACCTGCACCCGCTCCCATTCCGGGATCGCGCCTTCCCAGTCGTCGGTGCACCCCACCGCGCACTCTTCCCCAGCGAAGCCTTACGCCGGGCCGTCTTCGGAGCCGTCTCCGAACTTGCCTACCTCGCAGGGTGGAAGCACCACGACCTCGGCCAGGAAGGCGCCGCCCAGCGCTACTACCAGGTCAGCTCGCCTGCGAAGCCGACCCCCATGGTCACGCCGCTGGGATGATGCGCGCTCTAGCTCACCAAGCGTTGAGCCTGAAGCAGCCCCACCACTGCGTAGACCTCGTCGAAGGTGCTCTACGGCGGGGCCTCGGCCACGTCGGCGGTCAGACGGAAGCCCTCCTCCACACCACCCATGCCCGCGCCTACGCGGCCAGGGAGGAGAGTTCGTCGGCCGCACGCGCCCTGCTCGCCGCCGAGGACGCCCTCTTACGGAACGACGTCCCTCAACCCAGCTACTCCCGCGTGAGTGGCCCCGCCGCCGGCACCGTGGCCAGCCACACCGCCCGCACCCTGACCGATCTCGCCGACCACATCGGTACCGAGCAGCAGCACCGCGACGCCCTCACCCGCTGGGATCCTGCGAAGTACAAGCGCGTCCACGCCCTCACCCACGCCGACCTCGGCGACAGCCTCGCCGCCCAGGCCCGCGCCGACGAGGCCGTCGCCGCCTGGACCCAGGCCCTGGCCCTCATGGAGGGCATGACCTCCGACCGGACCCGTAAGGCAATCACCTCGATCCGCTCCACGCTCGCGGTCTACCAGCGTCGCAAGGTCCCCGGCGCGGCAGAACTTGCCCGGCGCGCCCGCGAAGCTCTCGCCTAACATGCCCAACAACCCGCCCGACGAAGGGAACACCGTGCCCCAGCAGACCGACGACCAGCCGAAGGCCCTCAAGCCGGCGCTCGAATCGATGACCCTGCTGGTCGCGGCCGTCATCGTCCACGACAAGGCGACCAACCGCGTCGTCCTCCTCCAGCGCAGCGAAAACGCCAAGTTCGCCCAAGGCATGTGGGACCTCCCCGTCGGCAAGAGCGAACCCGGCGAACCCATCACGGAGACAGCGGTCCGCGAGCTCTACGAGGAGACCGGCCTCACGGTGAAGGCCGAGTCCCTCAAGGTCGCCCACATCATCCACGGCGCCTGGGGCGTCGAGGCCCCCAACGGCTTCCTCACGGTCGTCTTCGCCGCCCACGAATGGACCGGCGACCCCGAAAACCGCGAACCCCGCAAGCACTCCCAGGTCCGATGGGTCGACGCCAATTCCATCCCCAAGGACTTCGTGGACACCACCTCAAGCGCCCTCCACCATTATCTAGGGGGAGACTCAGAGGTCTCCCTTGACGGCTGGCGATAGCAGTACGAACCGGCCCCGACTATTGCCAGGGCGACCGTTCGCAACAGGCGGACGCGCGCCACGGTCGTTCGCACGTCGTCAAGGCATCAAGCCCGTCTCCTCCTCCCCCAGCGATCCGGAAGTGTCGTAAGAGATCTGACGGGTCCCTGAGGCATCACCTGCTGTACGGCGCCAGCGTCTCATTTCCGGCGACCACCAAGGAGTCGACAAGCATCTGCCATTTATCCAACTCGCCGAGCTCCTCGGCCGCTCTGCGAATGTCCTTGAGCCAGCTATCCGAAAACCACGACTGCTTGACTGTGACACGTCCATCTTGAATGCACAGGTCGGAGACCCACGAAATGCCGCGGGTGGCTTGCACTTCCTTCGGGAGCTTTCGCAGGATGCCGATGAGCGCGTCGACAGGCTTGACCTCCCCGGGAGCGGTCGACAGCCAATCCTCGATAGACCCAACGAGGTCTTCAGCACGAACCCAGTCGATGGGGAGACCGACGACCTCGTTGTATAGACCTTCCACCCACGGAAGAGGGTCCGGTAGAAGCGCAGCAGCGGCCCAGGCACCCCAGTGACGGTCGCGGTAGGGATTCAGGGCGTCACTCACGTAGCCAACGGCGTGGCGCAGCAAAGATGGCCAGACACCTCGGGCAGCTTCGGCCAGCCGTTCGTTCTCTGCACCTGCTGCGGCAAGACCGTGAAGAAAGTTCGTCATCAGTCCCGCATCTGCGCGAAGAGCATCGAGGTGCTCGATGATCGGTCCGGCGTCACCGCCCGTTGCGAAGCATCCGAGCAGGGCTCGTGCGGCGGCCAGAGTGTGCGTCCCGCGGTCGTCCGCAGACCAGCCCTCGTTTGCCTGCACGACCATGGCGCGCCGCTCGACGTGGAGGAACACGGTGAGCAGCACGGCAGCGTCGTCGGTACAACAATGACCTAGCGACGCAGCTGCGCCGAGTCCGCGAATGGCTGCGTCGAGAACCGCGATGTCGACGGAGTCACCCGGTAGTTCCTGGAGGCGTCGGGCAACATCGCCGGTAATTCGGACTCTCGACCGTCGCTGGCCCTCCTGGTCCCACGGACCGATTTCCGCGCCACGGGCGGTCTCAAGCAACCAGTTCAACGCGGTCCGATGGGTGCAGGGATCGGAGTGACATGGGGATCTCCAGACGACATCGCATCCACGTGCGAGGTATAGCCGAGTCTCCAGGGACGCCTTACCTGCCATCGCAAGACCAGCCTCGGCTACATCTTCGATCGAGCCGTCGGCCGCTCCCAGCGGCGCAGCCAGTGCGGGTGTTAGGAACGCCGGCACGGCTTGTGCCACGGCTCGGTCGGCACCAAGATCGAAAAACTGGTCCTCGTGACGTTGCTCCTCGGCCTCCTGGAAGGACGACGCGATGCCGACGACAAATTCCGTTACGAACTTCGCTTCGTTGCCCAGCGCCCCTGTATCCCCAGTGGCAGCTCGTTCCACCGCTGCCCGGACGACGTGAGAAACGGAATTCACATACCGGCTCGGGCTCACAGCTTCGTCGTCTTCCAGCAGGGCACGGCCCGCCGCCAGGTCCGCGGCGATCTCCTCCGACGGAGGAGGCATGTGCTTGGCGCTAGTCTTGGCCGATCCCCAGTACCGATTCTGCAGCCGCAAGCTAGTCTGCACAGTCTCCTGGTGGGCCGCTTCCTTCTCTAGGCCAGCTCGCAGCTCAGATGGCGGTTCGACCTCGATATATACCTCATTGCCATGCCGCTTGAGTCGATATTGGTCCGCGTCCAGACTGGCGGCCCAGTTCTTCGTAAGCTCCTGGCTTATACCGAGCCGGTCGCCATTTTCGACAAGCTTGTGGCCGACCTCCTTCAAAGCTGGGAAACGCTCCTGCCCGCCGTGCACCATCAGTTGCATGGCTACCTCACGCGGTGTCCATTGGCGACGTTCGAGGTTCGCAAGCCCCTCGGTTTTTACACTCAGCCTTGAATACTCTCTCGTTGCACGACCGAATTCCAACTCCCAGACGATCGGTTCGGCGAGGAACAGGTCAAGTTCGGTTTCGACGTTCTGCACGTGGCGTGCGAGCAGCCCGAACAGCATACCCGGAATTGCTAAGTTCTCACAGTCATTTAGGAGTACCTCAATGATCCTTTTCGGGGCTACGCCTCGACTCAACCACATGTCGGCAATCCGTTCCATTGCCTGAAGCGCACTCATCGCCGAGTGGGGGCCGACCGACGCGCCCCGGTACCAACTCCATACATGACTGTCGCCGACGTACAAGCGGGCAGTGCCGTCAATGTTCAGAATGGCACCGCGGTCACCCAGCGGCTTCTCCGTCTCGCCACCAACATCCCCACCCTCGTCATCAAATGAATCACTCAACGCAAAAGGCGGACTAAGTCGCGAAAGCGTTTTCACTCGCGCCTTCGCGCCACTATTCAAGACAGCGTTCAACACCCGCGCCGAAGTCGTTGGAGACGCCGCCTGAAATAGCTGCCAGAACCCACCAAAATAGTACTGCGAGAAAGGTACTCCGACCCCCTTCCACCGACCCTGGTGCCGTCGAACACCCTCATGTCGATGCCAGATTCGCTCGTCGTCAACGTAGTAGGCCGCCATCAGCGTCGCCAATAGCTCCGGATCCCTCTGCGTCAAGGCGCGGGCGCTAAGCGGCGCGTCTGCTGCCGGGGCCAGGAATGCTGGCGCGTCTTCCCCGATAGCCCGAAGGCAAGCTTCGACGGCATCATCAATGTCCGGACCGAGCAGCGCCAGCGTTTCGACGAACTCCTTTCCAGTCAGGTGGCGATCCAACTCGCGCCGACGTCGACGACGTTGCAGCATCCGTCCGGACGGCACGTCCCCTTGGGCCTTGCGTAGAGGAAAGGATTTCCAGTGCGCCAGTAGACGTTCCCGCAGACGGATTCGCAGTTCGTCACCAGCAGGAACGTTTGCCAAGGACAGGGCTTGCAGCCAATCCGCGAGCAGCTCGAAGGACTCTTTCGAAACGTCCCACGGTTGCTCAGAATCAAGGAGAATCCGCACAATGGGGTTCGCGTTTGACCGGTCGATCAGCCCGTTGACCTTATGCCTTTGCTGAACAACCCGAACCACGTCGCTGAGCACCAAGTCGACAGACTGATCCTTGCATGCTGACTTCAGGCATTCGTACGCGAATGGCGTCTCCAGTACCGCCTCCACTGGGACATCACTCCACCGGATTCCGCGCGCAGCAGCGAACTCAGCAAACTGCGAGCGCAGTTCGATGAACTTCCGGACGGGCCGAGCACCCGGTGCTCTCAGCAGCCCCTTGCACGCAAGAGTGGCCGCTGACAGTGCCCACCGGGGCGCCCCCGCTGCCTGCAGCAACTCAGTCGGGCTCTGGCTACGGACGAGAAGGATGGCAGTCGCATACCGTCGGACTTCATCATGTGCAAAATCCGGCTGGCTCTGATATGGGCTCGGTGGCGCAAGCAGGTGATCCCGACGCAGTGCGTCGACCGCTGCAGCATCGATGCCTGTGCTGGGTCGACGGCCCTCGGGCAGCTCCATGATTGCTGCGGCTACCGCAAGCAATGTCTGTTCGCGCGCCTCCGCCGAGCCGACACCGGGCCGCCCATCGCCCCGAACAATCCTGCTCCACACCAGATTAAGGCACTCCCACTCACCCAGTGACCTATCCGGCTCCGCACCGGTCCTAGCCAGAAGGTCCAGCACAACGGGTCTACGCAGCAGCGAGTTCACGGGTAGGTCTCGCAAGACCGCACGCAAGAGCGGAAAGTGGCCTGAGACGACCGAGATGTCCTCATCGCCCAACGGTCGCATCGTGAAAGACGACACGGACTTCGTGAACCCCAATTCCACCTGCTCCCGTACGAAACCCAGGGCCACGTCAGATGAAACCGCAACAAGCCCAATGCCCGCCGCAGCTGCTGCCAGTACCAGATCACTCAGGAGGCCGGCGGACCGCTCCAGAGCAGCATCAGCTGCGTCGATGACCAGGACCCGAGACGGTGCCGATGTCTCCGCGAGCACGTCCTCCAGCGACATCCCAAGGACAGCTCGCAGCTCCAAGCTCGACTGCGGCAGTCCCCGGAAGTTCACCACCACTCCCTGGAACCCGGCGGGGTCTGCGGCTTCCAACTCTGTAACGGCCGACAGCGCCAGCGCACTCTTGCCGATGCCCGACTCGCCAGATACCAACAGAGCCGATGCACGAGTACCGGCCTCGCGCAGGGCCTCAGCGAGTTGCTCGCGGCGGTCGGCGAACGAGATCTCGACCGGGCCGCCGGATGACGCATCACCGATAGTGGTCCGAACGCCGGCGAAAGCCAGCTTGCGTTGATCAGCGAGCACCGACCACGCGTGTCGGCTTCGAGTCGCGGCCGCATCCAGGACCACGTGAATGTCACGGCGAAGCATCTTGAGGTCCACCACGGCGCCCGTCGCGTCGTAGCGGGTTGCCTCGATCTCTAGCTGGTTCCGGACCTCCACCCCGTCGGCTGCAGCCGAAGCCACAACATCCAGCGACGTCGCGGCCGCCGCACGGTCACCTTCATCCGGGCTCTGAACCGCGAATCCGAGGATGTGTAGCCGACCAAGCAGCCGCCACGCCAGGCGCAGGGCCTCTTTCGGCGTGGTGTCGGCTTCGACCGCCTTCTTGACCATTTTCAGGAAATGCTCATGTCGCTCGCGCACCTGCTTCGACCAGCGGCCATCTACGCCCATGGACGCTTGGAACGCTTCCGGGTCGGCATGAGCACGCGCGATGGCGCAGAGCGTTTCGAGTTCGTCCCACTGATTGCGCCGACCGGCGGTCGCGACAGCGACCTGGTGAGCATCGGTGTCGAACCTCTCGACCTCGGCGAGCAGCGACCCGACAAGCTTCACCGTATCGTCATGGCTCTGAACGAAGCTTGGCGTTGCCCGGCATGCCACGGCAAGGACGACTTCGGCTGCCTCATCACCGCACTCAACCAGAAGGTCATCCACCGGGTGAGTCGGACCGGTTTGGAATGAGATCCTCCGAACCGGCAGCTCAGATACCTCCGCCCGTCGTGCACCGGTCAACATGACGGCGAGATAGACGGCCGCGACGCGGTGGGCGAACGAAACGCCGCCACCGCCGGTGGCGTAGGTGCTCGATCCTCGCTCAGTTTCGCCAGCCGCGGCGGTGGCGCCCCCGGCGGTCGCATCCTGGGGAACAGTGGCAGATCCAGATATTGTCTCGCCCTCGGACCGAGCAGCAGCATCCGGTGCAACAGACTCGTTCATGTGTTCCTCGGTGGCATCGTGCTATCAGTGGCCGCACCGCTCACCGTAACGGTGCGTCGAGAGCCGTGAAGTCATATCGCATCAGTCCCTGCCCAGTCCGCACACAGTCCGCAGGACACCCGCTCAAGACCGGCGTACCCCATCGCCAGCCGTCAGCAAAAGGCCAGGCCAGCGCCCCACAGGGCAAATCCCCGCAGGTCACCGACCTGGCCCATTACTAGGAGACGAAGAAGGCCCGATCTTCGATCAGCGCATCTGACCTGCGGTTTCCACTTCCGCAGCGGCTACCTGACCGCACCCGGCCCGCAGCACGCTCCCTAGGGAGCCCACGCGGGACCGGGTGCGGTCACTTTTCCGGGCCGCTGGTACGGGCGGACCCCCGGCCGGCTCGGCCTCCCGTGCGGAACCGCGGGGGATCAGGTCTGCGGGAACGGGGTGTCGCTCCAGCGGAACCAGGCGCGGTCGCCCTTGATGTGGAGCAGGAACTCCGCGACGGGGCCGTCCGGGGAGTGGAGGGAGACCGCGCGCACGACGTCGTCGTACGCGGCCTCCCAGGCCTGGTACTCCTCGTCGATACGGTCGAGCAGCGCCAGCTCGTGGTCGAAGAGCGGCCGTACCGATGCGAAGGCGGGGCCCGGGGTGAAACGGCCGCTGAGCCAGGGGAAGTCGGCCACCTCGATGGCGATGTGCCCGACCGTCCGCCCGTCCTCGCGTGCCACGACGCGCCAGACCTCGTCCGTGTAGCCCACCGGTTGTCTCCCGCCCGTCCGCGTGCCGTGCTGTCGTACCCGTTCCGCTGGGCAGCATCTCAGAGGTGCGGGCCGCTACGGCCGTCCCTGGGCCCGAAGGCCTCCAGCGCGTCGAGGTCGCTCGCGCGGGCGCGGAGGAAGTAGTCGGCCCACTCGGCGATGCCGGGAAAGGCGGACCGCTCCGTCAGCTCGGTGACGGCGGCGTCGATGTCGAACCGGGTGACGCGCAGTTCGACGCCGGGGCCGAGCAGGGCCCAGTGCGCGCCCGGCCGTCCGTACGGCATGCCGACACTGCCCGGGTTGACGACCTGACGGCCGTGCGCGAGCCGTACGAAGGGCATATGGGTGTGGCCGCACACGACGGTACGGATCCCCTCGTCCAGCCCGTCGAAGACCTCCGCCCAGCGGGCGGGGCGCGAGTCGACCAGGACCACCTCCTCGTCGTCGCGCGGGGTCGCGTGGCAGAACAGGACCTCGCCGAGTCCGGGCACGGGCAGCCGTCGCGTCAGCGGCAGCCCGGACAGCAGGGCGAGTTGGTCGTCGCGCAGCCGGCCAGCGGCCCAGGAGGCGATCTCGTCCGGGATCGCCGGGGGCCGGCCCCGGCGCTCCTCGACCAGTTCGCGGTCGGCGTTGCCGCCGATCAGTACGGCCCGCCCACCCAGCTCGGCGAGCCGGTCGAGCACCTCGGCCGGCTGCGGTCCCGCGGCGATGTCACCGGTCACCACGATGCGCTCGGCGGCCCGGACGTCGGGTTCGGCGAGCACCGCGTCCAGAGCGGGCAGGACACCGTGGATGTCGGAGAGTACGGCTGTACGGGGAACACGGTCCCTGGAGATCGGCATGGGTCCCACCCTTCCCCGGCCCGGCCGGTGTCGGGAACACCGTTCGCCCGGCGCGGAAAGTCACCGCGGAAAATCGCCGCGGAAAGCCAGCCGGGCGCGGGCGTGCTCAGGGCACCTCCGCCACGGCCGTGATCTCGACGAGCTGGCCGGAGTAGCCCAGGCAGGAGACGCCGAGGAGCGTGGAGGTGTGCGGGCCGAGGGAGAGCCCGCCCGCGCGGACCACCTCCCAGACCCGGCTGAGATCCGCCGGATCCGTCGCGACGACATACACCGTGGTGGCGACGACATCGGCGGTACCGCATCCGAGGGCGCCGAGCGCGGTGTCGAGATTGGCGAGAACCTGCTCCGTCTGGGCGACGAGGTCGCCGCGCCCGACGAGCTTGCCGTCGGAGTCGAGGGGCACGGCCCCGGCCAGGAAGGCGAGCCGGCGGTCCGTCTCGACGACGGCGGTGTGCGCGTAGTCCGGCGGCGGAAAAAGTCCGGGGACGGTCATACGGTGGGCCATCTCATCGCTCCTTCGACTCTGCCGGGGGCGCGTCGCCCCGTGAGCCCCGTCCGGGCGCGGGCCTCGGTCCACTGTGCAGGATGGACCACGCGCAGCGCGGCGGCGGGGTGGGGGGATGGCGGAGCAGCAGGGCGGCAGAGTGCCAACGACGGGACGGGGGCGGGCTGTCCCCGCGGGGTCGGGCGGGCCCGGTCGCGGGCCGGGCGGCGGACCCGGCGGGGTCGGGCGGCGGACCCGGCGGGGTCGGGCGGCGGGCCCGGCGGGGTCGGGCGGCGGGCCCGGCGGGGTCGGGCGAGGCCCGGTGGCGGGCTCCGGAGCCGGAACCAGCAGCCGGCCCCCGCGGCCGGCTCAGGCGGCGGGCTCAGGCGGCGGGCTCAGGCGGCGGGGGCGTGGAGCAGGGGGCTCTTGTTGCGCATCAGCCAGAGGCGGTAGTCGACCGCGCCCAGGGCCGCCTCCCGATAGGCCTCCTCCAGGTCCGGGAACACCTCCGCGCCGATGGAGACCCGTTCGTCCAGGACGGGCAGCTCGGCGGAGGATCCGGCGGGCGCGTCGGATCTGCCCTCCGAGCCGGATCTGCCCTCTGAGCCCGGTCTGTTCTCGGATCCCGCTCTGTCCTCCGGGCCGGGTCCGCCGTCCGAGGCCGGTCCGTCCTCCGAGCCGGATCCACGGCCCGTGCCCCGTTCGGCGGCGGCGCCGGGTCTGTGCTCCCCGCCCGTCCCCGGCCGCGAGAACAGCAGCAGCCGCACCGCCAGCGGATCGTCCCTCAGGGGTCTGATCACCATGTCCTCGCGCGGGCGCGAGGTGGGCTGGCAGGGCGCGACCGCCCCGCCGACCGCGATGAGCGACGCGGCCGTCTGATAATCCCCGTGCAGTACAGGCGGGTTGAGCCCGGCCGCGCCGAGCACCCGGCGCACCCCGTCCCATTCCCCGTCCACCGTGGGGTCGACCATCCAGCGGTCCCCGGCGAGATCGGCGAGTTCCACCACCGCGCTGGCCGCCGCCGGATGGTCACGGGCCAGGGAGATGAACTGCGGCTCCCGCTCGACCAGTACCCGCATCTCCAGCCCCTCGGGAACCGTCAGCGGACAGCCCTCCACCTCGTGCACGAACGCCACATCGAGCTGCCCCGCGGCGACCGTCCGCAGCAGCGCGTTGGCCGAGACGTCCATCTGGAGCGAGATGTCCGTACCGGGCAGCCGCCGCCTGAGCCGGCGCAGCCAGCCCACCAGCGCGCGGCTCGCGGTCGAGCCGATCCGCAGCCGCGGGCCGCCGGTCAGATCGGCCGCCGCCCGCGCCTCGGCGACCAGCGCGGCCATCCCGGAGAGCAGCGGCCGGGCCCGGCTCACCACGGAGCGGCCCAGCGGAGTGGGCCGGCAGCCGGTGCGCTCACGCGAGAACAGCTCGGCGCCCAGGGAGTTCTCGATACGCCGCAGTTGGGTCGTCAGGGACGGCTGGCTCATGCCGAGTTGTCGTGCCGCCTTGTGCAGACTGCCGGCATCGGCAATGGCGCACAGGGCCCGCAAGTGCCTCACCTCCAGCTCCATGTCCCCGAGAGTAGAACGGCCGCATGAGCCGCACCAGGTGTCCAAAACGCAGTAATTGGCGGCGCATTCACTGAAAGTCGGCCAGGGTGATGCGCTGGTGTTATCGGGAATTGACATCATCCGCACAGCGCCGGGCTCCCCGAGACTTCCCGTACCGAACCCGTTCAACGGACGAGTAGGGAGCCCCCCACATGAAGCACCCCAAGACGGCGATTTCCGCAATCTGCGGAATTGGTCTGGCATTCGCGACGGCGTTCACCGTCGCGCCCACGGCCACCGCCGCCGACACCGCCGCCGCGCCCGCGGGCACCGGTTCGTACGCCGCCTACGCGGGCTCGAAGGCCGAGGCCACCGCCAACAAGGCCTTCTTCGACGCCGTCCTGAAGTCGGTCGCCGAGAAGCGCGCCGCGAACCCCGGCGTGCAGGCCGTCACCGTGGTCTACAACGCCTCGAACGCCCCGAGTTTCGCAAGCCAGATAGCCAGCAGCACCTCGATCTGGAACAGCGCGGTCAGCAATGTGAAGCTCCAGGCCGGCAGCAACGCCGACTTCACGTACTACGAGGGCAATGACTCACGGGGTTCGTACGCGAGCACCGACGGTCATGGCCGGGGATATATCTTCCTGGACTACCGCCAGAACCAGCAGTACAACTCCACCCGTGTGACGGCGCACGAGACCGGGCACGTCCTCGGGCTCCCGGACCACTACTCCGGCCCGTGCAGCGAGCTGATGTCGGGCGGCGGCCCCGGCACGTCCTGCCAGAACGCCCAGCCGAACGCGGCTGAGCGCTCCCGGGTGAACCAGCTCTGGGTGAACGGCCTCGCGGCCGCGATGGCCAAGGTGTCCTGACCCCCGGGTCCTGCCTCCTCCCACGGGCAGGACCGCCCCGGGCACCGAACCGCCCGACAGGGGCGCCCCGGACCGCAACACGGTCCAGGGGCGCCCCTCGCCGTGTCCCCCTTGGTAACGTCTCTCGGTGGACTTCAGTACGGACACCGGCGCACCGCGCGGCAGCGCGTTCGGCCGGGCCATCGAAGGCGATTTCGAAACGCATGTGACGGTACGGGCCGACCGGCCGGACACGGTCGCGGCGCTCGGCGCGTGGGCGGCGGCCCACGGCGTCAAACTGACCCATATCGTGCTGGACCGTGGGCGCACCCCCTCCCAGCCGATGCTCACCCTGCACGGCACGGGCAGCCTGGACGAGCAGCGCCGCGCCGCCGAACAGTGTGCGGAGCGCCTGGTCCGGGCCGGATTCACCGTCGTACGGACGAAGATAGAGGCGGCGCCGTGGAACGCGGGCGTACCGCAGACCGACGCCGAGGCCGCGACGCTGCCCGCGCAGTGCCACTTCGAACACCACATCAAGTTACGGCTGCCGATCCCCTACGACACCAAGCGGCTGGCCGCGGTCGTCGAGGGGCACTCCGCGCATATCTCGCGCAATGCCCGGCGTGTGCTGCCGGGCGGGGTCCAGGAACGCTTCGTGACCCAGCGTGCGCGCGGTGTCGGCCGACCGGTGGCACGCGCCCGGCTGGACGCGCTGCTCGACGGGCTCCTCATGGCCGGCTTCCAACCCGTCGACATCGAGGAGGAGTTCGTCCTCCATGACGACAATCCGGCGGTCGACGGCGGCTGGATCGAGGAGTCGCCGGCCCAGTCGGCCGACTGACGGCCCCGCCCGCCGGAAGGCGGCGCAGCCACGGGGCGGGCACGTTCCCTGCCCGCCCCCGGACCGGTCTCGTTGCCCCAGGGGGCAAGGGGCTGTCCGCCCCACCGGGCCAGGATCTCCGCCCCGCCCGCCCGGACCGGTCTCGGCCCGCTCCCCGGGCTGCGGTCGGCCCGCCTCACTGGGCGCGGGACTGTCCGTCCCACCAGGCCGGGATTTCTGCCCCCGCCCGCCCGGACCGGTCTCTGCCCGCTCCCCGGACCGGTCTCGGCCCGCCCCACTGGGCGGGGACTGTCCGTCCCACGGGCCGGTCGCTGCCCCCACGGGGCAACGGACTGCCCTCCCACCAGGCCGGGATGTCCGCCCCGTCCCCCCGGACGGGGGACTGCCCGCCCCACCGGACCGGGGTTTCCGCCCCGCCGGACCAGGGCTCCGCCCGCCCCACCGGACCGGTCTCGGCCCGCCCCTCGGGCCGGGGTCAGCCCGCCCCCGGGCCGGTCTGGCCGCCCCATGGGGCAACGGACCGTCCGCCCCACCGGGCCAGGATCTCCGCCCCGCCCCGCCGAATCAGGGGCTCCGCCCGCCCTGCCGGCCGGGGAGTCTCCGCCCGCCGGGCCGGGGGCCGGGCGTCCCACCGGATCAGGGGCTGCCCGGCCCATCGGGCCGGGGCCGTTCGTCCCGGTCGAGCCGGGGCAGGGGCCGGGTCGGCACGGCCGGTCTCGACGGTGGCGTCAGGCCGCGCCCACCAGTGACTTGCCGCCCAGCTCCATACCGTCCGGAAGCTGACGCCGGATACGGTCCAGGGCCTCCTCGAAGCCGCCCCCGGCGATACCCGACGCATAGGCCGCCCCGCCGAAGTGCAGGGTGAGGCTCAGCTCGGCGCCCCGGCCGCCCGACGCCTCGGCGCCCTTCTCGTTGAGCGCCAGCAGACAGCTCAGCGTGGCCTGCTGGACCGTGCCCTCCGAGCTGACGGGCAGCGGTATGTCCCACTCCATGACGCACGACGACAGCGCCTCGCCCGCCCCTACCGCTTCCAGTGCGGCGAAATCCGCTCCTTCGTACTCAACTCCCCTTATTCGGGTGCGCACTTGCCGCCCACCCGCGGTGAGGGTGATCGCTTCCGCCCCCTGGCGGTCCCGGTACCAACCCGCCCATGTGTCCGTCGACTCCGCTGTCATGGCGCGGACTGTAGCGTTAGCCGATCTTCTCCCGCAGCACGGGTCACCGCTTCCTGTCGTACTTCCGGACACTTACGGCGTTTCCCCGCGCCCGTGCGGGGCGAGATCCCAACTCGCCCTGCTCCGGGCGGTGATGGTGCGGGGCCGGGGCTCAGAAGCCCCGGGGTTCACGCCACATCGGCCACAAGTGCGGTCCGCCGGGCAGATCGACCGTCGTCCCGGTGAAGATGAACCCGAGCCGCTCGTACAGCCCCCGGCTGCGGGTGCTGCTCGCCTCCAGATAGGCCGGGACGCCCTCCCGGTCACAGCGCTCCAGCACCGGTTCGATCAGTGCCCGGCCCCGGCCCCTCCCCTGGTGCTCCGGCGACACCGCGATCATCAGCAGATACTCGTGCGCCCGGTCGTGCGGATGGATCGCCCCCGTCAGCCGGCCGACCAGTTCGACCCGTTCATTGTCCGGATCGGCCAGGGCCCTCATCCGGGCCGGGGTGTCGTCCTCCTCCTCGGGCCTGCCCGACGGCACCTGGAGCCAGAGGGCCATGGCCGTCCCGTCCTCCATGAGGTCGACCCGCCCTTCGGCGAGCGCGATATCGGTGAACGCCCCGAGGAAGAGGCCGAGCGCCCGGTGGCGGTGGTCCACGTCGGGAAAGATCCAGTGGCTCACGGGATCGTCGTCGAAGGCTTCTTCGAGCAGCCGTACCAGGGCCGCCCGGTCGCTCTGCCCCGCCCGTCTGATGCCTGTGCCCATCTCACGGCCCTTCTCGTCGATCCGACTCGTCGATCCGACGTTGCCGATCGTAGGCCCGGATCGCCCGGCGCGCTCAGCGAGTACGGCGCGTGACGAACTCCGCGAGAGCCAGCAGATCGCCCGCCGCCGCCAGATCGGGGACCGCCAGGGAGAGCTGGTGGACCGCCCTGGACATCCGGTCCGCCGCCTGGTGCTGTGCCCAGTCACGCCCGCCGGCCCGCTCGACGGCCACCGCCGCGCGCCGCACCGCGTCGGCGTCCATCGGGCCGCGGTACAGCTCGGCCAGCTCCTCGGCCGCCGGAGTGCCCGAGGACAGGGCCGCGACCACCGGCAGTGACTTCTTGTGGGCGACCAGATCGGCACCGGCCGGTTTGCCCGTACGGTCGGGGTCGCCCCAGATCCCGATCAGATCGTCGATGAGCTGGAAGGCGAGCCCCGCCTCCCGGCCGAAGGCGTCGAGCGCGGCGACCTGCTCCTCCCCCGCGCCCGCGTACAGCGCGCCCAGCGCGCACGACGTGCCCAGCAGGGCTCCCGTCTTGGCGGTCGCCATGGTGACGCACTCGTCCAGGGAGACATCGTGCGGATCGCGCCGCTCGAAGGCGCAGTCCGCCTGCTGGCCCGCGCACAGCTCGACCACACAGGCCGCCAGCCGGGCCGCGGCGGCGCCCGAGGCCGGATGCGGGTCCTCGGCGACCAGCCGCAGGGCGAGGGCCATCATGGCGTCGCCCGCGACGATGGCGTCCGCCGTGCCGAAGACCTTCCAGGCGGTGTCGCGGTGCCTTCTGGTCGGGTCCTCGTCGATCACATCGTCGTGGAGCAGGGTGAAGTTGTGGGCGAGTTCCACGGCGACGGCCGCGCGGACGGCCTGGCGCTGGTCGCCGCCGAGCGCGCGGGCGGCGGCGAGGACGAGCGCGGGTCTGATCGACTTCCCCGCCCGCCCGGAGGCGGGGGTTCCGTCGGCGTGCTCCCAGCCGAAGTGGTACATCGCGATCCGTCGTAAGGAGACGGGCAACGACTCGACGGTGGAACGCAGTTCGGGATGGACGGCGATACGGGTGCGTTCCAGGAGGGCGACGGCCTCCTCGCCCTCGGTCGCGGGGTCGGCACCGCTCTCGACGGCGGCATCCGTGCTGGTCATGGTCACGGTCACTTCCTCTGCGGCAGATGGGGCCGGACGGGAACCGGGGCCCGGACACCGGGTGCGGTGCCCGGGCCCGGGTGGGCCGGCCGTGCGGACGGCACGGCCGACCCACCCGGGGCGGTCGCCTCAGCTCCAGCGGCCCACTTCCACGTTCTCCAGCACACCGAGGGCGTCCGGCACCAGAACGGCGGCCGAGTAGTAGGCCGTGACCAGGTACGAGATGATCGCCTGCTCGTCGATGCCCATGAAGCGGACCGACATGCTGGGCTCGATCTCGTCCGGGATACCGCTCTGCTGGAGCCCGATGACTCCCTGCTCGGCCTCGCCCGTACGCATACAGATGATCGAGGTCGTCCGGGCGTCGGAGATCGGGATCTTGTTCGACGGGAAGATCGGCACACCGCGCCACGCCGGGACATGGTGGCCCCCGACCTCCACGCTGTCCGGGTAGATCCCGCGCTTGTTGCACTCGCGCCCGAAGGCGGCGATGGCACGCGGATGCGCGAGGAAGAGCTTCGAGCCCCGGCGGCGCGAGAGCAGCTCGTCCATGTCGTCCGGGCTCGGCCCGCCGTCGTGCGGCTGGAGCCGCTGGCCGTAGTCGCAGTTGTGCAGCAGCCCGAACTCGCGGTTGTTGATCAGCTCGTGCTCCTGGCGCTCGCGCAGCGCCTCGACCGTGAGCCGCAACTGCTGCTCGGTCTGGTTCATCGGCTGGTTGTAGAGATCGGCGACCCGGCTGTGGACCTTCAGCACGGTCTGCGCGACGCTCAGTTCGTACTCGCGCGGCGACGCGTCGTAGTCCACGAACGTGTGCGGCACGACCGCCTCGCCGACATGCCCGGCGGACAGTTCGATCTCGGCCTCGCCGTACTTGTTGGTCCGCTGGTGCGGTACGAAGGCCAGCGACGCCAGATGCCCGCTCAGGGACTCCTCGCGGTGCGCGAGGTTCAGTACGTCGCCCCTGCGCAGCACCAGTACGGTGCAGGCGGTCGCCGCGCGTGCCGTGTATCCCCAGATGGCCTCCCCGTCCACCAGGGCCTGGTCGCCGAAGTACGCGCCGTCGGCGAGGACTTCGAGCACCGCCTCGTCCCCGTAGGGACCCGCCCCCACCTTCTCGACCCTGCCGTGCGCCAGGAGAAAGACCTGATCCGCCGCGTCACCGGTGGTCGCCAGGACCTCTCCCGCCGCGTACTCCCGCTGCTCGCAGCGGCGCGCCAGCTCGGTGAGCACGTCCTCGTCACCGTACCCGCGCAGCGCCGGCAGCTCCCCCAGTTCCGCGGGGATGACCGTCACCCGGTCCCCTGTCTGCACAAAGGTCACGCGGCCGTCACCCACGGCGTAGCTGAGCCGGCGGTTCACCCGATAGGTACCGCCCTGCACCTGGACCCACGGCAGCATCCGCAGCAGCCACCGCGAGGTGATCTCCTGCATCTGCGGTGCGGACTTGGTGGTGGTCGCCAGGTTCCGGGCGGCGGCCGTTCCCAGACTCTGCTGGGCCGACGGCTGCGCTGCGCGGACCTCGTCACCAACCGACATGAAGTCTCCCTCTCGATCATGTGCTGACCTGCAAGCAGAAAGCTTCCAGCACGGCGAGTGAGCGCGCCATTACACAAAAGAGTGGGACTGGATCACTCCCGACGGGGCAGAACACACCGAATTTCATCCTGACGGCCCAGAGCCAGGGCCGCTGGGTGGCGTGTCCGCGCCAGGCGATCGCCCGTACGGCGGCCCCCACGGGCACACCGGCGACACACCGGCCGACGCACCGGCCGACACCGGCGACACACCGGCCGACGCACCGGCCGACACCGGCGACACACCGGCGAACGCGCCGGCGGCCCCCGGTGACTCGTCCGGCGGCTTCCGCACCACCCCGGTCTGTCCGGATCGGCTCGCACACCGTCCGAACGGCCCGTAACACCACGGGCCTTCGGGTAACAAGCCGCGGTACGAGACATTCCGCTCGCCAACCGGAAGGAGTCGGCCATGGCCCGACCCATGTCCGCGGAACGCTTTCTCGACGCGCTCACGAGCGAGGGCCTGACGGTCGTCGAAGTCGGCGACTGGAGTACCCACAACCGGGACCACAAGGGCCCCTGGGGGCCCGTCCACGGGGTGATGGTCCATCACACCGTCACCCGGGGCACCGACGCCACCGTACGGCTCTGCAAGGACGGCCATACCGCCCTGCCCGGACCGCTGTGCCACGGTGTGATCGCCAAGGACGGCGCGGTCCATCTGGTCGGCCACGGCCGGGCCAATCACGCGGGGCTCGGCGATGTGGACGTGCTGCGGGCCGTGATCGCGGAGCGGCGGCTGCCCCCGGGCCGCGAGGCCAACACCGACGGGAACCGCTACTTCTACGGCTTCGAGTGCGAGAACCTCGGCGACGGCGAGGACCCCTGGCCCGATGTCCAGTTGGAGGCCGCCGAGCGGGCCGCCGCGGCCGTCTGCCGGTACCACGGCTGGACCGCCGCCTCGGTGATCGGCCATCTGGAGTGGCAGCCGGGCAAGATCGATCCCCGGGGCTTCACGATGGCCTCCCTGCGGGACCGTGTCCACGACCGGCTCACGTGAGGCCCGGCCCGGCCGCGCGTCGGACAATGGCGGGGTGACCTCCTACGAAGCACTCGATCCCGGGGACCTGCGGCCACGGCTCCCGTCGCCGCTGCGGCCTGCCGCGGACGAGCGCTTCACCCGTCATGGCGTACGGCTGCTCCTCAAGCGGGACGATCTGATCCACCCCGAACTGGTGGGCAACAAGTGGCGCAAGCTGATGCCGAATCTGCGCGCCGCCGCTGCCGCCGGCCGGCGCACCCTGGTGACCTTCGGCGGCGCCTACTCCAACCATCTGCGCGCGACCGCGGCGGCCGGACGCCTGCTGGGCTTCGACACCGTCGGTGTCGTACGGGGCGAGGAGCTGGCGGGCCGTCCGCTCAACCCGTCGCTCGCCCGGTGCGCGGCCGACGGGATGCGGCTGTGCTTCGTGGACCGCGCGGCCTACCGCGACAAGGCCGACCCCGCGGCCGTCCGTGCCCTGCTCGCGCGGGAGGGGCTGGAGCCCGGCTCCGTCCAGGTCGTGCCCGAGGGCGGCAGCAACGCGCTCGCCGTAGGGGGATGCGCGGACCTCGGCCGGGAGCTGCGCGGCGCGGCCGGGACCGTCGCGGTCGCCTGCGGTACCGGCGGCACACTGGCGGGGCTGGCGGCGGGGCTCGGCAGCGGGCAGCGGGCGCTGGGGTTCCCCGTCCTGAGGGGCGGGTTCCTGGAGCGTGAGATACGGGAGCTCCAGCGCGCCGCGTTCGGCGGGCCCGCCGGGGAGTGGCGGCTGGACGACCGCTTCCACTTCGGCGGCTTCGCCCGTACGTCACCGGCCCTCGACGCGTTCGCCGAGGACTTCGAGGACCGGCACGGGTTCGCGGTGGAACGTCTCTATGTCGCCAAAATGCTGTACGGGCTGACGGTCCTCGCGGAGGAGGGCCACTTCCCGCGCGGTACGACGGTGGCCGCCGTCATCACCGGCGGCCCGGAACCCCGCGAAACCCCGGCGCCGCCGCCCCAGCGGGGGCCAGGGTCACAGCCGGGGCCTGAGCCTGAGCCTGGGCCGCAGTCGGGGCGGCGGCCGGGACCCTAGCCGCCGGGGCCGACGCCCCGACCGCACCCCGCACCCCGTGCCGCCCCCGCACCGTCCCCGACCCCGCTCCCGTTCCGCGCGGACATCCTCCCCCGCCGGCCTCCTCCCCGAGCCGGTCAGGGCGTGCCGTCCTCCCGGTACGCCGCCGCCTCCTCCAGGTCCAGCCTGCGCAGCAGCGTCCGCATCATCTCGTCGTCGATGCGCCGCAGGTCCCGCAGCTCCACGAAGACCGCGCGCTCCGCCTCGATCATCTCTCCGGACAGCCGCCGGTATGTCTCGTCGGCCGACTCCCCGGTCACCGCGTTGACCGCGCCGAGCCGTTCCCAGACCGCGTTGCGGCGGCGGTCCAGGACCGCGCGCAGCCGCTCGGCCAGCGGCGCGGGCAGCGCGTTGCGCTCGTCGGCCAGCAGATCGGCGAGCCGCCGCTCGGCCGCCGCGGACGCCTCGCTCTGCGCCTGCGCCTCGGCCAGGGTCTCGGCGTGGCGGTCGCGGGCCGGCAGTCTCAGCATCCGGATCAGCACCGGCAGGGTGAGCCCCTGGACGACCAGGGTGCCGATCACCGTCGTGAAGGTCAGGAACAGCACGAGATTGCGCCCGGGGAACGGCCGGCCGTCGTCGAGCGCCACCGGGATCGAGAAGGCGATCGCCAGCGACACCACTCCGCGCATCCCCGCCCAGCCGACGATCAGCGGCGCGGTCCAGTTGGTGTCCGGCTCACGCTCCCTGATCCGCCGGAACATCACGCGCGGCAGGAAGGTCGCCGGGTAGACCCACAGGAACCGGACCACCACCACCGCCACGAAGACCCCGACGGCGTAGAGGAGCGACTCCCCGACCCCGTACGCGCCGAGCCCCTCCAGGACGAACGGCAACTGGAGTCCGATCAGCGCGAAGACCGTGGACTCCAGGACGAACGCGATCATCTTCCACACCGCGTGCTCCTGGAGCCGGGTCGCGAAGTCCACCTGCCAGGAGCGGTGCCCCAGATAGAGCGCGACGACCACGACGGCCAACACGCCCGAGGCGCCCACCTGCTCGGCCAGCGCGTAGGCGACGAAGGGGATGAGCAGCGAGAGGGTGTTCTGGAGCAGGGCGTCCCTCAGATGCGTCCGCAGCCAGTGCAGCGGCACCATCAGCACCAGACCGACCCCGATGCCGCCGAGCGACGCCAGCGCGAACTCCCGGAGCCCGCCCGCCCAGGTGGCGCCCGCGCCGACCGCCGCGCCCAGCGCCACCTTGAACGCGGTGATCGCGGTGGCGTCGTTCACGAGCGACTCGCCCTGGAGGATGGTGGTGATCCGGTTCGGCAGCCGCAGCCTGCGGGCGATGGCGGTGGCCGCCACCGCGTCCGGCGGCGCGACGACCGCGCCCAGCACCAGGGCGGCGGTCAGCGGCAGATCGGGCACCAGCAGATAGGCGAGCCAGCCCACCGCGACCGTGGCGAAGAGGACATAGCCGACCGAGAGGAGGGCCACGGGCCTGATGTTCGCCCGCAGATCGAGATACGAACTGTCCACCGCCGCCGTGTAGAGCAGGGGCGGCAGCAGCAGGGGCAGCACGATATGCGGATCGAGCGAGTAACTGGGTACGCCCGGCACATACGAGGCGATCAGTCCCACGGTCACCAGCAGCAGCGGCGCCGCGACCGGTGTCCTGCGCGCGGCCCCCGCGATCGCCGCGCTCACCGCCACCAGTGCCACCAGGGGCAATACGTCCATCCCACCGTCCTCACACACGTCGTAACCTGGTCATCATGAGTGAGTGCCCCCATGTAGCGGTACTGCCGCGCCCCGAGCCCGCCCCACGGGGTGAGACCTGCGCGGAGTGCCTCGCGGTCGGCGGCCACCCCGTCCAGTTGCGGCTCTGCCTGGTCTGCGGAGTGGTCGGATGCTGCGACTCCTCCCCGTACCAGCACGCCACGGCGCACTTCAAGGAAACGGGGCATCCGGTGATGCGGAGCTTCGAGCCCGGTGAGAGCTGGCGCTGGTGCTATGTCGACGGTTCGATCGTCTGAGGGCTGGGTACGTCAACCCTCCGCCGGTTGCTCGCAATTGAGCACCGTAGACCTCTAGGCACTTTCCGTGCCCATGTGCTTACCATGAGTGACAGTCGCCGGACGGGGGTCCCCGGCGACACGGCACCACGGAATCGCGATAGCGTCGCCAGTCCAGACCGGCTACGTACCGACTACGTACCGCGAGGCTCCGGGACATCCCCCGTCCCGGAGCCCTGAAGAGCTTGTGCCACCTTGGAGGTGAGGGTGTCCCAGATCGCAGGCGAGCCCGGGACCCAGGACTTCGTGGAAGTCCGGCTGCCCGCTGCGGGTGCCTACCTGTCCGTGCTGCGTACGGCCACGGCCGGCCTCGCGGCGCGCTTGGACTTCACCCTCGACGAGATCGAGGACCTGCGCATCGCGGTGGACGAGGCCTGCGCGATCCTGCTCCAGCAGGCCGTACCGGGCTCCGTTCTGAGCTGTGTCTTCCGCCTTGTCGAGGACGCGCTCGAAGTGACCGTCTCGGCTCCCACCACCGACGGGCGCGCGCCGGAGCGTGACACCTTCGCCTGGACGGTGCTCTCGGCGCTGGCCGGCAAGGTCGACTCGACGGTGGCGGAGGACCGTACGGTCACCATCAGCCTCTACAAACAGCGCGGCGCGGGACCCGGGCCGGCGTGAGGAACGGGGACGGTCCGGTGCGTGACGAGGGGCGCATCCCACGGGAACCGCGGGGAGGGCACGAAGCTCCGGAGGAGCTGGTGCCCGCCCCCGCGGGCATCCCGGAGCAGCAGGCCCGTCCCCACCCGGAGGACGGACTTGACGGCCAGACGGCCGCGGCGGAGCAGGCGCAGGCAGAGCGGGCGGCCTTTATGAGCGAGCAGCACAACGACAAGCACCACGATCCACATGACCGCAGCGGCGCACGGGCGATGTTCGTCGAGCTGCGCGAGCTGCCCGACGGCTCGCCCGAGCGGGCGGACCTCAGGAACCAGCTCGTACGGATGCATCTGCCGCTGGTCGAGCATCTGGCGAGACGGTTCCGCAACCGCGGCGAGCCGCTGGACGATCTGACCCAGGTCGCGACCATCGGCCTGATCAAGTCGGTGGACCGGTTCGACCCGGAGCGCGGCGTCGAGTTCTCGACGTACGCGACCCCGACGGTGGTCGGGGAGATCAAGCGGCACTTCCGGGACAAGGGCTGGGCGGTGCGGGTGCCGCGCCGGCTCCAGGAGCTGCGGCTCTCGCTGACGACGGCCACGGCCGAACTCTCCCAGCAGCACGGCCGTTCGCCCACGGTCCATGAACTGGCGGAGCGGCTCGGCATCTCGGAGGAGGAGGTCCTGGAGGGGCTGGAGTCCGCCAACGCGTACTCCACACTCTCGCTGGACGTCCCGGACACGGACGACGAGTCCCCGGCGGTGGCGGACACACTGGGCGCGGAGGACGAGGCACTGGAGGGTGTCGAGTACCGCGAGTCGCTCAAGCCGCTGCTGGAGGACCTGCCGCCGAGAGAGAAGCGGATTCTGCTGCTCCGCTTCTTCGGCAATATGACGCAGTCACAGATCGCGCAGGAGGTCGGCATCTCACAGATGCATGTCTCGCGCCTGCTGGCCCGTACGCTGGCGCAGCTTCGCGAGCGGCTGCTGGTGGAGGAGTAGACGCACCGGCCGGGAGCCCGGGGTGGACGGGCTCTGCTGTCGCCGGGACACCGCGCGGACGTGTTGACGGATGCGCTTGTCCGGGTGCGCCGCCCCGATGCGTTGTCGTCCGGATGCGTTGTCGTTTCGAGCACTGCCGTCCCGAGCACTGCCGTCCCGAGCACTGCCGTCCGGGTTGTCCGGACGCGCACACCGTACGTGTGAAACGCACACGACGTGTGTGCGGAATCGCACGGAGTGTGTACGTGCCGTGTTGCCGCGTTCCGCCGCGGTGCCGTTCCGCTCAGGCGTCGCGGGCCGGGCCCC
Source organism: Streptomyces sp. NPDC002018 (assembly GCF_042890865.1). Taxonomy (NCBI): domain Bacteria; kingdom Bacillati; phylum Actinomycetota; class Actinomycetes; order Kitasatosporales; family Streptomycetaceae; genus Streptomyces; species Streptomyces sp. NPDC002018. Next base: position 110,236 of record NZ_JBIASO010000002.1, read on the forward strand.
GGATACCGAGGGCCTCCGTGGTCGTCGGGTTGACGATCAGGACCAGTCCCGTGATGGCGACCACCGCGAGCGCGATCCCGGCCGGGATCAGTCCCCCCGAGGCCCGCAGCAGGGTCCAGGCGACCGGCAGGGCCATGATCTGGGTGATCAGCGCCGGCCCCCGGCTCCAGCCTCTGCGCAGCAGCAGCCCACGGGCCGCGAGCAGCGGGATGACCCCGAGGACGACCAGGGTGATGCCCCCCATCTCCGCCTGCTGGGGGCTGTCCGGCCGCCCGAGCACGCCCATGACCAGCAGATACACACCGCCGACGACCAGCGCCAGGGCTTCGAGCCCACAGACGGCGGCCGCCGCGGTCAGGCGCGCGGGGCGCGGGGACGACGCGGGGGCGGTGGTCTCTTCACTGCTGCTCACCCCTGCAGGGTAACCACTGGCGTCCCGCGTACTCCCCGGTAGGCCGGACGTCCCGGAGACGACCCCTCCGCGTCCGGCCGGTAATCTGCTGGGCATGCGCGCACTCCTTGTGGTCAATCCGGCAGCAACCACCACCAGTGCACGCACCCGCGACGTACTCATGCACGCGCTCGCCAGCGAGATGAAGCTCGAAGTGGTGACCACGGAGTATCGCGGGCACGCCCGTGACCTGGGCAGACGGGCCGCCGACTCGGACAGCATCGAGCTGGTCGTGGCCCTCGGCGGGGACGGCACCGTCAACGAGGTCGTCAACGGCCTGCTGCACAACGGCCCGGATCCGGACCGGCTGCCGCGCCTCGCGGTGGTCCCGGGCGGCTCGACCAATGTCTTCGCCCGCGCGCTGGGGCTGCCCAATGACGCGGTGGAGGCGACGGGCGCGATCCTGGACGCGCTGGCCCTGCGGAGCGAACGTACGGTCGGTCTGGGACTGGCGGCCGGAACTCCGGGGACCGAGGACGAGGCCGTGCCGTCCCGCTGGTTCACCTTCTGCGCCGGTTTCGGTTTCGACGCCGGCGTGATCGGCCGGGTCGAACAGCAACGGGAACGCGGAAAGCGTTCGACACACGCCCTGTATGTGCGGCAGGTGGTCCGCCAGTTCCTGGAGGAGCCCCATCGCAGACAGGGGCTCATCACACTGGAACGCCCCGGCGCGGACCCGGTCGAGGATCTCGTGCTCTCCATAGTCTGCAACACCGCCCCCTGGACCTACCTGGGCAATCGTCCGCTGTACGCGTCTCCGGAGGCATCCTTCGACGCGGCCCTGGACATTCTCGGGCTGACCAGATTGTCGACAACGGCGGTGGCCAGATATGCGACGCAATTGCTCACGTCGAGCCCCGATCGGGGGCCTCACGGACGGCATGCGGTGTCTCTTCATGATCTGACCGACTTCACCTTGCATTCCAAGGCACCCCTCCCACTCCAGATGGACGGAGACCACCTCGGACTGCGCACGAGCGTGACGTTCACAGGCGTACGCCGTGCACTGCGTGTGATTGTGTGAGTAGAAGGGGCCAAAGTCCTTTCACTCGAACGTTTAGGCTGGGATCCACCCCATGGAAGTACGGCTGTGACCTAGTCGACACCGAGGAATCAAAAAAAACTTTCCAGAAGGGGTTGTATCCGCCGCCGAGGTTTGCGAATCTCTACATGGCGATCGGGACGGCCCGCAACATCGGCCTCCCTGAGAACCAGAACCCCTCCTCATTCCAAGGACCACACCAGTCCATCTGGCGGTCGGCCCTTCCCTTGTCGAGGGATTCGTGAAAGCGTTCACATTCACAAGCAATCTGCACGTAATACCAAGAGAGGTAGCAGCCATGGACTGGCGTCACAACGCCGTTTGCCGCGAGGAAGACCCCGAGCTGTTCTTCCCCATCGGCAACACCGGTCCTGCGCTGCTGCAGATCGAGGAAGCCAAGGCCGTCTGCCGTCGCTGCCCCGTCATGGAGCAGTGCCTGCAGTGGGCGCTCGAGTCCGGCCAGGACTCGGGTGTCTGGGGTGGCCTCAGCGAGGACGAGCGCCGCGCTATGAAGCGCCGCGCCGCTCGCAACCGGGCGCGTAACGCGACCGCCTGAAGCACCCTGCACGAGCCTGAGCCCGGCGGAGCGTACAGCGTGTACGCATAGCCCCGCCCCCGAACCGCAGCGCGCAGTACCCCCCGATGCGCATCGCACAGTGAGCTTCGAACCGAGCCCCGGACCGTCACCACGGTCCGGGGCTCGCTGCTGTCCGGCCCGCGGCCCGCGGCCCGCGCCCCGCGGTCCGGGCCCGCGGCCCGCGGCCCGCGCCCCGCGGTCCGCGTCAACTCGCCGCCGGATATGTCAATGCGGCGCCCCGCCCACCATCCGTACGGCTACTTCTGCGGCTCCACCGGGATGTCGAGCACCACCCGGGTGCCGCGCACCGGCGCCGGCACCATATTGAAACCGCCGCCCAACTCGCCCTCCACCAGGGTCCGTACGATCTGGAGCCCCAGATTGCCGCCCCGCCGCGGATCGAATCCCTCGGGCAGCCCGCGTCCGTCGTCCTGGACCGTGATCAGCAGCCGGGCGTCCGAACGCGGCCCGTCGCCCCGCTTCTTCCGCGGTTCGCCGTTGCGGACCACCGAGACATCGACCCGGCCCTGCTCCCCCGGCGCGAAAGCGTGTTCCAGCGCGTTCTGGAGAATCTCCGTGAGCACCATCGAGAGCGGGGTGGCCACTTCGGCGTCGAGAATGCCGAACCGGCCGGTGCGGCGGCAGGCGATCGTGCCGGGTGAGATCTCGGCGACCATCGCCAGCACCCGGTCGGCGATCTCGTCGAACTCCACCCGCTCGTCCAGATTCTGGGACAGCGTCTCATGCACGATCGCGATGGAACCGACGCGCCGTACGGCCTCGTTGAGGGCCTCGCGGCCCTGCTCCGAGTCCATCCGCCGGGCCTGGAGGCGCAGCAGCGCCGCGACCGTCTGGAGGTTGTTCTTGACCCGGTGGTGGATCTCCCGGATGGTGGCGTCCTTGGTGATCAACTCACGCTCGCGGCGCCGGAGTTCCGTGACGTCCCGGAGCAGCACCAGCGAGCCGATCCGGACGCCCTTGGGCTTGAGCGGGATCGCGCGGAGCTGGATGACCCCGCCGCTGCCCTCGACCTCGGTCTCCCGGGGCGCGTAACCGCTGGCGAGCTTGACCATCGCCTCGTCCACCGGGCCGCGCGCCGGGGCCAGTTCGTCGGTGGTCCTGCCGAGGTGATGGCCGACCAGGTCGGAGGCGAGCCCCAGCCGGTGGTACGCGGAGAGGGCGTTGGGGCTCGCGTACTGGACGACGCCCTCGGCGTCGAGCCGGATCAGTCCGTCGCCCACCCGCGGGGAGGCGTCCATGTCGACCTGCTGGCCGGGGAAGGGAAACGATCCGGCAGCGATCATCTGGGCCAGGTCTGAGGCGGACTGGAGATAGGTCAGCTCCAGCCGGCTGGGCGTGCGGACCGTGAGCAGGTTCGTGTTGCGGGCGATGACTCCGAGGACCCGGCCCTCCCGCCGTACGGGGATGGACTCGACCCGTACCGGCACCTCCTCGCGCCACTCGGGGTCGCCCTCCCTGACGATGCGCCCCTCGTCCAGCGCGGCGTCCAGCAGCGGTCTGCGGCCCCGGGGGACGAGATGGCCGACCATGTCGTCCTGGTAGGAGGTGGGACCGGTGTTGGGGCGCATCTGGGCGACGGACACATAGCGGGTGCCGTCCCGGGTGGGGACCCAGAGGACGAGATCGGCGAAGGAGAGGTCGGAGAGGAGCTGCCACTCCGAGACGAGCAGATGCAGCCACTCCAGGTCGGACTCACTGAGGGCTGTGTGCTGTCGTACGAGGTCGTTCATGGAGGGCACACAGGCGAGCGTACCCGCGCGGCGGGAACCGGCACGAACCATGGTCTGTCGCGAACGTCCGCCGGGAAATAGGCTCGGTGTACGCATGGACAGCGAAGAATGGTCTAGTCCACAATGATGCCATAGAGCCTCCACCCTCCCCGCACAGGAGGGTGGACCGAGGTACCGGCGCTCTCTGCCCTGACTGCGACGGAACCTCTCCCACGGCCGTACGGGACCGCACACCCGTCGGCCGAGCAACTCCGGGCTGCGGTGCCGGACGGGTTGAGGGTCCCGTCGCGGCGCCGCGGCCCGCGGGTCGGCGGCCGGTCCGGGCCGCCGGTGCGTCTCCGTGACCTTCGTCGGCGCCCTGGGCGCGCCCGGCTCCTGGCCCCTGGCTTCTCCCTGGCTCCTGGCTTCTCCCTGGCTCCCGGCTCCCGGCTCCCGGCGATGGTGGCCCGGCCGCTCGCCCCGTCCGGCCGGGGAACCGGCCCACACAGCGGTTCTCCCGTCCCCCGGCGGGCTTCCCCAGAACCCCCCGAGGACCGGACATTCCCGGCCCCCGCCGTCGGGCCCGGTCGACCACGCGGCTCCGCCGCCGCACCACCGGACCCGCTCCCGAGACCTCCGTTCACCGTGGCGCCTCTGCTAGATTGGTCTATACCACATCGGACACATCACCAGATCGGCGGGCCCAGCGTGGAAGTTGTCATCGTCCAGGACGCGGCGGCAGGCGGCGAACTCATCGCGGAGAGCATCGCCGCCCTGCTGCGCCGCAAGCGCGACGCCCTGCTGGGCGTGGCCACCGGTTCGACCCCCCTCCCCATCTACCAGGCGCTGACGGCCAAGGTCCGCTCCGGTGCCGTGGACGCCTCGGGCGCGCGGATCGCCCAGCTCGACGAATACGTGGGACTGCCCGCGGGCCACCCCGAGTCGTACCGCTCGGTCGTGCTGCGCGAGGTCGTCGAGCCGCTCGGCCTGCCGGAGAGCGCCTTCCTGGGCCCCGACGGCAGCGCCGAGGACGTCCAGGCGGCGTGCGAGGCGTACGACCGCGCCCTCGCCGAGGCCGGTGGAGTGGATCTCCAGCTCCTCGGTATCGGCACGGACGGGCACATCGGCTTCAACGAGCCCTGTTCCTCGCTCGCCTCGCGCACCCGGATCAAGACGCTCACGCGCCAGACGAGAGCGGACAACGCGCGCTTCTTCGACAGCCCCGAGGAGGTGCCGCACCATGTCATCACCCAGGGCATCGGGACCATTCTGGAGGCCCGCCATCTGGTGCTGCTCGCCACGGGCGAGGGCAAGGCCGAGGCGGTGGCACAGGCCGTCGAGGGCCCCCTCGCCGCGGTGGTGCCGGCCTCCGCGCTCCAGCTCCACCCGCATGCCACGGTCGTCGTCGACGAGGCCGCCGCGTCGAAGCTGAAGCTCGCCGACTACTTCCGCGACACCTTCGCCGCCAAGCCCGGCTGGCAGGGCATCTGACCACCCCGGGCGGCCGCCTCCGGTGATCCCCCGGACACAACGGTGCCGGGCCTCCCCCACACGGGGTGGCCCGGCACCGTCACCTCCGTCGCGGCCGGGACGTCCTCACCGGCGGCGACTCAGCCGTTGTGACCGGCGAGCACCTCTGCGGCGGCCTGGCCGCAGACCCGGGCGGCGCCGTGGGTCGCGATATGGAGGGTCCCCCTGGGCCCCGCCTCGTTCACACCCATCTCCACCACGACCGTCCCGGGGCGGGCGGCGAGCAGGGCGTCCAGGGCGTCGGACATCCAGACATGCCGGTGGAGATCGCGCACGACGGCGACGACCGTACGGTCACCGGCCTCCGTGAGCACCCGCGCGAGCAGTTCGTCCGTCCCCGTGCCCGCGGCACCGGCCCCGCTGTAGGAGCCCGTCTCCGTACCGGGGAGCAGCCGCTCCAGCTCCGCCGCGACACCCCACGGGGTCTCGTCCCCGACGGCGATGTTCGCGACGGGGGTGAAGGCGGCGACATACGGGGCGGCGTCGAGCGGCTTCAGCGTCCCCGTCACCTCCAGCGCGCGCCGGGCCGCCACCAGACCGATCGCGGTGCCGGGCGCGGTCCCCTCCTGTGAATCCGCGCCCGGCTCCGAAGACCCCCCGGCCCCCCTGACCCGGCGCGTCCAGTCGGCGAGACCGCGCACCCGCGCGGCGGCGTCGGCCAGTCGCTCCTCGGGCAGATCACCGTTGCGTACCGCCGCGACCAGGGCGTCGCGCAGCCGCAGTACGGTGCCCTCGTCCGCCAGGCCGCCGCCGACACAGATGGCGTCGGCGCCCGCGGCGATCGCGAGGACGGAGCCGCGCTCGATCCCGTACGTCGAGGCGATGGCCTGCATCTCCATGCCGTCGGTGACGATCAGGCCCTCGAAGCCCAGCTCCTCGCGCAGCAGTCCGGTGAGGATCTGCGGGCTGAGGGTCGCCGGGCGGTTCGGGTCGAGCGCGGGAAGCAGGATATGCGCGCTCATGACGCATTTGGAACCCGCCGCGATCGCCGCCCGGAAAGGCAGCAGCTCACGGGCGTGCACTGTGTCGAGATCCACGTCGATACGGGGCAGCGCGTGGTGCGAGTCGACGGCGGTGTCGCCATGGCCGGGGAAGTGCTTGGTGCAGGCGGCGACCCCGGCGCTCTGGAGTCCCTCGACATACGCGGCGGTGTGCCGGGCCACCAGCGCCGGATCGGCGCCGAAGGACCGTACCCCGATCACCGGGTTGTCCCGGTTGGAGTTGACGTCCGCGGAGGGGGCCCAGTTGAGGTTGACCCCGCACTCGGCAAGCCGCCGGCCCAGCTCCTGGGCGACGGCCCGGGTCAGCCCGGTGTCGTCCACCGCGCCGAGGGCGTGGTTCCCCGGGAAGGAGGAGCCGTGCCTGACCTCCAGCCGGGTGACATCGCCGCCCTCCTCGTCGATCGCGACGAGGACGTCGTCCCGGACGCCCCGGAGCTGCGCGGTGAGCGCGGCGAGCTGGTCCGGCGAGGAGATGTTGCGGCCGAAGAGACCGACGGAGGTGAGGCCCTCGCCGATGCGCCGCAGCAGCCAGTCCGGGGCCGTGGTGCCGAGGAAGCCGGGCTGGAGGACGGCGAGGGCGTCGCGGGTGAGGGTGTCCGTACCGGTTACGAGCGTGGTCATCGGCGGATCAACCCTTCACTGCGCCGGAGGTGAGCCCGGTCGCCATGTACTTCTGGACCAGGAGGAAGAAGGCCACGACCGGGATCGCGATCAGGGTCGAGGCGGCCATCAGGGCTCCGTAGTCGATGCCACGCGAGGTGGTGAAGTTCATCAGCCACACGTTGAGCGTGTACTTGTCGTTGTCCTGGAGGACGACATAGGCGAGCAGGTACTCGTTCCACGCGGTGATCAGGGAGAAGATCGACGCGGCGGCGAGACCGGGGGCGAGCAGCGGGAACGTCACCCGCCAGAAGGCACCCATCCGGCTGCACCCGTCCACCATCGCGGACTCCTCCAGCTCCGGCGGGATGTTGATGACGAAGCCGCGGATCATCCAGGTCGCGAAGGGCAGCGTCGAGACGAGATAGATGACGATGACGCCCCAGTACTCGTTCAGCCCGCCCAGGTCGTTGAGCTGGATGTAGATGGGGATCAGCATCGCGGTGGGCGGCAGGAGCTGGACGGTCAGCAGCACGATCATGAAGAACTTGCGGCCGCGGAACCGGAACCGGCCGATGGCGAAGGCGGCGATGGTGGCGAGCAGCATGCCGCCGAGGACCGCGACCCCGCAGACGATCAGGCTGGACTGGATGGCCGTGCCGAAGTTCGGCTGGTTCACCGCCCGCTGGAAGTTGTCGAACGTGATCGAGGAGGGCCAGAGGGTCTGGTCGTAGCTGCGGATCTCATGGTTGGGCCGCAGCGCGCTGATGATCAGCCAGTAGACCGGGAAGGCCATGAGGACGAAGACGACCAGGCCGACGAGGTTGTAGCCGAGGCGGTTCTTCTTGCGGTCCGGGCGCAGGACCTGCTGGCGGTCCCGGGAGCCGGCCTGGGAGGTGGAGGCGCTCATTCGACCTCTCCGATCTTGAGCAACTGGCGCAGGTAGTACACGGCGACACCGGAGAGCAGCAGGACCGTGATGAGGGAGATGGCCGCGCCCTGGCTGAACGAGTTGGACTCGAAGGCCTTCTCGAACGAGTAGATGCCGAGGACCGTGTACTCCGGCTCGGGCTTGTTGCCGCGGATCAGGAAGATCTGGCCGAAGACATTGAAGTCCCACAGGACGGACAGGGTGGCCACCATCTGGAAGACGGGCTTGATCACCGGCCAGGTGACATAGCGGAAGACTCCCGCCACACCCGCTCCGTCGAGGGACGCCGCCTCCTCCAGTTCCCGGGGGACCTGGGTGAGTGCCGCGTAGAGCGTGACGGCGACGAAGGGGATGGCGCCCCAGACGACGACCGCGCCGATGATGGTGAAGCCCTGAACGGGGTCGAGGAACCAGTTGTGGCCCTGGGCGTCCACTCCGAGGTACTTGGTGAGCACCATGTTCAGCACGCCGTAGTCGGAGTCGGCGAACCAGCGGAAGATGGAGGTCGCCACCAGCAGGGGCATCGACCAGGCGGCGATCAGCGCGGCGGTGAGCAGCAGCCGTACCCAGGTGTCCATGCGCTGCATCACCATGGCGATGCCGAGTCCGACGACCATGGTCGCCACCACACAGACGACCATGAAGATGATGGTCCGCCAGACGACGGCCCAGAACTCACCCTCGCCGAGGATATTGGTGAACTGGTCGAAGCCCACCCAGGGAGCGGCGTCCCCGGTCCACAGTTCACGCCGGCCGACATCCTGGAAGGACATGATGACCGTCTTCACCAGCGGCCAGGCGAAGACGGCGGCGATCGCGACGAACGCGGGTGCTATCAGAAGGTACGGCAGCAGCGCGCCCGCCTTGCGCGGTCTGCGCGGTGCGCGCTGAGGCGGCTGAGGGCCGGGGCCTTCGGGGACCCGCGCTACGGATACCGGCGGATCGGCTGCTTTCATGTCGGCGGCACTCACTGTGCTTGCCTTCCGTTCGGACCTGGTACCGGAGGGCGGGGGGTGGCGGACCCTTTCGGGCCCCCCACCCCCCGCGGGTACTGTCCTTCGGTCTTCGCGGGCTGGTCCACGCGGACCGGCCGGACAGCACCCGGGCGATCAACTGAGTCTCAACAGAGCCGGGATCCCGGGGAGTTCGGACTCGGGGAGTCCGGGATCAGGACTCTTCGTTGATCAACTGGTCGATCTCCGCGTCGGCCGCCTTGGTGGCCTCCGCTACCGACTTGCCCTTGATGATGTCGAGCAGCATGACCTCGAGCGTTTCCTTCTTCTCGATGGCCGTCCAGCCCGGGGCGATCGGGGTGAACCACGCGTCGGGGACGGCGTTGGCGATCGGCGCGGTCTCCGGCTTCGCCTTCAGCGGCTCGAGCTGCTTGGTGTTGTTCGGCAGGATGTTCTTGGAGACGAGGACGTCCTGCGACTTGGCGCTGGTGAAGGCGGCGATCCACTCCTCACCGAGGTCCTGGACCCCGGACTTGGAGATGGTGGCGAGGTCGGAACCGCCGATGAAGGACGGCAGGGTCTTGCCCTCGGGGCCGGGCATACCGGCCGTACCGATCTTGTCCTTCAGCTTCGGGTTGCCGTTGGCGGCCGAGTCGACGACGCTGCCGGCCTCCCAGCCGTTGCCGTAGAGGAGCGCGGTCTTCTCGTTGGCCATGACGTTGGCGTGGTCCGCCTCGTCCTTGGTCTTGTCGCCGTGGTTGTACTTGTTCACCAGGTCGACGAAGTGCTGGATGCCCTTCTGCGCCTCGGGGGAGGAGAGGCTGGACTTCCACTCCTTCGCGCCCTCGTCGTAGGTGGCTATCTTGCCGCCGTACGCCGCGACGTAGGACATCGCCGCGTACCAGTAGCGGCCCGGCAGGTAGAGCGGCGAGAACGCCTTGTCCTTGCCGTACTTGGCGCCGACCTTGCCGAGGGCCGCGGTCAGCTCGTCCTCGGTGGCGGGCAGCACGTCCGAGCCGGTGGCGGCCTTGAACATGTCCTTGTTGTAGATCGCCACACGGGCACCCGCGTAGTAGGGCACGCAGTACTGCTTGCCCTCGAACGAGCAGGTGTCCTTCAGACCCTTGATCCAGGTGTCCGAGTTCTCGTACTTCTTGGGGTCGATCTCACCGAGAGCGCCGTTGAGGATGTACGTCATCGTCTCGGTGTTGCCCAGCTCGACGACATCGGGGAACTTGTCGCCGGCGAGCGCCGCGTCGAGCTTCTTGGCCTTGTCCGCCCACTGCTGGTACTGGACCTTGACCGTGACATTCGGGTACTTGGCCTTGAACTGGTCGTTGACGTCCTTGACCAGTTCCGGCCAGGTGCTCTGCGCGTCCGACATGAGCCAGACGGTCAGCGTCTCCTTACGGTCCTTGGGATCCTTCGACGCCGTGCTGTCGTCCGAGCCACACGCGGCAATACCGACCATCATGCCCGCGACGCCGACCGTCGCGATGAGCTTGCGCTTCACGCCACCCTCCTCAGGGATGCCTGCAACCCCTGCCCACCGCGAAGACCGCGAAGACTTACGACGAGTACTGCTGGGGCTGGGACCTGGTCTTTAATGGTTTAGACCAGTACGGGGAGCTTGGCCTAGACCTTTAGGGGTGTCAAGGGTGTATAAGAAGGGCAGTCGTGTCCGTTATCGGACCGACACCTGAGGGAGGGCGACGACCCGTGGCCGGCCCGTGCCACCATGTGAGCCGCGACAGACGGAGGAGCCGGTGACGGCAGCAGCGCAGGAGTCGGGAAGGCAGGCCATGGCCACGGACGGGGGCGGGAGCACCACAGAGACCGAGACCGGAGCTCCCATCCGCACGGCACGCGTGCCTAAGTATTACCGTCTGAAGCGGCACTTGCTCGATATGACGGAAACTCTTCCGCCCGGTACCCCGGTTCCTCCGGAGCGTACACTCGCGGCCGAGTTCGACACCTCACGGACCACCGTGCGCCAGGCGCTCCAGGAACTGGTCGTCGAGGGCCGGCTCGAACGGATCCAGGGCAAGGGCACCTTCGTCGCCAAGCCCAAGGTCTCCCAGGCACTCCAGCTCACCTCGTACACCGAGGACATGCGGGCCCAGGGGCTGGAACCGACGTCCCAGCTCCTGGACATCGGCTATGTCACCGCCGATGACACGCTGGCCGGGCTGCTCGACATCACCGCGGGCGGGCGCGTCCTGCGCATCGAGCGGCTGCGGCTGGCGAGCGGGGAGCCGATGGCCATCGAGACCACGCATCTCTCGGCGAAGCGCTTTCCCGCCCTGCGCCGCTCGCTCGTCAAGTACACCTCCCTCTACACGGCGTTGGCCGAGGTGTACGACGTCCATCTCGCCGAGGCCGAGGAGACCATCGAGACCTCCCTGGCCACCCCGCGTGAGGCCGGGCTGCTCGGCACGGACGTCGGGCTGCCGATGCTGATGCTCTCGCGGCACTCGCTGGACGCCGCGGGCGAGCCGGTGGAGTGGGTGCGCTCGGTCTACCGGGGCGACCGCTACAAGTTCGTGGCCCGGCTCAAGCGCCCGGCGCGCTGACGCCGAACCGCCGGCCCCGGCGTGCTGACGCCGGCCTGCTCGCTCGGCCCGCCGGCCTCGGGCCGCCGACCCCGGACCGCCGCGGGCGGCGCGGGAGCGAGCGTACGGAAAGATCGGACGTACGGTCAGGAACCGGGCCCCGGGGCCCGGTTCCTTCGCGTTCGCCTCCCAGTCCTTCACATCCGGACCTACCCCCTGCCGACGCCCTTGCACTAGATTTCCTGCGCGTTAATCAATGGCGATCAGTGAGGGGACAGATCCGCTGTGTCAGAAGTTCCGGAAGAGAAACCACCCACGACGCGACCCCCGACGGTCACGCCCGCGCGCGTGGTGATCGCGCTCTGTCTCCTCGCGCCCTTCGTGGCGCTGCTCTGGGTCAGCTCCTACGCGAAGACCGATCCCACCTTCATCGGCATCCCGTTCTTCTACTGGTACCAGATGGCCTGGGTGATGGTCTCGACCGCGCTGACCATGGTCGCCTACCAGCTCTGGCAGCGTGACCAGCGCGCCCGCAGGGCAGGTGCGTCGCGATGAACGACGGCGTGAACGGTGTCGCGCTCACCGTCTTCATCTTCTTCTTCCTGGCCGTCACGGTCATGGGGTTCCTGGCCACGCGCTGGCGCAAGGCCGAGAACGAGAACAGCCTCGACGAATGGGGGCTGGGGGGCCGGTCGTTCGGCACCTGGGTCACCTGGTTCCTGCTCGGCGGCGACCTCTACACGGCGTACACCTTCGTGGCCGTCCCGGCGGCGATCTACGCGGCCGGCGCGGCCGGCTTCTTCGCCGTGCCGTACACCATTCTCGTCTACCCGCTGATCTTCACCTTCCTGCCGCGGCTGTGGTCGGTGTCGCACAAGCACGGGTACGTCACCACCTCGGACTTCGTCCGGGGGCGGTTCGGCTCGAAGGGGCTCTCGCTGGCGGTCGCCCTCACCGGCATCCTCGCCACGATGCCGTACATCGCGCTCCAGCTCGTCGGCATCCAGGCGGTGCTGGATGTGATGGGCCTCGGCGGCGGTGAGAACACCAACTGGTTCATCAAGGACCTTCCGCTGCTCATCGCCTTCGGTGTGCTCGCCGCGTACACCTACTCCTCCGGACTGCGCGCGCCCGCGCTGATCGCCTTCGTCAAGGACACCCTGATCTATCTGGTGATCGCCGTGGCGATCATCTACATCCCGATCAAACTGGGCGGCTTCGACGACATCTTCGCCAAGGCGGGCGAGGCGTTCGCGGAGCCCAACCCGGCGACCGGCCAGCCGCGCGGGGCGCTCGTGCCGGGCGACGCCGGGCAGTGGGGCTATGCCACGCTGGCGCTCGGCTCCGCGCTCGCGCTCTTCATGTATCCGCACTCCATCACGGCGACGCTCTCCAGCAGGAGCCGCGACGTGATCCGCCGCAACACCACGATCCTGCCGCTGTACTCACTGATGCTGGGTCTGCTGGCGCTGCTCGGCTTCATGGCCATCGCCGCCGGGATCAAGGTGGAGAACGGACAGCTCGCGATCCCGCAGCTCTTCGAGACCATGTTCCCCGACTGGTTCGCCGGAGTGGCCTTCGCGGCCATCGGTATCGGCGCGCTGGTGCCGGCCGCGATCATGTCGATCGCCGCCGCCAATCTCTTCACCCGCAATATCTACAAGGACTTCATCAAGCCGGACGCGACACCGGCCCAGGAGACCAAGGTCTCGAAGATCGTCTCGCTGCTGGTGAAGGTCGGCGCGCTGGTCTTCGTCCTCTCCATGGACAAGACGGTGGCGATCAACTTCCAGCTCCTGGGCGGGATCTGGATCCTCCAGACGATGCCGGCCCTGGTCGGCGGTCTGTTCACCCGCTGGTTCCACCGCTGGGCGCTGCTCGTCGGCTGGGGCGTCGGCATGCTGTACGGCACGGCCGCGGCGTACGGTGTCGCGAGCCCCACCCAGAAGCACTTCGGCGGCTCCTCGGCGGAGATCCCGGGGATCGGGGAGATCGGCTACATCGGCCTCACCGCGTTCGTGCTGAACGTGGTGGTGACGGTGGTGCTGACCTTCGTCATGCGGGCGCTCAAGGCCCCCGAGGGCATCGACGAGACCTCGCCGTCCGACTACACGGCGGACGCGGGCGACCCGGGCGTCCGGACCGAGCTTCCCGCGGCCACCTCGGGCGAGCCCGTGCGCTGAACCTCCCGTACGGCCGTGAACGGGCCGCCGCGACCCCGCATGAGGGGGCCGCGGCGGCCCGTTCCCCGTTGCCCCCGCGCCCGTGACGGACCCGTTCCGCGTTGCCCCCGCGCCCATGGCGGACCCGTTCCGCGTTGTCCCCGGGCCCGTGGCGGATGAGTCCGGCACCCCGGGGCAGACCGCACACGACACAACATCTGGGGGGTGGCACGGGGCCCGCACCCCAGATGTATGCTCGACCTCGCTGTCGACGCAGGGGAATCCGGTGGGAATCCGGAACTGTCCCGCAACGGTGTGCTGTGGTGTGCTTTGTCATGCCCGCGAGTCCGAACACCTGCCGACGGTGCGTCCGGTTCGACCGATCCGGGCGCCGAGACGTCCGGGCCTCGCGGTTGGGCCGGTGGACGCCGCACTCCGCGCTGCCCCGGGAGGGGCCGTACGGCTGTGCGCGCCGCCCTGCCCCTCGCGACGGTCCGGAGCCGAGCGAGGGAGAGCACCACGTGACCATCGCGCCAGCCGATCCGGCCTCCGCGGACCTGAAGCAGGCCCCGGCAGCGGCGGTGGACGGCCCCGGGACCGCGCTGCTGCGGACCCTGACGGAGCTGACCGCCGATCTGCCCGACACCGACCCCGGCAGGGTCGCCGCCGCCGCGCTGCGGGGCCGTAACGCCGCGTCGGACGAGGCCGAACTGCGCGGGCTCGCCACCGAGGCGGCGGCCGGGCTGATCGCTGAGGACCCCGCCTACTCCCGGCTCGCCGCCCGGCTGCTCACCCGCGCCATCGCCGACGAGGCCGCGGGCCAGGGCGCGGTGTCGTTCTCCGCGTCGGTCGCGACCGGCCACCGCGAGGGCCTGATCGCCGACCGTACGGCCGCCTTCGTCACCCGGCACGCCGCGCGCCTCGACCAACTGGTCGACCCGGCCGCCGACGACCGCTTCGGCTACTTCGGACTGCGTACGCTCCACAGCCGCTATCTGCTCCGTCACCCGCTGACCCGTCAGGTGACCGAGACCCCGCAGCACTTCCTGCTGCGCGTGGCGTCCGGCCTCGCCGAGGACGAGAGCGTGCGCGCGCTGGAGGAGGTCGCCGCGCTGTACCGGCTGATGAGCCGGCTGGACTATCTGCCGTCCTCGCCGACGCTCTTCAACTCCGGTACGCGCCACCCCCAGATGTCCTCCTGCTATCTGCTTGACTCCCCGCTCGACGAGCTGGACTCCATCTACGACCGGTACCACCAGGTGGCCAGGCTCTCCAAGCACGCGGGCGGCATCGGCCTCTCGTACTCCCGCATCCGCTCGCGCGGTTCACTGATCCGCGGCACCAACGGGCACTCCAACGGCATCGTCCCCTTCCTGCGCACCCTCGACTCCTCGGTCGCCGCCGTCAACCAGGGCGGCCGGCGCAAGGGCGCCGCCTGTGTCTATCTGGAGACCTGGCACGCGGACCTGGAGGAGTTCCTGGAGCTGCGGGACAACACCGGCGAGGACGCGCGGCGCACCCACAACCTGAATCTCGCGCACTGGATCCCCGACGAGTTCATGCGCCGCGTCGAGTCCGACGGCGGGTGGTCGCTCTTCTCCCCCGTCGACGTGCCGGAGCTGGTCGATCTGTGGGGTGACGAGTTCGACGCGGCGTACCGCGCGGCGGAGGCGGCGGGCCTGGCCCGCAGAACCCTCCCGGCCCGGGAGCTGTACAGCAGGATGATGCGCACCCTCGCGCAGACCGGCAACGGCTGGATGACCTTCAAGGACGCCTCGAACCGTACGGCCAACCAGACCGCCGAGCCCGGCAGCGTCGTCCACTCCTCCAATCTCTGCACGGAGATCCTGGAGGTCACCGACGACGGCGAGACGGCCGTCTGCAACCTCGGCTCGGTCAACCTCGGCGCGTTCGTGCTGGAGTCGGGCGAGATCGACTGGGAGCGGCTCGACGAGACCGTCCGTACGGCCGTGACCTTCCTCGACCGGGTCGTGGACATCAACTTCTACCCGACCGAGCAGGCCGGGAACTCCAACGCGAAGTGGCGCCCGGTGGGCCTGGGCGCGATGGGTCTCCAGGACGTCTTCTTCAAGAAGCGGCTGCCCTTCGACTCCCCCGAGGCCGCCGCGCTCTCCACCCGGATCGCCGAGCGGATCATGCTCGCCGCGTACGAGGCGTCCTGCGACCTGGCCGAGCGCGACGGCCCCCTGCCCGCCTGGTCCCGGACCCGCGCGGCCCGGGGGGTACTGCACCCGGACCACTACGACGTGGACCTGACCTGGCCGGAGCGCTGGGCGGCACTGCGCGCCCGGGTCGCCTCGACCGGGATGCGCAACTCACTGCTCCTGGCGATCGCCCCGACGGCGACCATCGCCTCGATCGCCGGTGTGTACGAGTGCATCGAGCCGCAGGTCTCCAACCTCTTCAAGCGCGAGACGCTCTCGGGCGAGTTCCTCCAGGTCAACTCGTATCTGGTGGCGGACCTGAAGCGGCTGGGCGTCTGGGACGCGCACTCGCGCGAGGCGCTGCGCGAGTCCAACGGCTCGGTGGCGGGCTTCACCTGGATCCCGGCGGAGCTGCGCGATCTGTACCGCACGGCGTGGGAGATCCCGCAGCGCGGACTGATCGACATGGCGGCGGCCCGTACGCCGTTCCTGGACCAGAGCCAGTCGCTGAACCTGTTCCTGGAGACGCCGACCATCGGGAAGCTCAGCTCGATGTACGCGTACGCCTGGAAGAAGGGCCTCAAAACCACGTACTACCTGCGCTCGCGCCCGGCGACACGGATCGCGCGGGCGGCGGGGGCGGCCCGCGCGGTCGTACCCGCTCAGGCGACCGCGCCGACGGCCGCCACGGCCACTTCGGCGGCCACCGCGGCCATGGCCCCCACGGCGGAGGAAGCCGTGGCCTGCTCCCTGGAGAACCCCGAGTCCTGCGAGGCATGCCAGTAATGACCACTCACACCACCGGCCGTACCGACGACCGGACCAGTGCGACGACGAAGAACCTGCTGGACCCGGGCTTCGAGCTGACGCTGCGCCCGATGCGCTACCCGGACTTCTACGAGCGCTACCGGGACGCGATCAAGAACACCTGGACGGTGGAGGAGGTCGATCTGCACTCCGACGTCGCCGACCTCGCCAAGCTCTCCCCCGCCGAACAGCACATGATCGGCCGGCTGGTCGCGTTCTTCGCGACGGGCGACTCGATCGTGGCGAACAACCTGGTGCTGACGCTCTACCGGCACATCAACTCCCCCGAGGCGCGGCTGTATCTCTCCCGCCAGCTCTTCGAGGAGGCCGTGCACGTCCAGTTCTATCTGACGCTGCTCGACACCTATCTCCCCGACCCGGAGGACCGCACGGCGGCCTTCGCGGCGGTGGAGAACATCCCGTCGATCCGCGAGAAGGCGCAGTTCTGCTTCCGGTGGATGGACTCGGTCGAGACGATCGACCGGCTGGAGTCACGCTCGGACCGCCGGCGCTTCCTGCTCAACCTGATCTGCTTCGCGGCCTGTATCGAGGGGCTGTTCTTCTACGGGGCATTCGCCTATGTCTACTGGTTCCGCTCCCGGGGCCTGCTGCACGGTCTGGCCACCGGCACCAACTGGGTGTTCCGGGACGAGACGATGCATATGAACTTCGCCTTCGAGGTCGTGGACACGGTACGCAAGGAGGAGCCCGAGCTGTTCGACGAGGACCTGGAACGGCAGGTCACGGACATGCTGAAGGAGGCCGTCGAGGCGGAGCTCCAGTTCGGCCGCGACCTGTGCGGCGAGGGCCTGCCGGGTATGAACACCGAGTCCATGCGCGAGTACCTCCGGTGCGTCGCCGACCAGCGCCTCCAGCGCCTGGGCTTCGCCCCGGTGTACGGGGCGGAGAACCCCTTCTCCTTCATGGAGCTCCAGGGCGTCCAGGAGCTGACGAACTTCTTCGAACGCCGCCCGTCGGCGTACCAGGTCGCGGTGGAGGGCACGGTCGGCTTCGACGACGACTTCTGACCACGATGAGGTCCGGCCGGGCATGCGACGCGAAGAACGTCCAGGGCCCCCTCCTCCGAGTCCCCGGCGGGCGAGGGGCCGCCTTCGTCCCGTACGCGGCCGGCCGGGCCTGACGGGGCAGCCCCACAAAGGCGTCTGACTCCCGTACCGCACAATCGGTGCATGGACTTCACGATCAGGGAGGCCGAGCCCGGGGAGTACGCGCGGCTCGGGGAGATCACCGCGCAGGCGTATCTGGGTGACGGCCTGCTGGACTTCGGTGCGGACGACCCGTATCTGACCACACTGCGCGATGTGGCCCGCCGGGCGGCCGAGGCGGTGGTGCTGGCCGCCGTGGACCCCGACGGGACGGTGCTGGGCGGGGTCACCTACGTCCCGGCCGGCGGTCCGTGGGCGGATATCGCGCGGGAGGGCGAGACCGAGTTCCGCATGCTCGCCGTCGACCCCGCGGCCCGGGGCAGGGGCGTCGGCGAGGCGCTCGTACGCGCCTGTGTGACACGCGCCCAGCACACCGAGGGCTGCGTACGGCTCGTCCTGTCGACCCAGTCGGTCATGCTCCAGGCCCATCGGATCTACGAGCGCCTGGGCTTCGTCCGAACTCCCGAACGGGACTGGGAACCGTACCCGGGGCTGCCCCTGCTCACCTACACACTGCACCTCGAAGACGCCCCCCTCACAAACACCTGACCCCACCGGCCCGGCCCCGGCCCGGCGGCGATCCCTCGGATCTGCAAGCATCTGCAAGCCTGTTGAGAGCAGCCTCCCAGATCTCCTACCGTCAGTGGCCTTCCGCCCATGCGAAGTGAGGTCGCCATGGCATTACGGTTCATCGGGATCGACCCCAACACCGGGGGCAACGGTTCGCCGACCGCCTGGGTCGACCCGGACACCGCCGACCTGGTCATCCAGGGCTGGCGGGCCGACGAGGGAACCGAGCGGGAATGCGCCGAGTTCGAGATCCCCGGTCATGCGACGGGGATTCCGACGCACGAGACGGTGATCCGGATTCCGGCTCGCATGGTGCCAGTACTGAGGGAGGCATGTGATGTCGCAGAGCGTGGAGAGCTTCGCTGAAATCATGGCGGGAGTACAACGCTCCGCTCTCCACCTGGAGTTGCGGGACTCGTACGGCGTGGACAACGAGGCGGACAACTTCGCGGCGTTCCGACGCGGAGAGTGGAGCGAGCGGCGCGAGCGCGCCGACCGGCGATCCTGGCTCGACCTCGTGAACAAGGCCACCTCCCGGGGCGTCGCCATCCGCCGCGCCCGGGTCGTGTCGGTGAAGGCGTCCGAGTACATCCGCTACGAGCACGCGGGCACGCAGATGAACATCGACGCCGGAGAACGCGTGCGCTGGCTGCCAAGAGACCAAGCCTCGGACCTCGCTCTCCCCGGCAATGACTTCTGGGTCTTTGACGAGCGGCTGGTCCAGTTCAATATCTTCGACGGTCCGGGACAGTGGATCCGTACGGACTTCACCGAAGACCCGAATGTGGTCACGTTCTGTGTCTCCTCATTCGAGTCGGTGTGGGAACGCGGTCTTGCCCACGCCGAATTCACGGTCTGACCCGGAGGAGACCTGGTAGCGCCTTCATGTCCGTCTCTCCCCTCTCCACGGCCCAAGCCGCACGCAAAGCCCTGGCCGAGCGTCTGAGCGAGTTACGTCGGGACGCCGAGCTCACCGGGCGTGAACTCGGCGTGCGGTGTGGCTGGAGCGAGTCCAAGTCCTCGCGGATCGAGAGCGCCAGAACCGCTCCGTCCGACGCCGATATCCGGGCCTGGTGCGCCGCTTGCGGTGCCGCCGAGCAGGCCGCGGACCTGGTGGCGGCCAAGCGGACCGCCGAGTCGATGTACATCCAGTGGAAGCGCCGGCACCGCGCGGGGATGCGCCGGGCCCAGGCCGAGCTTCTGCCGTTGTACGAGCGCACTCGGGCCTTTCGGATCTACTGCTCGAATGTCGTTCCGGGCCTCTTGCAGACCCCACCGTATGCGTCTGCCCTCATGAGAATGATCACGGAATTCCAGGGCACGCCCGACGATCTCGCGGAGGCCGTCTCCACACGTATGGAACGGGCACGGGTGCTGCACCAGGGACAGCACACCTTCGCGATCCTTCTTGAAGAAGCGGTCCTGCGCCACCGCCTGGGGAGCGCCGAGGTGATGGCTGGGCAGCTCGGCCACCTGCTGTCGGTCTTGTCACTGCCTTCGCTCTCCCTCGGGGTCATTCCGGCCGCCGCCGAACGTACGATGTGGCCGCTGGAGGCGTTCTATCTCTTCGACGACCGACTGGTGAGCGTCGAGACACTGTCGGCCGAGGTCAACGTGACCGCCCCGAGCGAGGCACACGACTACATCAGAGCGTTCGCCGAGCTGAGCAAGTCCGCCGTCTTCGGCGCCCCGGCACAGACGCTCATCGCCGACTCCATGAGCGCGTTCGCCTGATCGATCCGCAAGGTGTTGCACGTCCGTCGGAGAAGGCAGTCGTCGCTCGCCGCACGTCATTGCAGGTGGAATGTGTCACCAGGAAACGGGGAGTCATGCCGACTGTCGAGTATGAAGCGAAATGCCTGAACGTGGACCCTACCGCGATGGCCTCACGGATCTCGGACGCGGGTGGCGAGCATGTGGGCGAGCAACTTATGCGCCGCTACGTCTACGACACGGTTCCCGCGGTGGCCGGACGATGGATTCGGCTTCGCGACACCGGTGGTGACGTAACCCTGTGCGTCAAGGAAATCGTCTCCGACGCCATTGACGGGACGCAGGAAACCGAGACGCCCGTCGGGGATTTCGAAACCGCACACATCCTTCTGGGGCGTATGGGCATCTCGCCGAGGTCCTACCAGGAGAACCGCCGGGACTCCTGGCTCCTGGACGGCGTACGGCTGGAGATCGACTCCTGGCCGCTGATCCCTCCGTACCTGGAGGTCGAGGGTGACGACGCGGAACAGGTGTGGGCCGCCGCGAAGCGCCTGTCCATCCCGAAGGAGGAGCTGACGAGCGAGAACACCATCAAGGTGTTCACCCGGTACGGAATCGACCTCGAATCGATCGCTGATCTGCGGTTCTGAGGTTCTGACCTGGAGGTGACACAGTGACGCACGAAGCGGGTCCGACCCCCGTCGCGGTGGTGCCCGACCGCACCCTCCGCGTCAAGATCATCGATGACTGCGGGCTGGCATGCACCTTCTGCCACAACGAGGGGACTCCCGTCGTGGCGGACAATCGCGGCCGCCCGACCGAGGAGTTCACAGGTACACGCGGCCGTACCGGCCGAGTATCGATCTATCTGCGCACCAACGGTGCCGGATTCCTCCCGGAAAGGATCAAACCGGACTCCGATTTCGCGCTGGCACTGGCCGCTGTACGAGGGAGTCTGCCCACCGACGAAGTCCACTTCACCGGGGGCGAGCCCACGCTGCACCCCGATCTCCCCGGTCTGATCGGAATCGCACGCCGCCTCGGCCTCACCGTCGCACTCACGTCCAACGGCGAGAACGGGGCCGCGGTTCTGCCGGAGTGCGCGGCGGCCGGCCTGGACCGCATCAACCTGAGCGTCTTCGGCACCACCCCGGAAGAACTGGCCGAGGTCCAAGCACCGCGCTTCTCCTCGCCCGGACTGGCCGAGCGGAAACTCGCCGCGCTCGGCGCGACCGTCGAAGCCGCGTCGAAGCACGGGGTGAAGGTCTCGGCGAACATCGTGATACCTGATAGCTCCCATGTGGAACGGGTGCTGCGCGTCATCGAGGAGCACGGACGGACCGTCGTGGTTCGCATGTTGGTCTCCCTCGAAGACGACGGGGCGTCGCTCGCCGCCATGCGGGAGGTCGTCAACCACCTGGGCGCGGTTCCCGTTCAGCGCATCGTTACCGCCGGCGCCTCCGACCAGCGCACCCGCTACCGTCTGCCGGACGGCCGCGTCCTGTACGCGAAAAGCATCCGTCCGGTGCGTCTGCCGAGCACCTGCGAGGGCTGTCGCCTGAACAACGGACGAGACTGTCAGGAGGGGTACTACGGCGTACGGCTGTACCGCGCCCAGGACGGCCCGTTCATGATCGGCGTGTGCATCCAGCGCATGGACCTGTGTGTTCCCCTCGGCGACTTCGTCATGAGCCGGATGTGCCACGAGGTCGCAGCCTTCCGGGAGGATGAGGCAGCTCGTCTCACAAGGCTGTACCACCGTCCTAGCCGCGTGGGGTCCGGGAGCGGGTGTGGAGGGACTTGGCGACCCTCGGGCCCAGCCAGCGCTTGAATTTGCGCAGGGTCTCCAGTTGTTCGGCCGCCCTGTCGATCCGGTAGTAGAGCTGCGGCGGGATGTGCGGCAGCAGCGGGGAGTGGCGCTGGCCCAGGAGGGCGAACATATGGGCCGGGGCGAGGTTGATGTAGCGGGGGAGGTTCTCGTACCACTGGGCGCTGTAGCGGGCCGCGCTCTGGACCGGGAGCAGTGCGGCCATCCGTTCGCGCTCGTAGCGGGCGAGGGCGGGGCGGAGGTCCGTCCGGCCGCGCAGCGCGTCGGCGAGGGCGACGGAGTCCTCCAGCGCGAGGGTGGAGCCCGCGCCGATGGAGTAGTGCGTGGTGTGGGCGGCGTCGCCGAGCAGGACGAGATTGCCCCGGTACCAGGTCCGGTTGGTGAGGGTACGGAAGGTGAGCCACTGTGCGGGGCCGACGGGGTCGCGGCCGATCAGCCGGTGCCCGTCCAGCGGGCCGGCGAACAGCTTCTCCAGCAGGGCGAGACTGTCGGCCTCGTTCCCCCGGTCGAGGCCGAGCCCCTGCCAGGTGGCCGGGGAGCACTCGACGATGCAAGTGCTGTGCTGCGCGCTGAACCCGTAGCCGTAGCACCAGATCCAGCCGTGCTCGGTCTCCACGAAGGCGAAGGTGAAGGAGTCGAAGACCTTGGTGGTGCCGAGCCAGATGTACATGTTCCGGCCGGCCGAGGACTCGGTGCCGAAGTGGTCGGCGTGGCGCTCGCGCAGCCCGCTGCCCACACCGTCGCAGGCGACGACGAGATCGGCCTCGGGCGTTCCGTCCGCGCTGTCGATCGGGTGCTCGAACTCGACGCGTACGCCGAGGGACTGGGCCCGGTCGGCGAGGAGGTCGAGCAGCGTGCGGCGGCCGATGCCGAATCCCTCGTCGCCGCGGTGCACCGTCGTGAGGCCTCGGACATGGGCGGTCCCGTCGCTCCAGCGGACCGAGTTCTCGCTGATGGCCCGCGCGGACTCGGGGTCGTTGCGGCGGAGCTTCTCGATGAGGCCGCCCCAGTAGGTCACGCCCCAGCCGTATGTCGACCCGGCCGGGTTCCGCTCGTAGACGGTGATGTCATGGGACGGGTCCTGCCGCTTCATCAGGATCGAGAAGTACAGACCGGCGGGCCCGCCACCGACGCAGGCGACCTTCACACGCGCTCCCTTTTATGACGCAAAGTGATCGATTCGCGACGAAGGGTAGCAGCAGGGGCGTGGGAGCGAGCGCGTTGTCCGCCCGCCGGGCCGCCCGCCGGGCCGCCCGCCGGGCCGCCCGCCGGGCCGCCCGCCGGGCCGCCTGCCGGGCCGCCGGTGCGCAGCTCACCGCAGACGCAGGGCAGGGCAGGGCAGGGCACACGGTGGGCATACGGCACGCACGCGGCGGGGCGGGGCGGCCGCGCCCTCGCTTCCCCGGCGGACGCCGGGGGCGGCCCCGGACCCGTACCGGTGTACGGGTCCGGGGCCCCTCGCATGGCGCGTGGGGCCCCGGTCCGACGGTCTCGTACCGCTTCCGCTCCTGGACGGCCGGCTGTCGTCGTACCGTCCGGAGCGGGGATCAGATGTCCGGAGCGGGGATCAGATGCCGCAGTTCGGCGCCGACCAGAAGCGGCTCGGCCGGTGGTCGACATGGGTGTGGTCGTTGTGGTCCGGGTAACCCGGGCCGAGGATCCCGTTGAAGCCGTGGTTGCGCGCGGCCTGGGCCATGGTGCACAGGGAGTGCGGCCCCGAGCCGAGGTCGGCGGCGTCACCGTAGAGATGGCGGCTGCTCGACGCACCGCCCACCGAGCTGTTGCAGGCCTGCGAACGGAAGCCACTGGTGACACGGATGGGCTGGTCCCCGAGCGCGTGCCGCAGCGCCTCCAGCTTCCACATCGTGCGCAGGGCGTTCGACCGTGCGGTGGCCGCGTCCACCGCGCCGCCCGCCCAGGTGGTGTTGCAGGTGTTCAGCTCGGCGTAACTGAAGTGGATCGGGGTGCAGTCGTCGTCCTGGAGGGCGTAGAGCTTGCTGAAGGTGGCGGGGCCCGCGACCCCGTCGGCCGCCAGCCCGTACGCGGACTGGAAGCGCGTGACCGCCGCGGCGGTCGCCGGTCCGTAGGCGCCGTCGATGGCGAGTACGCCGCCACTGCCCGGGTAGCCGGCGACCCGGATCTGGAGCTGGGTCACATCGGCGCCCGAGGCTCCCTGGGAGAGCGTGCGGGACCAGGTGTAACAGCCGTCGGCCTGCGCCGTACCGGCGGTGACGAGCGTCCCGGCCCAGGCAAAAGTCATGGTCATGACAACACTGAGCAGAAGTCTCGCGGTGCGTCGGAGCATCGGTCCTCCTCATGAGGGCGGTGGTGTACGGAGAGACTGGCGTACGGGTCGACGCGCGTCAACCAGGCTTCCACGCCTGCCCGTTGGCGCCCCGGAGGAGGTGAAGATTCCGCGAACGGAACAGCCGCGACCGCCTCGTCGCGCTCCCTCCACGCCCCCGCCACCCGCTCCACGGGCGCACCGAGCGGCCGGGTGGCTCATGAGCGAGGGGGGCCGTATCCCGTGAGGCCGCTCCGTACGCGCGTCATCGGAGCGGCCGGAAGGCCGGCCCCCGCCGGAGGAACGCCTCCGGGGGGCGGTGCTTTCCGCCCCGGCCGGAGCGGCCGTCAACTCGCCGTGGCGCCCGGGTCGCTGGGGAAGGCGACGCGGCGGGGGCCATGGCTCAGTCGTTCGGCACGGTCTCGTAGCGCGGGGTGTTCTCCTCCATCTGCCGCAGCGCGTCCTTGCGGTCGCGCTTCGAGAGACGGTCGATGTACAGACGTCCGTAGAGATGGTCGGTCTCGTGCTGGAGGCAGCGCGCGAAGTAGCCCGTGCCGCGCACCTTGATCGGCTTGCCCTGGGCGTCCTGGCCCCGGACCACCGCGTAGTCGGGGCGCGCGAGCGACGCGTACGCCGTGGGCACGGACAGGCAGCCCTCGTTGGAGTCGTCGAGATGCCGCTCCTCCGGCGGCAGCTCCTCCAGCACGGGGTTGCAGACGGCACCGACATGCCGCACGCCGTCGTCGTCCGGGCAGTCGTAGACGAAGACCTTGAGGTCCACACCGATCTGGTTGGCCGCCAGGCCCACCCCCTCGGCGGTGCGCTGGCTGGCGAACATGTCGTCGATCAGCGCGGCGAGCGAGTCGTCGAACTCCGTGACGTCCCGGCACTCCCGGTGCAGCACGGGGTTCCCGACGACGGTGATCGGACGGGACGTGCCGCGCTCGCGGTGCGCCAGCTCACGCGCCTCGGCGTCCTCCGTGTCCACGACGAACCCGTCCTCCGACTCCGTCGCGTCCGTCGCGGAGGCCCCACTGTCGATCCGCTGGTCCGTCTCCTGCTGCGCCATGTCCGCAGTACGCCTTCCTCGGTACCCGATGCTGCCCGCACGCTCCGCGCGCTGTGCGCGATGTGCCAGTACAGCCTAAGGGCAGCGTTCCCCGGACAGCAGCGCTCTGTGGACATCCGCCGTCCACGGACAGCGAAGCCTGTGGACATCCGCCGCTCGACCGCACCTGTCTGCTGGGGACGCACACGGCTGCCGGCCGCTGGGGCCGCCGGTTCAGCAGACCTCTTCGAGGTCGCGCCACTCACGGGTGTCCGGGCTGTCGGCGACCCAGCCGTCGAGCAGGCCGCGGACCAGTCCCGGCGGCGCCGCGATCCCGCACTCGCGCTCCGGTGCCCACAACTCCCCCGCCGTACGGTGTCCCAGCGGTCCCGGATGGCCCGGTTCGCTGTGGTCGTGCGGGTCGAGATGCTCGCCGTCGCCCTCGGCGCTCGGCATCCTGCTCTCCGAACAGGCCCGGCAGAGCAGCCGTACCGAGGACGACCAGTCCTCGGCCGCGAACCCGGCGTCGGCGGCCAGCCGCTCCAGGGCGTCCCTGTCGTCCTCGGTCGCCGCCTCCAGCAGCACCACCCAGGTGGGGACGGGCGAGGGCGCCCACAGCTCGATCTCGTCGAAGACGGGGTACGCGCGGGTGGCGCCGTCCGGACCGGCGGCCGTCGTACGCTCGCCGTTCGGGACACCGTCGTGCAGGACGACCTCGCCCCAGCGGCGGCCGGACGACGGCAGCGGGATCGACAGCACCTCGATCCTGGCCGGGTCGAGTCTGCGGCCCCAGACGACCTCGGCCTCGCCCTCGGGCGAGAGCCGGACCGCCGCGCTGCCCAGCTCCATGCCCTCCGGTTCGCCGTTGGCCTCGACGCTGTGCGGGTTGCCGGGCACCTTCAGCCCGTACGCCTGCCAGGCCCGGCGGGCCAGCGGCCAGTCCTGGAGCGCGGTCGCGGCGATTCCCACGTTCCACCAGTCGGGAGCGCCGGTCTCCTTGTCCAGCAGCGCGACGGCCCGCAGCCCGGCGGCGCGCGCCTGCTCCCAGTCGTGCCGGAACTTGTGCAGCAGCGCGAGATTGAACCAGGACTCCGAGAGCCAGGGCTCCAGGTCCGCGGCGCGCGTGAGCAGCGCGCCCGCGTCCTCGTACCGGCCGTCACCGATCAGCGTGAACGCGCGGTCGGTGGCCTGCCGCCACGAAGCGGAGGGCCGATGCCGTACCTTCCCGAAGATCCTCACGATTCCCGCCTGCCGGTCGCTCGGGTCAGTGCCCCCGGACACCCTCTTCTCGCATCCAACCATGCCCGGTCGGACGCCCGCTCATTACCCATGGGTTACCCGGCCCCACCAGGGGCCGGACCGCCCCGGGACAGCACGCGCGCCAGGGATTCCACCACCTCGGGCTGGTAGTCGTGCGCCGTCCCGAGACGGAGCCGTTCCAGTGCGCTGAGCGGGTCGCTCGCACTGGCACATTCCCCGGTCAGGTCGTCGTACGCATTGACGGCGCGGACAATCCGGGCGGGAAGCGGCTGTTCCCGGTAGGGATCGGCCTGCCGCTCCACCACCACGGCGACGGCGGCGGGCACCCCGGTCTGGCGGACCACCGCGCCGCCCAGCAGGGCGATACGCCGCTGCTCGGCGACCGGCAGCAGGGCGGTGGCGCCCTCGGGCACGGGATCGACGAGGGAGAGCTGTCCGATGTCGTGCATGAGGGCCGCGTACTCCAGGACGGTCAGCTCGGGTCCGGAGAGGCCCAGCTCACGTCCGACGGCCCGGCTCAGCTCGGCCACCCTGCGGGCATGGCCGTGGGGGGTGTAACCGGCGATCTCGGTGGCGCGTGCGAGCGAGGCGATCGTCTGCCGGTAGGTGGTCCGCACGGCGGCGTACCTCCGCAGGGAGAGCTGGGTCAGCAGCAGCGGCACACAGAACACCGGCAGTGCCCAGAGGCCCGCGACGGCGACCCCGAGCGCGATGACCGCTCCGGTGGCGCACACGGCGGAGCCGATGTGGAGCAGCGCCCGCAACTCGTCGCGGAGCAGGGGGCCGAAGGGATGGCGGGTACGGGCACGCACCACCAGGGCGGCCAGTACGGCGTCGCAGAGCGCGGTCAGTCCGAGCAGCAGAAGGAGCATCATCGCGTAGGCGGGTCCCGGCCCGAACCACTCACGCAGCTCGCTCGCGGCGTAGAGGGGCTGGAAGCACACCGCGGCGAAGCCGACGGTGAGCACCCGTCGGGCCAGGTGGTCGAGTTCGGGTCCGCGGCCCCTGGCGACATGCGGCACGGCGCCGGTGAGCCCCGCCGCGACGACCACCCCGACGGTCTGGAGCACCCCGTGGGTGACCGGCCGCCCGGCGTGCTCGCCGAGCAGGGCGTACGCGAGGGCTCCGGCGGCGCCCAGCGGCGCGGGCTCCCGCTCACCGGGCAGCGCGCCCCAGCGGGCCAGTTCCCCGACGGCGACGAGCACGCCGAAGGCCAGGGCGATACGGGGTTCGGCGAGGCCGTGCCAGAGCGTCTCGCCGAGCGCGGCGGCGGTGAGCAGGCCGGCGGCGCCGTAGAACCCGGCGAGGGTGAGGGAGGGGCCGTGCCCGGAGCCGGGCATCGCCCGGCGAGCGGTCGTGGTCATCTCCGGCCTCTGGGGGACGTGCGGCCGGTGGGCGTACGGCCGGAGGAGGGCCTACGGCTGGGAGGGACGTTTCCGCGTGGCTCGGGGGCCGGACCGGGCCCCTGACCGGGCGTGGACCGGGGCGCGGGCTTCCCGCTCCGCGCCGTGTCCGAGGGGGGCGGCGGCAGGACGTCCTCCTCGTCCGCGGTGACCGCGGTACGCCAGCCGTGCCGGTCCAGCGCCTTCACCAGCGCCCGCACCATCTCCGGGTCGAACTGGGTCCCCGCGCACCGCTCCAGCTCCGCCAGCGCGAGAGGCACCGGCCTCCCCCGCCGGTACGAGCGGGTCGAGGTCATCGCGTCGAAGGCGTCGGCCACGGCCACCACCCGGGCGAACTCGGGGATCTGGGGCCCGGCGAGACCGTACGGATAGCCGGTGCCGTCGAGCCGTTCATGGTGGTGCAGGATCGCCGTCCGCGCCTCCCCGAGGAAGCCGATGCCGCGCACCATCTCATGCCCGTACTCGGGATGCAGCTCGATCATCCGGCGCTCCTCCGGTGTCAGCGGACCGTCCTTGCGCAGCACCCGGGTCGGTACGCCGAGTTTGCCCACGTCGTGCAGGATCCCGGCGAAGCGGAGCATCTCGATCCGGTCCGGCTCCATGCCCAGCTCATGGCCGATCAGCACGGAGGCGTGCCCCACCCGCTCGCTGTGGCCCCGGGTGTAGGTGTCCTTGATGTCGACGGCCTGGACGAGCGCCCTGATGGTGGCCTGGTGGGCGGCGCGCTCCCGGTGGTACTGGGCGAAGACCCAGCACGAGATGTACATCGGCAGCAGGACGAAGAGCGCGGAGAGCGGGCCGTAGGGGCTGCGCCACAGGACCGCCATCATCAGCCCGGCGAGCCCGTGGGAGGCGTGCGGGGCGAGCGAGCGCGGCACCAGACCGCGCCATGCCGTGCGCAGCGGAAGCCGCTCGGCGGTGGCGAGGATGCCGCCGTCCAGCGCGGCCAGCACCAGACAGAAGGCGAGCGTCGCCGCCGCCGCGGGCAGCAGGACGTACGGGAAGTCGGGCCGGGTGAGCCCGTACCCGCCGCCACCGAGCGCCACGGGCCCGCCGAACATCATCTGGGCCCGCGCCGCCACCCAGGTGGCGAGGGTGAGCTGCGCGGCCCGCCAGATCCGCCGGGCGCCCTTCGGGCGTCGCTCGACCCGGGCGCACAGGGCGCCGGGCACCGCGACCAGCGCGGCGGCGGAGGGCGGCAGCAGAAAGGCCGCGGCGAGCAGGACGGGGAAGAACGACCCGGCCACCACCGGCAGGGCGCCTTTGAGCGAGCGCCCCAGCACACGGCAGCGGGCGGGCAGCTCGCAGACGATGTAGAGCAGAGCGAGCAGGGCGACGGCCCGCCAGGGGGTGGTCTCGGAGCGCAGCGCGGGCCGGACACAGGCGGCGGCGCAGAGCACGGTGCCCAGAATGTACGCGCGCGCCGCACCCGGTATGGCCCTCACGCGTCCTCGCCCCTCCTCGTCCCGGCCCGAACAGACGGTCAGGCTAGCGAGAGGGATGGCGAAGGACGGCCCGGCGAAGCCGATTAGCACCTTTGGGTGACAACAGCGGCTATACGGGAGACATAGCCACGTTCATATGCTCCATACGGACACACCAGTTCGTTCCGTACGCACAGGGATGTCCATCCGGCGCGTCCCTGTGCGATCCCGTACGGGTCCTGTGCCTTCGGCCGGACCCCGTGTCTTCGGCCCTGGGCCTCGATGTCGCGTCCCCGGCCGGCCCCATGCCCCCCGGGGAAGCCGGGGCACCCGAGGAGGCGGGCGGGCTATTCGGTGGCGGCGGCGCCCGGCAGGTCCGCGCCCGCGCGTGAGGGCACGTCGCGGTCCGGCGCGGTCTGTCCCGACCTGATCAGGTCGATCCGGCCCATGACCTTGGCCCGCAGATCACTCGGCACGTCGTCCTGTCCGCAGCACCGTTTGACCAGCTTCTTCACGGCCTGTTCGAGACCGTACTTCTCCAGGCACGGAGAGCACTCCTCGAAGTGCACCTCGAACTTGGTGCAGTCGCTGTCCGGCATCTCGTGGTCGAGGAACTCGTAGAGGTGGTCGAGAACCTCGGCGCAATCCGTCTCATGCGGCTCTCCGCAGCTCATGAGTCCGAACCTTTCCGATCGTCCGACGACTCCCCGGCACCCGCCGGGACAAGCCCGCGGTCACGGGCGTAGTCCTCCAGCATGCCGCGCAGCTGACGGCGGCCACGGTGCAGTCTTGACATCACCGTGCCGATGGGGGTTCCCATGATGTCCGCGATCTCCTTGTAGGCAAAGCCCTCGACATCGGCGAGATACACCGCGATGCGGAATTCCTCGGGGATCGCCTGGAGCGCGGACTTCACATCGGAGTCGGGAAGGTGGTCGAGCGCCTGGGACTCGGCCGAGCGCAGTCCGGTCGACATGTGCGACTCGGCGCGCGCGAGCTGCCAGTCCTCGATCTCCTCCGCCGCACTGCGCTGGGGTTCGCGCTGCTTCTTGCGGTACGAGTTGATGAAGGTGTTGGTGAGGATGCGGTACATCCACGCCTTGAGGTTGGTCCCCTCACGGAACTGGTGGAAGGAGGCGTACGCCTTGGCGTAGGTCTCCTGTACGAGGTCCTCGGCGTCGGCCGGGTTGCGCGTCATCCGCAGCGCGGCCGAATACATCTGGTCCAGGAAGCCCAGGGCATCCCGCTCGAAGCGGGCATTGCGCTCGGCAGTGGTCTCTTCGATGTTGCCGTCGTCGGTCCCTGCGTCGGTCCCAGTGACCGGACCCACCTCCTCCAACGCTGTGGCGGGACCGAATGCGGACCCACTCGAATCGGAGAATAGTCGACCTTGCTGCGACGGGGCCTGTCGGTCCGCTCCGCCCGCCGTACGAACGGGAGCGTTCTTGGGCGCCGACAGCACCGTCCACTCCAGGTCAGCGGCGTCTGAGCGACGCGGGCAGATGGTCGAACCCATACGACGGACTCCCTTTCCATGCTCTTGCGTTCCGACACACCTCACAACAGCGCCCCCGTCCCGGACATTCCCCTGTGGTGCACGGTCACGACTGTCTGTTCCGTACCGGCCCTTTGCCGACCTTTTGCCGAGTCCGTACCGGCACGGCTCCCGCACCGGCACGGCTCCCGCACCGGCGCCGCGTCCGCATCGCGCCGTCTCCGTACCGGTGCTGTTTGCGTACGGGCCGCTCCGGCTAGGCGGAGAGCCACTCCGCGACGCCCTCGGTGAGGATCGTCAGGGCCTGCTCCTGGGACAGCGGTGCCCGCTTGGGCACGGCGAATCCATGATCGCCGTACGGCACCTCCACGAACGCGTACGCGCCGTCGGGGAACTCCGCGTGCTTCCCGAAGGTGTCGCTGCCACCCTGGACGACCAGGGTGGGCACGCCCGCCTCCAGCAGCTCGGCGGCCCGCGACTTCTCCGGCCTGCCCGGCGGGTGCAGCGGAAAGCTCAGCGCGAGTACGGAGTGTGCGCCCAGCTCACGCGCCGTGCGGCAGGCCACCCGCGCGCCGGCGCTGCGCCCGCCCGCGACGACGGGCAGCCCCGTCTTCTCCAGCGCGGGCCAGAGTGCCCGCCAGCCGGTGTCCAGGGTCTTGGGCGCGGGTGCCAGCTTCCGGCCGGCCACCCGCCACGGCTGTTCCACCAGGGCGACGGTGACACCGAGCGGGGGCAGCGCGGCGGCGAGGGCCTGGAGGTCGCGCGCCTCGATCCCGCCACCGGCGCCATGGCCGACGGCGAGGACGAGCCGGGGCCGTTCCGCCGCGTACCAGGTGATGCGGGCGTCCCCGAGGGGGGTCCCGACACTCTCGCGCACACTCTCGCGCGCCGGTGCGCCGTCGGCGCCCTCGCGCTCGGGCCCGTTCCCGCCGGATGCCCGCTCCGGCCCCGGCCCGCTCCCGGTGATGTCTCTCGGCTCGCTCGGCTCGCTCGTCACACGGCCATCCTGCCGTGCGCACCGGGCCTGCCGCGTGCGCACGGCACCGCGCCCGCACCCCCGGTCAGCCGCGTCCCGGCTCAGCCAGGCCCCGGCTCAACCGCACCTCGGCTCAACCGCGCCCCGGCCGGAGCAGACCCCGGTCAGAAGAGCGTGCTCTCCTCCGGCGCCGCCAGCTCCTCCAGCAGTTCGGGCCCGTTGTTACGGACATTGCTGACGGCCATCGCGACGGGATAGGCCCGCATCAGCCCGGCCGGCGGCGGGGCGAGCAGGTCCCGCAGCTCCTCGGGATCCGCACGGGCCGGGTCCAGCCAGGCGTCCCAGCGGTCCGGGGTCAGCATCAGCGGCATCCGGGGATGGATCTCCGCCAGGGAGCCCGGCCCCTCGGCGGGAGCGACCGCCAGGGGTGTCTTCTCCGCCTCGGTGGTGATCACCGAGCAGGTCACCCACCAGGCCCCCGGATGGTCGTCCGGCAGGGTGCGGTCACGCCAGAACTCGTACAGTCCGGCCAGGGCCATGACCGAGCCGTCGGCGGGGGTCACGAAGTACGGCTGCTTGCGCGGACGCTTCTTCCTGCCCTGCTCCTCGAGCTGACGCTCGTCGGAGCCGGTGACCCACTCGTAATAGCCGTCGGCCGGCAGGATGCAGCGGCGCGCGAGGAAGGGCCTGCGGAACGACGGCTTCTCGTGCACGGTCTCGGCCCGTGCGTTGATCATCCGTGCCCCGCCCTCGGGTGTCTTCGCCCAGGACGGCACGAGTCCCCACTTCAGCCTGCGGAGCTGACGAACCGGGCGGGGCTCGTCCGCGTCTTTCACCGGACGCTCCAGAACCGCGTAGACCTCCTTCGTCGGAGCCACGTTCCAGTCGGGAGCGAGGGTCTCCTCGGGCTCCCACTTCTCCACGCCGAAGAGCCCCTGAAGATCTTCCGGGCTCCGGCTCGCCGCATACCGTCCGCACATAAATGCAACACTGCCACGAAGCAAACCCAGTTGAGGAGCCGCCCGAGAAATGGCCAGCATCGACGCGACCGCGAACTCGATCACCGATCTCTGGGACCGGGTCTTCGGCACCCAGCCCGCACCGGACGACTGGCTGGTGATCGCGGCCGGGGCCCTCGCGCTCATAGCCGTCGTACCGCGTCCGCTCTGGCGGCTCTCCCGCAACACGATCACCATCGCGCACGAGGGCGGCCACGGGCTGATGGCCCTGGTCACCGGGCGCCGGCTCGACGGCATACGGCTGCACTCGGACACCTCGGGGCTGACGGTCAGCCGTGGCAGGCCCACGGGCCTGGGCATGATCCTCACCGCCGCCGCGGGATACACCGCCCCGCCGCTGCTCGGTCTGGGCGGCGCCTGGCTGCTCTCGGCGCACCACATCACCCTGCTGCTCTGGCTGGCGACGGCCCTGCTGATCGCGATGCTGGTGATGATCCGCAACGCGTACGGGGCGCTCACCGTGATCCTCACCGGTGCGGCGTTCCTGCTGATCTCCTGGCTGACCGAGCCCGCCGTCCAGTCGGCGTTCGCGTACACGGCTGTCTGGTTTCTGCTCCTCGGGGGCGTACGCCCGGCGTTCGAGCTCCAGTCCAAGCGCCGTCGCGGCGGAGCGGGGGATTCCGACGCGGACCAGCTCGGACGGCTGGCGCATGTACCACCGGCGCTCTGGCTGTTTCTCTTCCACGCCGTCTCGCTCTGCTCACTGATCGGTGGCGGACGGTGGCTACTGGGCCTGTAAGCGCCCTGTAGCCCACGTATCACCTTCTCGTTACGCCCTGATTTCGCCACTTTTGTTCGGGATCCGCTTCGGTCACGAACCACTAAAGTGATGGCCATGACCGAAAGCTCCGTGCAGCCCGCCCTCTGGCCCGCCCCCACCGCACACGGCGCCGTCGAAGCGACGGTCACCGTGCCCGGATCCAAGTCGGTCACCAACCGCGGGCTGGTCCTCGCCGCGCTGGCCGCCGAGCCCGGCTGGCTGCGCCGCCCGCTGCGCTCCCGTGACACGCTGCTGATGGCCGACGCCCTGCGCGCCATGGGGGTCGGTATCGAGGAGGGCCTGTCGTCCAGCTCCACCGCCGCGGGCGTCCCCGCGCCGAGCGGTGAGGCATGGCGGGTGATCCCCTCCGGGCTGCACGGCCCGGCGACGGTCGATGTCGGCAACGCCGGCACGGTGATGCGCTTCCTGCCGCCCGTGGCGACGCTCGCCGACGGTCCCATCCGCTTCGACGGCGACCGCCGCTCCTACGAACGTCCGCTGAACAGTGTCATCCACGCCCTGCGCGCCCTCGGCGCCCGTATCGACGACGACAACCGCGGCTCGCTCCCGCTGACCGTGCACGGCGGCGGCGCGCTGGACGGCGGCGCGGTGGAGATCGACGCCTCCGCGTCCTCCCAGTTCGTCTCCGCGCTGCTGCTCTCGGGAGCGCGCTTCAACCAGGGCGTGGAGGTACGGCATGTGGGCGCCGTCCTGCCCTCCCTGCCGCACATCCGGATGACCGTCGACATGCTCCGCGCGGTCGGCGCCCAGGTCGACGAGCCCGAGACCGGCGGTGAGCCCAATGTCTGGCGCGTCTCCCCCAGCGCCCTGCTCGGCCGCGATCTGACCGTCGAACCGGATCTCTCCAACGCCCAGCCGTTCCTGGCCGCCGCGCTGGTGACCGGTGGCCGGGTCACCGTCCCGGACTGGCCGGAGCGGACCACTCAGCCGGGTGACGCGCTGCGCGAGATCTTCACCGAAATGGGCGGCTCCTGCGAGTTCACCATGACGTCGGAGGGCTCCAGCCTCACCTTCAGGGGCGCGGGCGCCATCCATGGCATCGACGTCGATCTGAGCGAGGTCGGCGAGCTGACTCCCGGTATCGCGGCCGTCGCCGCGCTGGCCGACTCGCCCTCCACCCTGCGCGGCGTCGCCCATCTGCGGCTCCATGAGACGGACCGGCTGGCCGCCCTCACCAAGGAGATCAACGAGCTGGGCGGCGATGTCACCGAGACCGCGGACGGTCTGCACATCCGCCCGCGCCCGCTGCACGGCGGTGTGTTCCACACGTACGACGACCACCGGATGGCCACGGCCGGTTCGATCCTCGGCCTCGCCGTCGACGGCGTGCGGATCGAGAACGTGGCGACGACCGCCAAGACCCTGCCCGACTTCCCGCGGATGTGGACCGAGATGCTGGCGGGAGCGGGAGCCTGACGCGATGCGGCGCTACGGCAAGAACCCCGACGAGGACGACATCCGCTCCCGCCCCAACCCCAAGGGCAACCGGCCGCGTACGCACATCAGGCCCAAGCACGAGGACGCCTCGGAGGGCATGGTCCTGACCGTGGACCGGGGCCGGATCACCTGTCTCGTCGACGACCGCGTGGTCCTCGCGATGAAGGCGCGCGAACTGGGCCGCAAGGCGGCCGTGGTGGGGGACCAGGTCGGTCTGGTCGGTGATCTGTCGGGCAAGAAGGACACGCTGGCGCGGATCGTGCGGATCGAGAAGCGCCACTCCGTGCTGCGGCGCACGGCCGACGACGACGATCCCTACGAGCGGGTGGTCGTCGCCAACGCCGACCAGTTGGCCGTCGTGACCGCCCTCGCCGATCCCGAGCCGCGCCCCCGGCTGATCGACCGCTGTCTGGTCGCCGCGTACGACGGGGGACTCGAACCGCTGCTCGTCCTGACGAAGTCCGATCTGGCCTCGCCCGACGAGCTGTTGGAGACCTACCGCGCGCTCGGTATACGCCATGTGGTCACCCGGCGCGACGAGTTGGCGAGCGGCCGTGCGGCCGACCTCGTACGGGAGTACCTCGACGGCCGGGTCACCGCCTTCGTCGGCCACTCGGGCGTGGGCAAGACGACACTGGTCAACGCCCTGGTACCGGAGGAGCGCCGGCGCACCACCGGTCTGGTCAACGCGGTCACGGGCCGCGGCCGGCACACCACGACCTCGGCGCTGGCCCTGCCGCTGGAGAAGAGCGACGGCTGGGTGATCGACACCCCGGGCATCCGCTCCTTCGGACTGCACCATGTCGATCCGTCCCGGGTCATCCTCGCCTTCCCCGATCTGGTGCCGGGTACGGAGGCCTGCCCCCGGGCGTGCAGCCATGACGAAGCGGAGTGCGCGCTCGACGCGTGGGTGGCCGAGGGCCACGCCGATCCCGCCCGGCTCTACTCCCTGCGGAGGCTTCTCGCCACGCGTGAGCGGCGCGACGGCGACTGACGCGCACACGTTTGCGATCCCACGGTGCTGGTAAGGGCATAATCCAACCAGGCGGGACCGGGCAGTCACGGATACGGGGAGGTCTTTGACGATGGCGTGGCTGCTGGTCGTGGTCGCCGGAATCCTGGAGACGGGATTCGCCGTCTGTCTCAAGCTCTCCCACGGCTTCACCCGGCTCTGGCCGACGATCGCGTTCGCCGCCTTCGCACTCGGCAGCTTCGGTCTGCTGACGCTCTCGCTGAAGAAGCTGGACGTCGGTCCCGCCTACGCGGTCTGGACGGGCATCGGCGCGGCGGGCACCGCGATCTACGGCATGATCTTCCTGGGCGATGTGGTCTCCGTACTGAAGCTCGTCTCGATCTCCCTGGTCATCATCGGAGTCATCGGGCTCCAGCTCTCGGGCTCGGCGCACTGACCGGTGCGGACGGGGGCGGGGACAGCGGCAGGGTGACAGCCGTGCGGACCAGCGGTCCGACGGAGTCCCCGCCGGGCGCGACGAGATGGGCGAGCGCCAGCCGTACGGCCAGCTCGGAGCGGTAGAGCAGATCGGCCCGGTGGGCACCGGGCCGAAGCGGCTCCCCCTGTCCGTGGTCCGGGCGGCCGTGGTCCGGGCGGCCCGGTTCCGGGCGGCCGTGGTCGGGGCGATGGTCCGCGCGGCCCGGTTCCGGGCGGTGTCTCTCCAGCGCGGCCACGGATCTGTCCCGTACCAGCGCGACCAGATCGCCCGTCGCGGGCGGCCCGGTGCCGGCGCGGTGCCGCGCCATCGCGCCGGGCGGCGGGCCGGCGATCCGCGCGGGACCCGGCGAGGGCAGCCACTCCCCCCAGCAGCCCGTCAGCAGCGCCCGCAGCAGGGGTCTCGCCCGCGCCTCGGTGACGGTCCATTCGGCGACGGCCACCAGCCGGTCCACGGTCTCCGCCCGCTCCCCCAACAGCCGTTCCACACCGCGCAGATAGAGATCCACCTCGCGTCGCACCAGGGCGCGGGCCAGCCCGTCCTTGCTGCCGAACTCGTTGTAGAGGGTCTGCCGGGACACCCCGGCGGCCGAGGCCACATCGACCATCCGGACCGCCGACCAGGGCAGTCCGGCCAGTGCCGACAGACCGGCGTTCAGTAGGGCTTCACGCGCAGTAGGCATCGTCGCCTCCGGGGCCGTGCGGCTCTGCGCTCAGAGTTGACGGGCCGCCCTCGGCTGTCAAGACCGCTCGCGACCGCCGCCGGGCCATTGGCGACTTCTTGCCGGTACGGACCCCGTGGCCGGTTCTTCCCCCTGGTGGATACTGTGACGACCATGCCCGACTACCACGATGATCTGCGTCTCGCCCATGTCCTCGCGGACGCCGCCGACGCCGCGACGATGGACCGCTTCAAGGCCCTGGACCTCAAGGTCGAGACGAAACCGGACATGACCCCGGTGAGCGAGGCCGACAAGGCGGCCGAGGAACTGATCCGGGGCCACCTCCAGCGGGCACGGCCGCGCGACGCGATCCTCGGCGAGGAGTACGGCATCGAGGGCACGGGCCCGCGCCGCTGGGTCATCGACCCCATCGACGGTACGAAGAACTATGTCCGCGGCGTGCCGGTCTGGGCGACGCTGATCTCGCTGATGGTGGCCGCGGAAGGCGGATACGAACCGGTCGTCGGGGTGGTCTCGGCGCCCGCGCTGGCCCGCCGGTGGTGGGCGGCGAAGGGCGGGGGCGCCTACACGGGCCGCAGCCTCTCCTCCGCGACCCGGCTGCGGGTCTCGAACGTCTCACGCATCCGGGACGCCTCGTTCGCGTACTCCTCACTGACGGGCTGGGAGGAGCAGGGGCGGCTGGACGGGTTCCTCGATCTGACCCGCGCCTGCTGGCGCACCCGCGGCTACGGGGACTTCTGGCCGTACATGATGGTCGCCGAGGGCTCGGTGGACATGTGCGCGGAGCCGGAACTGTCCCTGTGGGACATGGCGGCGACCACGATCGTCGTACAGGAGGCGGGCGGCAGCTTCACGGGCCTCGACGGACGCCCGGGTCCGCACAGCGGCAACGCGGCGGCCTCGAACGGAACCCTGCACGAGGAGCTCCTCGGCTACCTCAACCAGCGCTACTAGGTTCCCCTCTTTTTTGGGGCTCGGTTCGCCTCCGGGGCGCTTCATGTCGGTGCCGACAGTCGACCGTGCTCGACCGCTCGTACCTCACGGCCTCCGCGCGCTCTCCTTCTCGGCACCGACGCGCCCCTTCGGCTCACTCGCCGACGGCCGTGCGGAACCGGCACGTATCCGCACCCCAGGCCAGACAGCGTCAGCCCACTAGGGTCCGGTCACCCTGGCCGCCCGGAGTGCGGACCTGTTTCCGGCCGCTGTCGCCCGCCGGCGAGTGAGCCGAAGGGCGCGCCGCTGTCGAAAGGGAGAGCGCGCGGAGGGTCCCGAGGAACGAGGGACCCGAGCACGGTCGACCGTCGACAGTGGCATAAGGCGCCCGGAGGCGAACCGAGCCCCAAAAAAGAAGGCGAGTGAGCCGAAGGGCGCGCCACTGTCGAAAGGGAGAGCGCGCGGAGGTTCGTGAGGAACGAGCGAACCGAGCACGGTCGACCGTCGACAGTGGCACCAAGCGCCCGGAGGCGAACCGAGCCCTCAAAAGAGAAAGAAAGCCGGGGCGTTTGTGGGATATTTTCGCGCCCCTGGGCGAGCCTCCTGCGCCCCCTTGTTGACCCGGCCCAAGAGTGTCACTCTGAAAGTCCCCCCACTTGTGAACTTGTGAATCGTTTCTCAGGGGGTCCGGGGTGCCCCGGATCCCTCAGAGGTCTCCACGGAACGGTTTACCAAGGAGGTGTCTTCACCCCATGCTTGTCCGTGACGCCATGAGTTCGGTGGTTCTGACCATCGGGCCCACGCATACGCTCCGCCAGGCGGCCCGGCTGATGTCGGCACGCCGCGTCGGTGCCGCCGTCGTTCTCGACCCCGATGACTGCGGTATCGGAATCCTCACCGAACGCGACATCCTGAACTCGCTCGGCGACGGCCAGAGCCCCGACGCCGAGACCGCCTGCACCCATACCACCACCGATGTGGTCTTCGCCGCGCCCTCCTGGACGCTGGAGGAAGCCGCGGCGGCCATGTCGAGCGGCGGGTTCCGCCATCTCATCGTGCTCAACGACCGGGAGCCGGTCGGCATCGTCTCCGTACGCGACATCATCCGCTGCTGGGCACCGGACCGGCGCGAGGCGGCGGTCCTGACGGGCTGACGCCCGGGACGGCCCCGGCCCTCCCCGCACTCCCCCGCCCGTCATCACGGCGAAAGGGGCCGGATCCGCAAGGACCCGGCCCCTCCCGTCTCGGCGGGGCTGTCAGCCGCGCAGGGCCTGGACCGCGGCCTCCAGCCGCTTGCCGAAGTCCGCGTCCGCCTGGCGGAAGTTGTTCACCGCGCGGACGGCGATGTCGTCGCGCGACACCTTGGAGATGAACCCGGCGAGGTTCTCGATCAGCCGGTCCTTCTCGTCCTCGGACAGCAGGCGGTAGAGGTTGCCCGCCTGGACGAAGTCGTTGTCCTCGGCGTGGCTCGGGGCCTCGTGGTTGCCCGTGGCACCGCTGACCGGAACCGGCTGCCAGAGCGGACGGCTCGTCTGGACCGGGCCGCCGAAGCTGTTCGGCTCGTAGTTCTTGGTGCCCTTGTGACGGCCGTCGTAGAGATAGCCGTCCCGGCTGTTGGTGCGCGCCTCGGTGGCGCGCGGGCGGTTCACCGGCAGATGGTCGGCGTTGATGCCGACGCGGTAGCGGTGGGCGTCGCCGTACGCGAACAGACGGCCCTGGAGCATCTTGTCCGGGGAGGGACCGATGCCCGGCACGAAGTGGGCCGGCGAGAAGATGGACTGCTCGACCTCGGCGAAGATGTTCTCCGGGTTGCGGTTCAGCTCCAGCTTGCCGATCTCGATCGGCGGGTAGTCCTCGTGCGGCCAGACCTTGGTCAGGTCGAACGGGTTGAAGCGGTAGGTCGCCGCGTCGGCCGCCGGCATGATCTGCACCTGCACCGTCCAGGACGGGAAGTCACCGCGCTCGATGGACTCCCGCAGGTCGCGCTGGTGCGAGTCCGGGTCCACGCCGGAGAGCCGCACGGCCTCGTCGGTGGTGAGGTTCTTGATGCCCTGGTCGGTCTTGAAGTGGTACTTGACCCAGAAGACCTCGCCGGCCTCGTTGTTCCACTGGTACGTGTGCGAGCCGTACCCGTTCATGTGACGCAGCGTCGCGGGGATGCCGCGGTCACCGAAGAGCCAGGTCACCTGGTGGGTGGACTCGGGCGACAGACCCCAGAAGTCCCAGACGTTGTCGGCCTCCTGCGAGCCGGTGTACGGGTCGCGCT
The DNA here is from genome assembly GCF_042890865.1 of Streptomyces sp. NPDC002018. Classification (NCBI taxonomy): domain Bacteria; kingdom Bacillati; phylum Actinomycetota; class Actinomycetes; order Kitasatosporales; family Streptomycetaceae; genus Streptomyces; species Streptomyces sp. NPDC002018. The sequence goes on from NZ_JBIASO010000002.1 coordinate 150,470, forward strand.
TCTGGGTGTGGATGAAGTCGGGGAACTTGATGGCGTCCTTGATGAAGAACACCGGGGTGTTGTTGCCGACGAGGTCGTAGTTGCCCTCCTCGGTGTAGAACTTCAGCGCGAAACCGCGCGGGTCGCGCACCGCGTCGGCCGAGCCGAGGTTGCCCGCGACGGTGGAGAAGCGGAGGAACGTCTCCGTCTGCTTGCCGACCTCGGAGAGGAACTTCGCCCGTGTCCACTGGGTGACATCGCGGGTCAGGGTGAAGGTGCCGTACGCCCCGGCGCCCCGCGCGTGCACGATGCGCTCCGGAATGCGCTCACGGTTGAAGTGCGCCAGCTTCTCCAGCAGCGCCTGGTCCTGGACCAGCACGGGACCACCGACGCCCGCGCTCTCGCTGTTCTGGTTGTCGGCGACCGGCGCCCCGGCCTCCGTGGTGAGCGGTCCCTGCGTCACGTGCGCCTCCTGCGTCATTCCTGCGAGTCCTGTCCCTTGGCGAGTACCGTGACCGATCCTACGATGGACTTTGTCTAAGTCAAGCAAACATCCAAAGTCATACACGTCCGGGACCTGGCTCCCCTCACTGTTAGGCTGGTCGTCATGAGTGACCTGTTGGAACGACTTCGCGGACGCGGCTGGCGCATGACGGCCCAGCGGCGTGTCGTGGCCGAGGTCCTCGACGGGGACCATGTACATCTGACCGCCGACGAGGTCCACGCGCGTGCTGTCGCCCGCCTGCCGGAGATCTCCCGGGCGACGGTCTACAACACGCTCGGCGAGATGGTCACGCTCGGTGAGGTGATCGAGGTCTCCACGGACCGCCGGGCCAAGCGGTACGACCCGAACGCGCACCGGCCCCACCACCACCTGGTCTGCGCGCGCTGCGGCGCCATCCGCGATGTCCATCCCACGGGCGATCCGCTGGCCGATCTCCCGGACGGGGAGCGCTTCGGCTTCACGATCTCGGACGTCGAGGTGACCTACCGGGGCACCTGTCCGAACTGCGCGTCCGCCTGACCTCGCGCCCGGCTCACCCGCCGGAAGCACCCTGCCGAACACGGCTCGCCGAAAGCCTCGGCTGACGGAAATGCCGATGGAAACAGCGAAGGCCCGGAACTCTTTCGAGTTCCGGGCCTTCGCTGTTCAGTAGCGGGGACAGGATTTGAACCTGCGACCTCTGGGTTATGAGCCCAGCGAGCTACCGAGCTGCTCCACCCCGCGTCGATGAACGCAACACTACGTCACGGCTGCCGAGCGGTGCAAATCCCTTCCCGCGGGCCCCTCCGCCCGCTCCGGGCGGCGCCGGAACGGGGGAACGCGGGAACGCGGGAACGGGGGAACGCGGCGACCCGGTCAGGCCGTCAGTTCCTGGTGGAGTGCCTCGCGCAGACGGGCCGCGCGCTCCGTCACCTCGGCGGGCCCCAGCTCCACGGCGCGCGCGCACCAGCGCTGGCCCTCGGTCAGCTCGCCCCGGCGCGCGGCGAGCAGCGCCAGACGCAGCGCGGCCCGGCCGTGACCGGCCTGCGCGGCCCTGGTCCACCACAGGGCGGCCTCGCGCTCGCCGCCCTCGCGCGCGAGCAGCAGTCCGAGGTTGAAGGCGCCGCTGCGGCTGCCCGCCTCGGCGGCCTCGCGGTACCAGCGCGCGGCGTCGGTGATGTCCCCGCGGGCGGCGGCGAGCATGCCGACGCGCACCTGGGCGCGGCGGTGTCCCTGCTCCGCGGCGCGCTCGTACCACTGCTCGCACTCGGTCTTCACGCCGTACGACTCACCGAGCGCGGGCGGGCCGGGCGGCGGCTGGCGCGCGTCGAGCAGGGTGGCCAGCCGGAACGCGGCCTCCGCGCTGCCGCCGCCCGCGGCGCAGCGCAGATGGCGCTCCGCCGACCGGTCGTCGCCTTCCCTGAGGCAGGCGATACCGACCTGGAGGGCCGCCTCCGTGTGCCCCGCGGCGGCGGCGCGCTCGTACCAGCGCAGAGCAGCGCGGTCGTCGTCCCGCCCCGCGTACAGAATGCCCAGATTGAACGCGGCGTCCACGCTGCCCGACTCGGCCGCCTTGGAGAACCAGGGCTCGGCCCCCGTCGGGTCGTCGGCCTGCAACAGCAGCACGGCGAGCGCGTTGGCGGCCTCGCGATGGCCCGCGTAGGCGGCGCGGCGGTACCACTGCTCGGCCTGGACGGTACGGTCCTGGGCCGCGCAGAGCAGTCCGAGGTTGTACGCGCCGTTGACATCGCCCGCGTCCATCGCGGCCCGGTACCACCGCTCGGCGGTCTGCGGCTCGCCCCGGGCCGCGTGCAGCGCGCCGAGGGCGTTGGCGGCGTTGCCGTCGCCCTCCTGCGCGGCGCGCAGCCACCAGATGGCGGCGCTCTCCTCGTCGCCCGCGTCGCGCAGCAGAAAGCCGAGGGCACAGGCCGCCCGTGCGTCGCCGTCCCTGGCGGAGGTCAGGTACCAGCGGCCGGCTTCCTTCAGTTCGCCGCGCTTCTCCAGGATGGCGCCGAGGTGCCGTGCGGCCCGGCGGTGGCCGCGGGCGGCGGCCTGCCGGTACCACTGGGCGGCCTCGGCGAGGAGCGTGGGCGCGTCGACGGCGCCGGTGACGTCCGGGCCCCTGCCCGCACCGGTGTTCGTCCGCGTACCCGTGTTCATCCGCGTACCGGTGCCCACCGCGGCGGTGCCGGTCCCCGCGACCGTGCGGTTGGCACCTCCGGCGCGGTGCGTACCCGTGCGCGCGATCCGGTGGCTCCCCGTGGCGCCGCCGCCCTGGACCGCCGGGCCCGTACCCCTGCGGTACACGGAGTCGGCTCCGGAGCGCGCCGTCTCGCGGGCGCGGCGCTCCAGCGTCCGGGCCAGGCGGTACGCCGCCTCGCGGTGGCCCTGCTCGGCGGCGGCGCGCAGCCAGCGCTCCGCCCCGACATCGCTGCGGTGCTCCAGCAGATCGGCGAGGGCGTAGGCGCCGAGGGCGTGGCCCTGCTCGGCGGACTGGCGCAGCCAGTACTCCGCGGCGGGCTCGTCGCCCAGCTCACGGTGGTGACGGCCCAGCGCGTGGGCCGCGGCGGCGGATCCGGCCACGGCGGCGATGCGCCACCAGCCGGCCGCCTCGTCCGGATAGCCGCGCTGGTGCAGCAGGACACCCAGGTTGTTCGCGGCGGCGCGGTCGCCCTCGCCGGTCGCGGCCCGCAGATACGGCTCGGCTCCGTCGAGATCACCGCGGCGCAGCAGCAGGGCGCCCAGGACGCTCATCGACTCGACGTCCCCGGCGTCGGCGGCGCGGCGGTGGCGGGCCTCGGTCTCCGCGTCGGCGGTCTCCTGCGCGCCAGCCGTGTGCGGGGCGCTCGTGGCACCAAGAGAATCCGCGGCGTGCGCGGCGTCGGCCGCGCCTGCCGCATGGCGCTGCACAAACCGCCCTGTCTCCAACAGAGTTGTCCTATCCCCCATAATTTCCATCGTCGCACCACCTGCCACCCGCGTACAGCAGGTATACCGCGACCCACAAGGTCACTACAGCGTTTTGTCGACATGCCCACAGAGAGACAAGTCAAACACGCTCCTGCTCAAGTCCCGCGCTGTGAAACGCCGTTCGTGGGCCGCACACGTCAAAGGCCCGGATCCTGTTGGATCCGGGCCCTTGACTTCGCGTAGCGGGGACAGGATTTGAACCTGCGACCTCTGGGTTATGAGCCCAGCGAGCTACCGAGCTGCTCCACCCCGCGTCGTTGTGTCCCAACCGTACCACGACGCGGAGTGATGCCTGTTCAGCCGCTGTCGGAGCCGCCGTCCCCCGGTGCGCCGCCCGATCCGCTGTCCGCCTCGGCGGCCCGCCGCAGGGCGTCCTGGAGCGCCTCCTGCGCCTTGCCGTACGCCGCCCAGTCCTGCTTCGCCAGCGCCGCCTCACCGTCGGCGTACGCCTTCTGCGCGTCCGCGATGGCCTGTTGGAGCGCCGTGTCACCGGTCGCCGGCGGCTTGGTGGTGTCGTCCGGCGGTGGCGGGGTCGTCGTCGGCGGCTCGGAACCCTCCTCGCCGAAGACGGCGTTGAGCGCCTGGGTCAGCCCGTCCTCGAAGACGGGCTTGCCTCCGTAGGAGACGGCCACCTTCTTCAGCAGCGGGTAGTTGGCGGTGCCACCGCGCGCGTACACCGGCTCGATATAGAGGAAGCCCCCTTCGAGCGGCACGGTCAGCAGATTGCCGTACTCGATGTCCGAGTCGGTGCCTCTCAGGTCACGCACGAACGTGGCGACTTCGGGGACACCGTTCAGCTCGCTCTGCACCTGCTGCGGCCCCGGCACGGTGGAGGTCACCCTCAGCACTCTGATCTTGCCGTAGTCCGTGCTGGTCGCGTCCGCGTCCACCGCCATGAACGCACCCAGATTGGGGCGTCCGTTGGGCGTGAAGGTCGTCGTCAGCGAGAACCTCTGATCGTCCTGACCGGGCATCTTGAGGCTCAGGTAGTACGGCGGGACCGCGCTGCTGTTCTTGTTGGTCGGGTCGTTCGGCACCTGCCACGCGTCACTGCCGCTGTAGAACTGCGCGGGATTGGTGACGTGGTAGCGGGTGAGCAGCTCACGCTGCACCTTGAACATGTCCTGCGGGTACCGGAAATGGGCCAGCAAATCCGGCTTGATCTCGTCCCGTGCCTTCACCGTGCCGGGGAAGGCCTTCATCCAGGTCTTGAGCACCGGGTCCTCGGTGTCCCACTGGTACAGGTTGACCGTGCCGTCATAGGCGTCGACGGTGGCCTTCACCGAGTTCCGGATGTAGTTGACCTGGTTCTGCTGGGCGACGACCGCGCGCTGGTTGTCGGTCAGCGAGTCGGCCGTGGTGTCGCCCAGGGTCGTGCGGGACGCGTAGGGATAGCCGTTGGTCGTGGTGTACGCGTCGATGATCCACTTGATACGGCCGTCGACCACGGCGGGATAGGCGTCGCCGTCGATCGTCAGCCAGGGCGCGACCGCCTCGACGCGCTCCTTCGGCGTGCGGTTGTAGAGAATGCGCGAGCCGTCGCCGATGGCGCCGGAGTAGACCATCTGCGGTTCGCTGAAGGCCACGGCGTATGCCGCGCGGTTCAGCGGGTTGGAGAGATCGACTCCGCTCCTGCCCGTGTAGCTCGTGGTCTGCTCGCCGTTCTTCTCGTAGTCCAGCTCCTTCTGCGGGCCGCCCACGATCGAATACTGCTCGGTCTTCTCGCCGTAGTAGACGCGCTGCTCGTACTCGCCGAGCCGGCCCGTCGTCGGCAGACCGGACTCGGTGAACTCGGGAGCGCCGACCGTGCCCTTGTTCTCGTCCGTCACGGTGTTCGTGCCCTTGGACGCGATCGCTCCGTACCCGTGCGTGTACGTGAAGTGGTCGTTGATCCAGTTGCGCTTGGGGATACCCGTGATGTTCAGCTCGCGCAGACCGACGACCGTGTCCTGGAGCTTGCCGTCGGTGCCCTTGTACCGGTCGACGTCCAGCGTTGCCGGGAACTGGTAGTACTTACGGTCCTGCTGGAGCTGCTGGAACGCGGGCGAGACCACATTGGGGTCGACCAGCCGGTAACTGGCGGCGGAGTCGGCCGCCTTGCGCTGCTCGGCCTTCCTCGCCGGGTCGCCCTTGCCCTGGTAGTCCTGCACATCGGCGTCGTCGATGCCGTACGCGGCGCGCGTGGCGTCGATGTTCTTCTTGATGTACGGCGCTTCCTTGGCCTGCTCGTTCGGCTGGACCTGGAACTTCTGCACGATCGCCGGGTAGAGCCCGCCGATGAGGATCGCCGAGAGCACCATCAGGCCGAAGCCGATCACCGGGAGCTGCCAGGTGCGGCGCCAGAGCGTCGCGAAGAACAGCACGGCGCAGATCACGGCGATGCAGAAGAGGATCGTCTTCGCCGGCAGATAGGCGTTGGCGTCCACGTACCGCAGTCCGGTCCAGTTGCCCGCCGCCTTGAAGTCACTGGACTTCACGGCCAGCCCGTACCGGTCCAGCCAGTACGCCACGGCCTTCAGCGAGACGAAGACTCCGATCAGCACCGAGAGATGGCCGGTGGCGGCGGCCGTGGCACGCGCACCCGGGCTGGTGATCCGCAGCCCGCCGTACAGATAGTGGGTCACCGCGGCGGCGATCAGCGAGAGCACGGCGGCGGCGAAGCCGAAGGCCAGCAGGAAGCGGTACCAGGGAAGATCGAACGCGTAGAACGACACGTCCATCTTGAACTGGGGGTCCTTCTGGCCGAAGGGCACTCCGTTGACCCACATCAGCCAGGTGCGCCACTGGCCGGAGGCGGAGGCGCCGGCGATCAGCCCGACCAGCGCGGTGATCGCCAGGAGCACCCACTTCTTGTACGGGGCGATCCCCATCCGGTACCGGTCGAGGTTCTGCTGCTCCATCGACATCGCGCTCAGCGGCGGCCGCAGCCGGTGCGCCAGCCAGATGTTCGTCCCGACGGCGATCGCCATCAGCAGACCGAAGACGGCGAACAGACCGATCTTGGTCCAGAGCGTGGTCGTGAAAACCGATGAGTACTTCACCGAGCGGTACCAGAGCCAGTCGGTCCAGAACCCGGCGAACATGACGAAGAGCATGGCCAGCACGGCCAGCACGCCCAGTGTCATGAGCAGGGTCCGGGCCCGACGGGACGGCCGGCCCACTCTGATCCGTGGCCCGGTCGGGCCTCCGCCGCGGTCCGGCATCTGGAAAGCCAACGTGCGCACCTCGAAGTTCGCGGTCGTGTTTCGGCGTGTGAAGCGGGCCCCGCGATCGTAAGGGCCCACTCATGCAACTTACTGAGGCTTTACCTAGTTCCCGCACCGGGGTGCGGAGGAGGCAGGATATCGACCATGTCCAACGTCTCTCCCTCAGGTACACCCATGGCCGCGAGCCCGCTGACGCGCGCGGTGCTCGAAATCGACGAATACGCGTCCGGGATGGGCTGGGATCAGCCGGCCCGGCTCTTCGCCCTCGTCGACACCGCCCGGCTGCGCACCGACGAACCGGAGCTGGCCGCCCAGCTCGGTCTCGACGACGGCGGGGCGGTCGCTCCGCTCACCCCCATCGAGCAGGACGAGATCCCGTCCGGCACCCCGCTGGACGAGTTCCTCGGCACCATCGCGTGGCCCGGGGCGGTGGCGGGCTGCGCGATGACGGTGGAGCGGCTGATGCTGCCGCCGTCGGCGGAGGCGTCCGTGCCGGACGGTCTCGACGACGCGGGGCTCGCCCGGTGGGTCTCCGCCCACCCGGAGCGCCAGGAGGTCAGGATGACGGTCGCCGTGCTGCGTGACGGCGCCCGTGAGTCGGCCCTGCGGCTGCGCGAGAAGGACTCGCCGAACGAGGTGCTCACCGGCTCGGGGCTCGTCCCGGGCCTGGCCGAGGCCCTCGCGGCCACCTTCGAGGCGTAGGACCTCTCGCCGGGCCTCTCCCGCGGCCTCTCCTCGGGCCTCCCGCGGCCTCGCCCGCGGCCTGTCCCCGGGCTTCTCCTGTGGTCTCCTGAGGCCTCAGGCCTCAGGCCTCCGGCCTCCCGAACGGAGCGCGACGAGCCGCGGCCCGCGCCGCCCGGTCCCTGTACGGATCCGGGCGGCGCGGGCCGCGAACGGTCGGTGTGTACGGTCAGCCCACCGAGCAGGTCGGCAGACCGCCCGTCTCCCCGTCGCGGATCCTGTCCAGCGACTTCCTGGCGTCGTCGATGGTCTTCACCTTGACGAGGGTGAGACCGTCGGGGATGTCCGAGGCGGCCGCCGCGCAGTTCTGCTCGGGGGTGAGGAAGTACTCGGCGCCCGCGCCGCGTGCCCCGACGAGCTTCATCTCGATACCGCCGATCGGGCCGACCTGTCCCTGGTCGTCGATCGTGCCCGTACCGGCGACGAACTTGCCACCGGTGAGCGCGCCGGGTGTGAGTTTGTCGACGATGCCGAGGGCGAACATCAGACCGGCGCTCGGGCCGCCGACATCGGCGAGCTTGATGTCGACGGTGAACGGGAAGGTGTGGTCGGTCCCGGCCTGGATCCCGACGATGGCCCGGTCGCCCTCCTCTGACCTCTGCGTGGTCAGGGTGACCCGCTCGATGCCCTCGGGCTCCTTGCCGAGCTTCTCCGCCGCCTTCGCGTCCGCGACGGGGATGATGCCGAAGATGACGTCCTCGCCCGGCTTGTGCTTGGTGACGAGCTCGGCGACATCGGCCGGCTCCCGTACCGCCACGCCGTCCACCTGCTTGATCACATCCCCGGCGTGCAGCGTGCCCTCCGCGGCGCCGTCCTTGATCACCGAGGAGACGACGGTGCGCGAGGAGACCGGGATGTCCAGTTCCTTCAGGGCGGCGACCTTGGCGCTCTCCTGGGACTGACTGAACTCCTCGGCGTTCTCCTGGGTGGACTGCTCCTCCGTCTTGCCGTCCGGGTAGAGCGTGTCGTGCGGTACCACCACGTTGTCGTGGGCCAGCCAGCCGTAGACCGCCTCGACGATGTTCATCTTGTAATCCGCGCCCGTGACCCTGACCGTCGTCATATTGAGATGCCCCGACGTCGGATAGGTCTTGTGCCCGGAGATCTGCAGTACCGGTTCTCCACCGGCGTTACCGAGCGTGTTCACCGTCGGTCCCGGGCTCATCTCCGAATACGGCACTGTGATGAGCACACCCGCGCAGAGCAGCGCGATAAGGACGAGGGTGGAGGCGAGCATCGTCGCGGTGCGGCGTGGCATGGAACGACAGTACGGGAAGGGTTCCTGTGTGCACCGCTGGGGCCGTCCGTACGGGGCCGACGCGGGGGACCGCGTAGCGTGTGCGTACGGGCGGCTGCCACGGCGTCCGACGTCAGAACCGATCCGGACCTGAATGCGCCTTTTCCATGGCATCACGGAAGCGGGCATAGCCGTTCAGTTCGGCGATATCCCCTACCGTGCGATCTCTTGAGACCCAGCTTCCCCATATCGCCGCGCCTATGGCGGCGAAAAGCGGAATCAACAACCAGGCGAGTGCGGCCATACCGACCTCCAGACGTGCGTGAGCGCCCGTGAACTGACCGATCAGCAGATTAACCATCTGCTGAGTCAACGCTGCTGGCAGGGGTGCGGTTACGCAAATCGGGCCGTCCCGGACCGACCAGGTTTCAGGCCGTTCCGGCCGCGGGACGGGAAGCCGCCGGCCGGGTGCGGACGGTGCCGAACGGAAGGGCTACGCGCCCACCCATTCCTCCGTGCCGTCCGAGAACTTCTGGTGTTTCCAGATCGGGACCTCGTGCTTGAGGTCGTCGATCAGCTTCCGGCAGGCCTCGAACGCCTCGGCCCGGTGCGGACAGGAGACCGCCACGACGACCGCCAGATCTCCCACCGCCAGATCGCCCACTCGGTGGACGGCCGCCAGCGCGCGCACGGGATGGTCCGCGACGATCTTCTCCGCCACCCGGCGCAGCTCTGCCTCCGCGGAGGGATGGCAGGAGTAACCGAGGGTGTCCACATCGGCGCCCCCGTCGTGGTTGCGCACCGTGCCGACGAAGAGGGCCGTGCCGCCCGCGGCGTCGTCCCCGACCGCGCGGAAGACCTCGTCGACGGTGAGGGGGGTGTCGCGGATCGCCAGCAGCCGGATGGGGTCCTGCCCCGCCTGCTCGCCCGGATGGGAATGCGTGCTCGCCATGGTCACCATCGTGCCGTACCGCACCGACATCCCGGAACAGTACGTACGGCGGCCCCGGCCCTGGACGCGGCCCTGGCCCGGCCTACCGCCGCCGGCCTACCGCTGTGGGCCCTTCCGGGGCCTGTGAGCGCCCCCGTGGCCTCCCTGGGGTGCCGGGGTGTGGGGGGGTGCCATGGGTGCGGGGGCACCGGGGGTCTCGGGACGTGGGCCCCGCCCCCGGGCGGCAGCCCCGCTCCGGTCACCGGCCGCGGCGAGCCTTGCGGGCCCGCCGTACCAGCGCGGCCGTACCGAGCAGGGCCACCGTCGCGCCCGCCGCGCCCGCCGCGGTGGCGTCCTTGCGGCCGAGCCGCCGCCCCACGACGGTGTGGCGGCCCTCCACCTCCTCCAGCAGCGCGGCGAGCACCTCCTCGTTCGTCCACCGTGGCCGCCAGCCCGCGTCGTGCAGCCTGCTGACACTGACCACCCAGGGATGCATCGTGTACGCGAGATCCCCCGCCGGTGACGGCGTGAGACCGATCCTGTGCAGCCTGGCCGCCGCCCCCAGGGCGACCGCGGACGGCAGCTCCATCCGGCGGATGCCGCTCAGCTCCTCGACCTCCTCCTGCTCCAGCCAGCCGTCGCAGCCCACCGCGAACTCGCCGTCGGCCTTTTCGAGCGCCGCGTACTCCAGGGCGCTCACCAGGTCCTCGACATGGCAGAACTGCCAGGTGGGGCGGGATCCGGCGACCACGAGCAGCCGTGGCGACTCGAAGTAACGGGTCAGGGCCGTGTCCGTACCGCCGACCAGGACGGCGGGCCGTACGACGGTCACATGGAGGCCGGGGTGCGCGCGGGGCGCGCGGCGGCCCAGCCGCTCGATCTCCAGCAGATCGCCGACGCCCGTGGCCTCGGCGGTCGCCCGCAGCTCGGCGTCCTCGGAGAGGGGGATGTCGTTGTCGGGCAGGGCGCCGTAGACCATGGCCGAGGTGCACAGCACCACCCGGTGGACGCCCGCCGCGGCCGCCGCGGTGAGCACGGTCTGAGTGCCGCGCACGTTGTAGGCCGTTCGGGCGGCGGGATCGGTCTCCAGATCGAGATCGAGCGCCAGGTGCACCACGACGTCCGCCCCGCGCAGCTTCTCCGCGATGGCCGGGTCACGGACGTCGAGGATGTGCCACTGCGCCTCGGAGACCTCACCCCGGCGCTCGTCGATCGCGATGACCTGCTTGATCTCGTCGGAGGCGGCGAGGCGCCGGGTGAGCAGGTCACCGACGCCGGAGGCGGCGCCGGTGACCGCGACGACGGGGCCCCGGGACGGGTGGGTGGTTGAGCGGTTTCGCGCTGCGCGAACCTGCGGATCTGGGGAACTCACCGGGCGTCTCCAGCGGTTGTCTTCAATACGTACGTGAATGACGCGTACGTACCAGGTGACGTCCATCCTGCCGCAGGCCACAGGCCGACGAAGCACTGAGCCCGGAAGCCGACCGGGTGTCGGATCCGTGCGAGGCCCGCGGAAGCGGCGGACCGAGCAGGCCGAAGGCGGAGTCCGGTCGTACGGCCGGCCCGGCCGACGGCACGCGGCACCACCGTCGCCGACCCGGTGCCGCTTAGGCTGGGTGGTGTAGTCGGGCAGCCGCCGCCGGCAGAAGCCGGCGGCCCTACGAGCCGAGGAACCCCGTGAGTGACACCCCATTCGGATTCGGCCTTCCGCCGGAGGAGCCGGAGGACGGCGACGGCAAGAAGAAGGACCCTGCCGGAGGTGGTCAGGGTGCCGGTGGTCAGGGCGGTCCCGGCAATCCCTTCGGAAACTTCGGGTTCGGGCTGCCGGGCGGCGCGGGCGGCGCGGACAATCCGTTCGCCGCGATGTTCGGCTCGCTGAACCCCAGCGACCTGGGCGCGGCCTTCCAGCAGCTCGGCCAGATGCTCAGCTACGAGGGCGGTCCCGTCAACTGGGACATGGCCAAGCAGATCGCGCGCCAGACGGTCGCGCAGGGCACGCCCGACGGCACCAAGGACACCAGTGTCGGTCCCGCGGAGCGCGCCTCGGTCAACGAGGCGGTACGCCTCGCCGACCTGTGGCTGGACGGCGTGACCTCCCTGCCGTCGGGTGCGAACACGGCGGTGGCGTGGAGCCGCGCCGAGTGGGTCGAGGCGACCCTGCCCGCGTGGCAGCAGCTCGTCGACCCGGTGGCCGAGCGGGTGGGCACGGCCATGAGCGAGGTGCTGCCCGAGGAGATGCAGTCCGTGGCGGGTCCGCTGATCGGCATGATGCGCTCCATGGGCGGCGCCATGTTCGGCCAGCAGATCGGGCAGGCCGTGGGCGTGCTGGCGGGTGAGGTGGTCGGTTCCACCGATATCGGGCTGCCCCTGGGCCCGGCAGGCAAGGCCGCGCTCCTGCCGCTGAACATCGAGGCGTTCAGCAAGGATCTCGGCGTCCCCAAGGACGAGATCCGGCTGTATCTCGCGCTGCGTGAGGCCGCTCATCAGCGGCTCTTCGCCCATGTGCCCTGGCTGCGGTCGCACATGTTCGGCGCGGTCGAGGGCTATGCCCGGGGGATCAAGGTGGACACCACCAAGCTGGAGGACGTGGTCGGGCAGTTCGACCCGACCCATCCCGAGGAGCTTCAGGAAGCGCTCCAGCAGGGCATGTTCCAGCCGGAGGACACCCCCGAGCAGAAGGCCGCGCTGGCCCGTCTCGAAACGGCGCTGGCGCTGGTCGAGGGCTGGGTCGACGCGGTGGTGCACGAGGCGGCGAAGACGAGACTCACGGGAGCGGACGCGCTGCGCGAGACGCTGCGCAGGCGCCGTGCCTCCGGTGGCCCCGCCGAGCAGACGTTCGCCACGCTCATCGGCCTTCAGCTCCGTCCGCGCCGGCTGCGGGACGCCGCGCGGCTGTGGGCGTCGCTGACGGACGCGCGCGGGGTGGACGGCCGTGACCGGCTGTGGGAGCACCCGGACATGCTGCCCACCGCCTCCGACCTCGACGACCCGGACGGCTTCGTCCACCACGAGCAGTTGGACTTCTCCGAGCTGGACAGGATGCTCGGCGAGGCCGCGGGCGGCTCGGGCGCCCCGGGCCGGACCGGCGACAAGCCCAGCCTCAAGAAGGACGACGAGGGCGAGAAGGACGGCAAGGACGACAAGGACGACACCGACAAGTGAGCCTGCACGACGACGCGGTCCTCGTACTGAAGGGCTACGGGGACCAGGAGGTGCTGCGCGGCCTCTATCTGGATCATCTGTCCGCCCACCCCGACGCGATGTGGAAGTCCTGCGGGGCCGGGCATCTCACGGCCAGCGCGCTGGTGATCGACCCGGCGCACGGCCGTGTGCTGCTGACCCTCCACAAGAAGCTCGGCATGTGGCTCCAGATGGGTGGCCACTGCGAGCCCGGTGACAGCACCCTGGAACGGGCCGCGCTGCGGGAGGCCATGGAGGAGTCCGGGATCCTCGGTCTGCGTCCGCTGGAGGGCGGGCCCGTACAGCTCGACCGGCACGCCATTCCGGCCCCGTGCCACTGGCATCTCGATGTGCAGTACGCGGCGCTGGCTCCGGCCGGGGCGGTCGAGCGGATCAGCGAGGAGTCGCTGGACCTGCGCTGGTTCACCTACGAGGAGGCGGCGAGGGTGGCCGACGGCTCGGTCGTACGGCTGGTGGAGCGCACGCGCGCCGCGCTGAACGCGTAGGCCCGGACCCTCGGACCGTCCGTGGGACCGTCGGACCGTCCGTCGGACCCTCGGACCGTCCGAATGACCGTCGGGGCCGACTGCCCGTCGGAGGCGGCGGACAGGCCTGAAGGGGTGGCCCCCGGTGGAGGCGGCCCCTTCAGGTCCGCGCCGGAGTGCGGGCGTGGTCCTCCGCTCCGGGCTCGGTCATCAGCTCCAGGCGTTGTTCTGGTTCTGGCCGTGTGCTCCCTGCTGGCCCACGCCGAACTGCGCGGCGAGCCCCTGCCCGATCTCCGCGTTCTGCGGTGGCATGACCTCGCTGGGCTGGACGAGCGCGAAGCCCTGTCCGAGGAAGCTCAGCTCCCAGCCCTCGCCGGTGTTGCCGCGCCGCCTGCGTACCCCCGAGGAGTGCGTCTGCGCCTGCATCTGCACCCGCAGCGAGGAGGACCAGGCGACGATCGCGTCGGCGTCGGCGTTGACATACTTCTCCGGCGTGACCTGGATCATCAGCGGCTGGCCCGAGGTCATCAGCGCGACCTTGCCCCGGCCGGAGATATTGAGCTGGTACTTGCCGGACCCCGAGATGCCGTACTGGCTGTCCACCGCGATGACCTCGGTGTGCAGCGTGGAGTCGAGGGCCAGCACATAGGCGCTGTCGACCGTCAGCCCCTCCTGCTCGACCTCCACCACATGGATGTACTGGGCGAGATTGGCCAGATAGACCGTGCCCTGCCCGGAGCAGCGCATCAGATCGAGACCCTCACCGGTGCGGGCGCGGGCCCGCCGCCGGCTCTGCGACTGGTACTCGCCGTCGAAGTCGATCAGGCCCTGGTAGGCGACCATGGCGCCCTTGCGGGCGAGGACATCGTCCTGGCCCGTGAGCGCGACCCGCAGGAGCTGCGGGTTCTGCACCGCGTACCGCTCCTGGGACTGCTGTTCCGTGTAGGCGAAAAGCGGACTCTGCATGGTGTTCTCTCGCTCCCCTCAGCCCCGGATCCGAAGGCGGTCGGTGCTGTCCTCGCTGGGCTGTACGACGACGATGCCCTGGCCGGAGAAGGCCATCTGGTAGGCCTCCCCGCTGCCCCGCCCGATCAGCGCCGAGGCCTTCATGCTGCGCTTGCCCTTCACCTTGAGGGCGGGTGACCAGGCGACCAGGGCGTCCGGGTCGACATAGGTCTCGTCCTCGCCCCGGCCGCAGTCGACGACGATCGGTGTGCCACGGGAGGTCAGGGCGACCCAGCCGGTGCCGGCGATCCGCACGTTCCACAGCCCCTGGCCGGCGAACTTGGCCAGGCCCTTCACCCGCTCGACGCCCCACTGGAGATGGGCGTCGAAGGCGAGCAGATTGGTGCCGTTGACCGACAGGGCGTCGTCGTTCAGATTGATGACCACCACATCCGCGCCGTAGTCGGCCAGATAGAGCAGACCGTCTCCCGAGCACTTCATGAGGGGCGTGCCCTCACCGGTGACCCACTGGGAGGCGACCTGACGGACGGCGGGCGGGTTCGGCTCGTACTGGATGAAGCCTTCGTAGGCGACCATCGAGCCGGTGCGTGCGAAGAGGTCGTGTCCCGAGGCCATCGCGACCTTGAGCATGGCACGGCCGTGGTTCTCCATCCGGGCCGCGATGGGGGTGGGGGCATAGCCCGCGAGCTGCTGGTTCATGGTCCGGGCTCCCTCAGACCTCGTACGGCTGGACGACGATGAAGTTGCCGGGGGCTCCCCGGAACTGGAGGTTCACGGTCTCCCCGCTGTGCCCGGGATACGCGTTGCGGCGCAGCCTGACCTGGCTGGAGATGATCACCTGGGACGCGGCCGACCAGGCGACGACCGCGTTGCAGTCGGCGAAGGTCGTGGGTGTGACGGGAAGGACCACCGGGATGCCGTGGGTCTTCACGACGACGGTGCCCGTGCCCTGGAAGAGCATGGTGAACAGGGCGCCGCCGGGGATGCCGTGGCCCTCGATACGGCGGATCTCGTACTGGAGGGACTCGTCGAAGGCGAGGACGTTCTCCGCGGAGACGCAGATGCCGTCGCCCTGGAGCTCGACGGGGTGCAGATGCGCGCCCTCTTCGGCGAGGAACACCTGGCCGCGGCCGGTGCAGCGCATGAGCTGCATCTCCTGGCCGGTGGCGTTGCCGACGATCCGGCCGGCGAACCCGGCGCCCTTGTAGCCGAAGTCGACCTTTCCCTGATACATCACCATGCTGCCCTGGCGGGCGAGGACCGGTGTGCCGCCCGTACCGAGGTCGACCCGCATGAGCTGGCCGTTCTGCGAGGTCCAGCGCTGGCCGGTGGGCAGTTCCTTGTACGGCTGAAGGGCCGCCTGGAGACCGGCGCCGCCCGGCGGTACGCCCTGGGGAACACCCGGGGGGACGCCCAGGGGCGGACCGGGCGGCTGCTGACCGTACGGCGCGGGCGCCGGCTGGCCGTACGGTGCGGGTGCGGGCTGCCCGTACGGCGACGGCGCGGCCGGTGGCGCCGTCTGCCCGGGACCGTGGCCCGGGATCTGCCCGGGGGCCTGGCCCGGCGCGTGGCCGAACTGAGGCGGCTGGGGCGGCTGTCCGTACGGCGCGGGCGCGGGCGCGGGCGGCGGCGCGACGGTGCCGCCGGTCGGGGTCATGGGCGCGGCGAGGGTCGGCGCGGAGTGCGTCGGCTGGGGAGCGGGGGCCGGGGGCCCGGCCGGAGCGCCGAACGACGGCACGGGCTGGGGAGCGGGCGGGGCCTGGGGCGCCTGCGGGGCGGCCGGGGCACCGAACGCCGGGGCGGGCGCGGCGGCACTCTGCGTGGGCGGGGCGAAGCCCGGTACCTGCCCGCCGGTCCCCGGCGGGGGCGCGGCCGGCTCCTCCTCGGCGACCTCGCCGCCGAAGTTCTTCAGGAGCGCGTCGAGCCCGCCGTCGAAGCCCTGGCCGACGGCGGCGAACCGCCACACGTCCTTGAGATAGAAGTCGCCGAGCATGACGGCACGCTCGGTGGTGAACTCCGAGCCGTCGAAGGCGTATCGGACGACTTCCTCACCGCCCGCGACCACCCGGATGTATCCGGGACCGATCTGGGACATCTGGCCCGCGCCGTCGACGGTGGCCGTGAACGAGAGCTTGTGGATATGCGCCGGGATTCGCTCCAGCGTCACCCGGAAGGACTCGGTGTCGCCGGCCTGGGCGCCCAGCAACTGGATTGATTCCTCAGGCGACTTGGGCTGGTTGAAGAAGATGAAGTAACGGTCGTCCGAAAGCTGTTCGTGGGCGTCGAGACCGAAGCAGCTGATGTCGAAGGTCAGCCCGGGAGCGGCGATCTGCACACCTACGTACAGATCCGTCCCCGGCGTGAGATCACTGATCTTGGCCTTGTGGCCGCGCTGGAATTCCCTGGCCATGCGTAACGACCGTCCCCCATCCCGGATGTCAATGCGTCGCGCCAGGCTAACGGCTGTGTCCGACATTGAGCCGGGTCGGTACAGACTCGGTACAGGATCAACGAGGTTGTGTCCGGCGCGGGACGCGGGCCCCGGGGCGGGGTTCCGCGTCCCTGAAAGGTTTCTTCCGGCGCGCTGTTTTCGCCACCGCTCCGTCATTCCCCGCGGGTGACGGGCAGATGCGGCAGCCGGTCGGCGGCGACGACCCCTTCGAGATAGCCGCGGGCCCGCTCGGTGCGCGGATAGGCCTCCAGCAGCCGCCAGAACCGTGGCCCGTGGCCCGGTACGAGCAGATGGGCCAGCTCGTGCACGAGGACGTAGTCGACGACGTACTCCGGCATGCCCTGCAAGCGGTGCGACAGCCGGATACTGCCTTCCGCCGGGGTGCAGGAACCCCAGCGGGTGTTCTGGTTGGTCACCCAGCGCACGGACGCCGGTCTGGCACGGCCGTTGAAATACTGGGCGGAGAGCCGCTCGGCCCGCTCCGTCAGCTCGCTGTCGCCGAGGACGCGCTTGCTCTCCTGCGCGGCGAGTTTGTCGAGCATCACGGTGACCCAGCGCCGCTCCTCCGCCTCCGACATCCGGGCGGGGAT
Source organism: Streptomyces sp. NPDC002018 (assembly GCF_042890865.1). Classification (NCBI taxonomy): domain Bacteria; kingdom Bacillati; phylum Actinomycetota; class Actinomycetes; order Kitasatosporales; family Streptomycetaceae; genus Streptomyces; species Streptomyces sp. NPDC002018. Next base: position 167,691 of record NZ_JBIASO010000002.1, read on the forward strand.
GAGCACGATGGTCCGGTCGCCCTCGCGGTACGCCGAGACGGTTCTTCGGCGGCGGGCGCTCCTGCGGACCTCGACAGCACTCGTCCCCGAGCCGCGTGGCGGGCGGCTTGCGGACTCCCCCGCGAGGCGAGGGGAAGAATCGGCGGGCACGCCCCGACGTTACCCGCTGTATGTGGGGGAAGTCCCGCCTCCGGGACAGTTCGATCTTGATCCACTCCCTGCCCCGAAGAATTTGAACGATTAATGCCCCCGCCTGTGGATAACTTTCGGCACTTCCGCGCGCCGCCTTGCATTCTGGATGCCGGATCTCCTGAAGGAATCCGGAAGATCAGCGGGCGGAAATCGAGGGAGGCCGATATGCATCCGATGGTGAAACCCGCGCTGCGGCGTGCGTGGCGGGAGCGGCAGACGGTGCAGTTCGGGGTCACACCCGCGCATGCGGTGCTGGTGGGTCCCGTCGATACGGCCACGGGCAGTTTTCTGGAGTTGCTCGACGGCACACGCGGGCTGCCGCTGCTGCGGGAGGAGGCACGCGCGATGGGACTGCCGGAGGGCCTGGCCGATTCGCTGGTGGAGCGGCTGGCCACGGCGGGCGTGCTCGACGACGCGGAGGCGGGCGGACGGGGGGCCGACGGCTCACGGCGGCGGACGGGCGCCTTCGAGCGGATGCGGCCCGATCTCGCGGCCCTCTCCGTCGTCCACCGGGAGCCCGGGGCGGGGATGCGGCGGCTGGCGGCGCGGCGGGCGGCGCGGGTCCAGGTGCGGGGCGCGGGGCGGGTGGGAGCGGCTGTCGCCGCGGTGCTCGCGGCCTCCGGGGTGGGGCGGGTCGATGTGCTGGACGGCGGGTTCGCACGGGAGGAGGACGTGTCGCCCGGCGGCCTGCCCGCCCACTGTGTGGGGGAGCGCCGGGACACGGCGGCGCGGCAGCTGGTCCGGCGGTCCGCGCCCGGCCGGGGGCCGGATGCGCGGGAGCGGGGGGAGCCCCGGGGCGAGGGGGAGCCGGGCCTCTCCCTGGTGATCGTCGCCCCACGGGACGGGCTCGCGGCCTATGCCCCCGACCAGGCGGCGGCCGAGCCCTGGATCGCCACAGGCACTCCCCATCTCTACGCGGGCGTGATCGAGGCCACAGGAGTGGTCGGACCGCTGGTGCTGCCCGGCGGGACGGCCTGCGCGGGCTGTGTGGCGCGGGCACGGGCGGACCGCGATCCCGGGTGGCCCAGGATGGTGGCGCAGTGGCGCTCGGGGCGCCGGCCGGCCGGCGCCCCGGCCTGTGATCTGGGGCTGGCCACCACGGTGGCGGGGCTGACGGCGGCGCACGCGCTGTCCTTCCTGGACGGTGAGCTGCCCGCCAGTACGGGTGCACGATGGGAGGCGTCGCTTCCCCTGCTGGACTGGCGATCGGAGCGGCTCGTCCCGCATCCGGACTGCTCCTGTGGTGCGGCCGGACGGACGGACGAGGGTGCGCCTGGCCGGGACGGGGGCGCCGCAGGACACAATGGCGGAGTATCCGCCACAGGCGGCACGGCTGTCTGGGACTTGGAGGGGCTTCATGTCTGATCTTCCCCGGAAGGCGGTCACCCGGACCGCCAAGCTGGCCACGCTGCCACTGGGCTTCGCCGGACGGGCCACCTGGGGCCTCGGCAAGCGGATCGGAGGGAAGTCCGCGGAGATCGTCGCCCGGGAGCTTCAGCAGCGCACGGCGGACCAGCTCTTCAAGGTGCTCGGAGAGCTGAAGGGCGGCGCGATGAAGTTCGGGCAGGCGCTGTCCGTCTTCGAGTCGGCGCTGCCCGAGGAGATCGCCGGGCCCTACCGGGCGGCGCTCACCAAGCTCCAGGAGGCGGCGCCGCCCATGCCGGTCCGCGCGGTGCACGCGGTGCTGGCGGAGCGCCTCGGCGAGGAGTGGCGCGAGCTCTTCCTGGAGTTCGAGGACAAGCCCTCGGCCGCGGCGTCGATCGGCCAGGTGCACCGGGCGGTGTGGCACGACGGACGCCAGGTCGCGGTCAAGGTGCAGTATCCGGGGGCCGGTGAGGCGCTGCTCTCCGATCTGGCGCAGCTCAGCCGGTTCGCCCGGCTGCTGGGGCCGCTGATCCCGGGGATGGACATCAAGCCGCTGATCACCGAGTTGCGCGACCGGGTCTCCGAGGAGCTGGACTACGCACTGGAGGCCGAGGCCCAGCGCGAGCACGCGGCGGAGTTCGCGGGCGACCCGGATGTGGTGGTGCCGGAAGTGGTGCACCAGGGCGAGCAGGTGCTGGTGACGGAGTGGATCGACGGGATTCCGCTGTCGGAGGTGATCTCCGACGGCACACCGGAGCAGCGCGACCGGGCGGGACAGCTCCTGGCCAGGTTCCTCTTCTCAGGCCCGGCACGCACCGGTCTGCTGCACGCCGATCCGCATCCGGGCAACTTCCGGCTGCTCCCGCCGGCGAACCCCGCCGAGGACGGCACGGACGGGGAGGACACCGCGGACGCGGACAGCGCCGAAGGCGGTGAACTCCGGCTCGGGGTGCTGGACTTCGGCACGGTGGACCGCCTGCCCGGCGGCCTTCCCGGGATCGTCGGGGAGACGCTGCGGCTGACGCTGGAGGACGACGCCGAGGCGGTGTACGACCTGCTGCGCGAGGAGGGGTTCGTCAAGGAGTCCATCGATCTCGACCCGGACGCGGTGCTGGACTATCTGCTGCCGATCATCGAGCCGGCCGCGGTGGACGAGTTCACCTTCACCCGGAGCTGGATGCGCGATCAGGCCACGCGGATCGCGGATCCGCGGTCACCGGCCCACCAGTTGGGCAAGCAGTTGAACCTCCCGCCGTCGTATCTGCTGATACACCGCGTCACGCTGAGCACCATCGGAGTGCTCTGCCAGCTCAACGCGACCGTACGGCTCAGGGACGAACTGGAGGCCTGGCTGCCCGGGTTCGTGGCGGATCCGTTCATACCGGAACAGCAGGACGCGCTGGAGGAGACGGAAGGGGCCGAGAGCTAGGGCCTCTCGTTTGGATCTTGCCGGGCTCGCGTGCCCCGGCGAACCCTTGGCCCCGGCCGGGGAAAGCGGTGCGGGGGCCGGTCCCTCGGGACCGGCCCCCGCACCGTGACGGTGATGTGCGCCGACGGCTGGTCGCCTACTGCATGACGGCCATGGCCAGCGCGCGGCGGGCGCGCATCGATACGCGCTCGGCGCGGCGCTGCATCCGCCGGGCGGCGACCAGGCGCGCGGCCCGGCGTTCCGCGTCGGCTTCACGCAGGCGCTCGTTCATATGCGCGCGCGCCATGGCTTCTGGGATGAGTTGCATCTCACGGGTCCTGTTCTGACGCGAGTCGTTCGCGCCCGTTGTGCTGACGGCTGGGGTGGCGGAGCCGGACGGCTCGCTCAGGGAAGAGGTCATCGGAGCCTGCTTCTGGGGATCGTGCGTGAAGGGACGGTCGATGGTTCCGGTGGCGTTCATGCCGTGACCGGGTTCTTGCGGGGACGGCCACGCGGCCGCTTGCGGGCCACGACCACGCCCTGGACGAAGAGTTCGCCACCCCACACGCCCCACGGCTCACGCCGCTCCTTGGCGCCGGCGAGGCAGGCCTCGACCAGCGGGCAGGTGCGGCAGAGCGCCTTGGCGTACTCGACATCGGCGGGGGACTCGGCGAAGAAGACCTCCGGGTCGTAGGCACGACAGGGAACGGGTACGCCGAGGCTCTCGATGGCGTCGTCGAGCGCGGTGAGCGCGGTGAGCGGAGTCAAGGTGGAGTCCTCCGTGGGGACGGGCGGGGAGATCGTTTCGGAAGGCGGTACGGACGGGGCGTGCGCTTCGAGTTGCACGGGTTTCGTTCCTCGTCTGGTCGGTCCGGCCTGTTTGGCCGGGTGTCGGCTGGTACCGAGTAGTGCTAGTTCCGAGGCCCCTTCGTCTCTGTCTCTCCCGTTCGGGACAAACAGAAGGGCCGCGGATCCCGGGTGGGGTTCCGCGGCCCTGAAGGCGCCGGCCTGATGGTGGATCAGGCTGGATCACTCCAGGGTTCGAGCCCACGGAAGGCCCACATCGTGTGGTGCTGCGTCTGCCGCTTCGTTTCGGCACCGGTCGCCGCAAAGGCATAGGCCTTGGCCGCTGCCGCTGCTACTCCTGCTTCCAGTGCCTTGGTCGGTCGCTCATTGCGCTCGCTGACGGGAAGACCCGACAGAACGACAGGCCGGACGACGGAGACGCCGGACAGACCTGTGGCGATGAGTTCGGAACCGGAGAAGCCGAGCGAGCACACGGAGACGACCGAGCGATCGGTCAATTTGTCGGTGCCGACAAAGGTGCTGCGGATGATGCTGATCACTGGAATCGCCTCCTCTCGGCGTCTCAAGGACCGGCCTGGGCCAGTCGCACGTATAGCGGACAGGTACTGCTTTGGTTAAGTAGAGCACGGGGACAGGGCTTCGGTGAAGCCCGCCGTTCCCGTGGTTAAGAACCTATGGGGATTCCCCGGGCGGGCGCAAACTATTTTCTCGACGAGTTTGCATCAGTCCTCCACGGCGTCCGCCACACGCTCCTCACCTGCGCAGATGGCCAGAACATCGGCTCCGAAGCGGTCCAGCTTGCGGGCGCCGACACCGGCGATCGCGGTCAGCTCACGCTCGCCGGCCGGTACGGCCTCGGCGATCGCCATCAGCGTCTTGTCGGTGAACACGCAGTAGGCGGGCTGTCCCAGCCGCTTCGCCTGGCCGGCGCGCCAGGTGTGCAGCCGCTCGTAGAGCGCCTCGTCCATGTCGGACGGGCAGTCCTCGCAGCGCATGAGCTTCATCTCGCCGGCGTCGGTCAGTGTTTTGCCGCAGACCCGACAGATCACCGGGCCGCGCCGCTTGCGCCGGCCGACGGCGCCGCCGTGCTCCGGGGAGCCGCCCGGGAGCGCCCCCGCGCTTCGCCGCGCCGGGGCCGTGGAGCCCGGACGCAGCCCGTTGAGAAAACGGGTGGGGCGACGGGAGGCCCGGCCTCCCGGAGAGCGGGAGAGCGCCCAGGAGAGGCTGAGATGCAACCGCGCCCGGGTGACCCCGACATAGAGAAGCCGGCGCTCCTCCTCGATCTGCTCATCGGTCTTGGCGTAGGTGATCGGCATCATGCCCTCGGCGAGCCCCACCAGGAACACCGCGTCCCACTCCAGGCCCTTCGCCGCGTGCAGCGAGGCGAGTGTGACGCCCTGCACCGTGGGCGCGTGCTGGGCGGCGGCGCGCTCGTCGAGCTCCGCCACCAGATCGGCGAGTGTCGCCCCCGGCTTCGCCCGGACGAAGTCCTCGGCGAGACGGACCAGGGCGGCCAGGGACTCCCAGCGGTCGCGGACCGCGCCCGAGCCCGCCGGGGGCTCGCTGGTCCAGCCCTTGGTGGAGAGCACCGCCCGGACCTGCGCGGGCAGTTCGACGACATCGTCGAGCAGGGAGTCGTTGCCCCCGAAGCGGGCCGCACCCCGCAGGGCCGCGCCCGCCTCCCGCACCTCCTGGCGCTCGAAGAATCGCTCCGCGCCCCGGAGCTGGTAGGGCACGCCCGCGTCGGCCAGGGCCTGTTCGTAGACCTCCGACTGGGCGTTGATCCGGTAGAGCACCGCGATCTCGCCGGCCGGGACGCCCGCGGCGATCAGATCGCGGATCCTGCGGGCGGTGCCCTCGGCCTCGGTGGGCTCGTCCGCGTACTCCGTGCAGACCGGCTCGGGGCCCGGGTCGCGCTGCGAGATCAGTTCGAGCCGGTGCTCGGCGGCCCGGCCGCGAGCCTGGTTCAGCAGGCCGTTGGCGAGATGGACGACCTGGGGCGTGGAGCGGTAGTCCCTGACCAGTTTCACCACGGTGGCGCCCGGGTGGCGGGTGCGGAAGTTCAGCAGGTGGTCCGGGGTGGCGCCGGTGAAGGAGTAGATCGTCTGGCTGGCATCACCCACGACACACAGGCTCTCCCGGTCCCCCAGCCAGAGATCGAGCAGCCGCTGCTGGAGCGGGCTGACGTCCTGGTACTCGTCGACCACGAAGTGCTGGTACTGGCGGCGGATCTGGTCGGCGATGTCGTGCCGGTCCTGGAGGATGCCGACCGTGAGCAGCAGCACGTCCTCGAAGTCGATCACCGAACGGTCCCGCTTGAGCTGTTCGTACATCCCGTAGATCTGGCCGATCTCGGCCGGATCGCGCGGGGCCTCGCGGACGGACTTCGCCACGGCGGCGGGATAGTCGGCCGGGACGGTCTGGGTGACCTTGGCCCACTCCAGCTCGCCGGTGACATCGCGCAGTTCGTTGCGGTCGAGCCGGAGCCGGCAACGCGCCGCGGCCTCGGCGACGAGCTGGACCTTGCGGTCGAGCAGCCGCGGCAGCTCCCCGCCGACCGCCTTGGGCCAGAAGAACTGGAGCTGGCGCAGCGCCGCCGAGTGGAACGTGCGCGCCTGGACACCGCCCGCGCCGAGCTGGCGCAGCCGTCCGCGCATCTCGCCCGCGGCCCGGTTGGTGAAGGTGACGGCCAGCACACTCGCGGGCTGGAGTATGCCCGCGCGCACGCCGTAGGCGATCCGGTGGGTGATCGCGCGCGTCTTGCCGGTGCCGGCCCCGGCCAGCACACAGACCGGACCGTGCAGGGCCGTGGCGACCTCGCGCTGCTCGGGGTCGAGCCCGTCGAGCACCGCGTCGGCGTCGCGCGGCGGCGCCACGATCTGGCCGCCCTCGGATTCCCGGGGAAGGTGCGGGAAGAGTGGGGAGTGCGTTGCTGCTGTCACCCCGCCATGCTGCCAGGTCGCCCGGGACGGGTGCGGCGGTTGTCCACAGGGGAGCCGTGCCGGTCGTATGAGCACACCCGCCGGATCCACCCGCCGGAGACACCCCCGGATACGCCGGCCGGACATGCCCGCCGGTCCGGGAAGCCCGTACCGCGTCCGTACGGGAATGGCGGCCGGGCCCCGTACGTTCGAACAGAATGCGGACGACCAGACGACGCATTCGGCGAGCCAGAGGAGCGCGAGAGACATGCCGGGCACTGTGACGATGTACAGCACCACATGGTGCGGATACTGCCGTCGGCTCAAGGGCCAGATGGACCGCGAAGGCATCGCGTACACCGAGATCAACATCGAGCAGGACCCGGATTCGGCGGCCTTCGTCGAGAAGGCGAACGGCGGCAACCAGACGGTGCCGACGGTGCTGGTGGTTCCCGCCCAGGGAGGCTCTGAGGTCGTCATGACGAACCCGAGCCTTGCCCAGGTGAAGCAGGCGCTCGGCGTCTGACCCATATGACGCACACGACCCCCGACCGGCCTGGCGCCGGATCGGGGGTTTTGTATGCCCGCCCTGTGCGAGGCGGCTCGGCGGTAGCGTGATCGACATGACGACCGAGGGCGAGGCGGACTGTGAGGCGCTGGTCGGAGGCATGGTGAACGCGGGGGCGGTCTTCCGCCGGGGTGCGTTGGTGGAACGCCCGGCACCGCGGAACGCACACGCCCTCCATTCCCACCTCCTCGCGCTGAAAGAGCACGGCTTCGACGCGGCTCCGACTCCCGTGGGTCTGACTGCTGACGGTCGTGAGCAGCTGACCTTCATTCCTGGCGACGTGGCTCTGCCACCGTTCCCGCCCTGGGTGCTGACGACAACCGCTCTCGAATCGGTGGGGATCCTGCTGCGCCGCCTGCATGCGGCCGGCGCGACCATCCCTGTCGACAAGGACGTCGAGTGGCCTCAGGACCTCGCCGACCCGGAGGGAGGAACGCTGTTGTGCCACAACGACGTGTGCCCGGAGAACGTCGTCTTCCGCGACGGTCGTGCCGCCGCCTTGATCGATTTCGACCTGGCAGCTCCGGGCCGTCCTCTCTGGGACGTGGCCATGGCCGCCCGCTACTGGGTTCCCATGCTTGATCCGGTATCCGCGGCCGCCCTGCATCCCGCCGCATTGGACGCGCCGGCACGGCTGCGGATCCTCGCCGACGGCTACGGCCTCTCGGCGGGAGAGCGCGCCGAATTGCCCGGCGTGATCGAACAGGCCACGGTGATCTGCCGGGCCTTCGTCGCCCGCCGCGTGGCCGACGGTGATCCTGTCTACCTCCAAGCGCTGGCCGACCGTGGCGGATGGGAACGCTGGGACCGCGTGCAGGCCTGGCTGACCGACCACCGCGAGACGTTCACTGTCGCGCTGCTGGACTGACGTGCTCGGGCGCTGATCCCCCTCACACCTGCCGAGGACTACCGGTCCACACCGACGCCGGACGCCACGTGTGCGACCTTGCCGATCAGGAGTCCACAGCGCCCGCGGCTCTGTCGCGAGCGGTCACCCGAGCCCCCGCGGGAACGATCCCGGCGGGGGCTCGGCCGGCGGGCAGCCGCTCAGCCCTCGGGCAGCCGCTCGGCCGTTGGGCGGGGGCTCGGCCCCGACGGCCGCCCTGTCGTCGCGTCGGGCGGCCGCTCGCTCGCTCGCGGTATGCCGTGCCCTATGCCCTATGCCCTATGCCCTAAGGGTCAGTTCGCGGGCTTCGGCAGGGGCTTGCCGTACCACAGCTCCACCAGGCGCGCGGCGATCGAGATACCGGCGGGCGGGAGGATCTCGCCCGACTCGATCGCGGTCCGCAGATCCTCCCGGGAGAACCAGCGCGCCTCCTCGATCTCCTCGCCGTCCACCGTGATCTCGGACGACGTGGCGCGGGCCATGAAGCCGAGCATCAGGCTCGACGGGAACGGCCAGGGCTGGCTGGCGATGTACTCGACCTCGCCGACCGTGACACCCGCCTCCTCGAACACCTCGCGGACCACCGACTGCTCGATCGACTCGCCCGGCTCCACAAACCCCGCCAGCGTGGAGAAACGGCCCTCCGGCCAGTGCACCTGACGGCCCAGGAGCGCGCGGTCCTCCTCGTCGGTGACCAGCATGATCACGGCGGGGTCGGTACGCGGATAGTGCTCGGCCCCGCAGGCCGGGCAGCGGCGGATATGACCGGCCGCGGCGATCACGGTGCGCTCGCCGCAGCGGGAGCAGAAGCGGTGCAGCCGCTGCCAGTTCTCCAGCGCCACGGCATGCGCCATCAGACCCGCGTCCCGGGCCGACAGCAGCATTCCGGCCTCGCGCAGCCCCGCGGCCCGCGCCGACTGGTCGATCCGGCCCGGGAGCGTGTCCTTCTGGAGCGCGAAATAGCGCACCCCGTCCGCGTCCGTACCGAGGAAGTAGCGGTGGGCCTCGGTCACGGGCGCCTCGAAGGACGGGATCATGACGAGTTCGGTACGGCCGTCGGGGGTGTCGTCGATCAGCACCTGGCCGCCCGACACCACGAAGACCCTGGTCGTCGGATGGCTCCACGCCGCCGCGAGCCAGGCCTCGTCGAGCCGGTGGTGCGCCGCGCGGTCGATACCGCTCGGAGCGGTCAGGCCGATGGGTCGGTGTGCGGTGGCGTCACTGCTGATGGTGCTCACAGGTACTTCCAACTCCCCCGGATGGATTGGGTTTCTGATCAGCGGAGTGTGCGGCGAGGTCGTCGGCGGCGGCCTTAGCGCAGAGCGGTGGCAAGGTCGCCCCAGAGGTAGGCCGTCGTCTCCACGCCCTTGAGGAGGAGATCCAGTTCGACCTTCTCGTCGGGCGCGTGCCAGCCGTCGGACGGTACGGAGATGCCCAGGAAGAGGACCGGGGCGCCCAGCACGTCCTGGAGGTCGGCGGCGGGTCCCGAGCCGCCCTCGCGGGTGAAGCGGACCGGCCGGCCGAAGGCACGGCCCATGGACCGTACGACCGACTGGAGCGCGGGATGGTCCAGCGGGGTCAGACAGGGGCGGGTGGCCGCACCGAAGCTGATCTTGTGGCGGATGCCCGCGGGGACACGGGCGTCGATCCATTCGCGTACGGAACGCTCGACGCGGTCCGGGTCCTGGCCCGCGACCAGCCGGAACGACAGCTTGAGCAGGGCCGAGGACGGGATGATCGTCTTGCCGCCGGGGCCCTGGTAACCGCCCGCGATGCCGTTGACCTCGGCGGTCGGACGGGCCCAGACACGCTCCAGGGTGGAGTATCCGGCCTCCCCGAGGGTCCCGTGGGACAGGGCCGTACGGAGCCACTCCTCCTCGTCGAAGGGCAGCTCCGCGAGGAGGGCGCGCTCGGCGTCGCCGAGGTCGGCGACCCCGTCGTAGAAACCGGGGATCGTGATCCGTTCGTGCTCGTCGTGCAGTGCCGCGACCAGGCGGGCGGCAACGGTGGCCGGGTTCGGGACGGCGCCGCCGAAGGATCCCGAGTGGATGTCCTGGTCGGGCCCGTACAGCTCGATCTCGCAGTCGGCGAGACCGCGCATCCCCGTGCAGACGGTCGGGGTGGACTCGGACCACATACCGGTGTCGGAGACGATCACGGCGTCGGCGGCCAGCCGGTCCGCCTGCCGCTCGACCAGGGCGCGGAAGTGCGGGGAGCCCGACTCCTCCTCGCCCTCGACGAGCAGCTTCAGATGGACGGCGGGGGTGGTGCGGCCGGTGGCGGCGAGATGCGCCCGTACCCCGAGGGTGTGGAAGAACACCTGGCCCTTGTCGTCGGCGGCGCCGCGTCCGTACATCCGGCCGTCCCGGACGACCGGCTCGAACGGGTCCGTGTGCCAGCCGTCCTCGCGGGCGGCTGGCTGTACGTCGTGGTGGCCGTAGACCAGCACGGTCGGAGCGTCCGGATCGGCGGAGGGCCACTCGGCGAAGACGGCCGGAGCGCCCGGGGTGTCCCAGATCTCGGCGACCGGGAAGCCGGTCTCCTTGAGCTTCTCGGCGAGCCAGTCGGCACTGCGCCGCACATCAGCGTCGTGGTCGGGCTGTGCCGATACGGACGGAATGCGCAGCCAGTCGGCGAGGTCGTCGAGAAAGGCCGCACGGTGGGTGTGGATGTACGTACGGACGACGCTGTCCGGGGTGTCGCTCATGATGTCGAGCCTAACGGGCCCGGGGAGCGGTCTCGTCTGCCGGTTCCGGGGATCCCCCGTCCGTGGGCATGTCGGAGCCGTCGTGGGAACCTCCCACGTCGTCGGGCGGACGCCCTGCGTCATGACGCCCTGTGTCATCGGGCGGATCCTCCGGGCCCCCGGTCAGGATGCGTTCCAGCTCGGGGCGGCCGGGAAGGCGGTCGGGACGGACGACCTCCCCGGTCCGTACGTAGAGGAACGCGGCCGTCACGGCGGACGGCGGGAGGCCGTGCTGCTCGGCCCACGCGAGACGGTAGACGGCGAGCTGGAGGGGGTCGGCGGTACGGGCCCGGCCGGTCTTCCAGTCCACGATCTCGTACGTACAGGTCTCCGAGCCGGTCACCGGATCGGGGTGGACATGGCGGTAGACGGCGTCGATACGGCCCCGGATCACCCGGCCCGCGAGGGTGAGATGGAAGGGCTCCTCCACGCGGTACGGCGTGCGCCGGGCGTACGGGGTGCGTTCGAACGCCTCCTTCAGCGCGGCCAGGTCGCGCTCGTCGGCGATCTCCGGCTCGTCCTCCTCTCCCCCGGGCAGTTCGTCGGGGCCGAGCATCGGCAGCGGCAGCTCCTCGAACCTCGACTCCACCCAGGCGTGGAAGCGGGTACCCCTGCGGGCGGCGGGCTGCGGCGGACGCGGCATGGGGCGGGCCAGCTCATGGGCGAACCCGTCCGGGTCGGCGGCGAGACGGAGGAGCTGGGAGGCGGAGAGGGAGGGCGGTACGGGGACGTCGCGGACGGAGGCGCGGGCGCGGCGCAGCTCGCTGGTGAGGGCGTCGAGATCACGGTCCCAGGAGGCGAGGGTGCGGAGCTCTTCGGGGGTGAGGTGCGGGTCGGGGCCGGCGGGGGCCGTCTCCCCGCCGCCGCTTCCCTGGACGGGGGCCTGAGCCTCGGGCAGGTCCCCGGCTCCCCGGGCGGCCGTCCCACCGGACGGGGAACGGGGACCGGGCACCCGGGGATCCGCGGGGCCCCGCCCGGCTCCGTCCCGGGCGCCGGCGGACGGCGCGCGCGTGGTGGCCCAGCCGTCCCAGTCGGCAAGATCGCCGTCGTCAGGACCGGCGTCATCGGGATTAGGACCGGCATCGGGAGGACCGTCGTCCGACGGCTCGGCGTGGAACGGATCATCCTCGAAAGGGTCGGCGTCGAAAGGCCCGGCATCGGACGGGCCGGCCCCGAACGGCTCGGCATCGGGGCCGGACGGCTCCTCCGGGTTCGCCGGGTCCGCCGGGTCCGACTCCGCCGGGTCCGCCGGGTCGAACAATCCGGCTGCCTCGGCCGCCTCCGCCAGGTCGTACGGCTCCGACCCGGCGTACGGCTCCGACGCGGCGTACGGTTCGTCCGGCTCGCGGGGCCCGGGGGGCTCGGTCGCGGCGTGGGGCGTGAGGTGGGGCTCCGGTGCGGCCCCGGCCTCGTTCGCGGCGCCGTTCTCTGCGTCGTTCCCTGTGTCGTTCCCGGCCTGCTGTCCCTCCCGCCTCAGCAGCTCCTCCATATGCGCCAGGACCGTGTCCGCCGCCTCCCGGCGGCGGGCCAGGGACCGGGCGTCCAGGGGAAGGGGCCAGGCGTGGGGGGTGGTCTCCGCGCGCAGGGACGGGTTCTCGTCCGTCTCCTCCGGTGCGTCCGCCCATGCCTCGATCTCGCCGTGCCCGGCCGCACAGTGGTCGTACAGGGCGTGCAGAAAGTCCGACGGGCCGCGCGGGCGCTTCTGGGTCGGGCCCCACCAGTGGCCGGAGCCGAGCAGCAGGGAGCGCGGCCGGGTGAAGGTGACATACCCCAGCCGCAGCTCCTCCGTGTGCTGGTGCGCCTTCATCGCGTCCTTGAAGGACTTGAGCCCCTTCGCGTCCCAGGACGTCACATCCGGCAGTGTCGCCGCGTCACCGCGCAGCGCGTGCGGCAGGACCTTCGGCTGGGACGTCCACGCCTCGCGCGCCCGGCCGCTGGGGAACTGGCCCGTGACGAGTCCCGGCACGGCGACCACGTCCCATTCCAGCCCCTTGGACTTGTGCGCGGTGAGGACCTTGACGGTGTTCTCGCCGCCCGGGAGCGCGTTGTCCAGGCCCTTCTCGTACTGCGCCGCCGTCCGCAGGAACGCCAGGAAGGCCAGCAGTCCCGCCTCCCCGTCGAGCGCCGCGAAGGAGGCCGCGATATCGAGGAAATTGCTCAGCGTCTCGCGGCGGCGGGCGGCCAGGGCGTGTGGTGACGCGGACAGCTCGACCTCAAGGCCGGTCGTCGCCAGTACGCGGTGCAGGACATCCATCAGGGGGTCGGCCAGGGACCGGCGCAGCTCCCGCAGCTCGGCGGCCAGCCGCGCGAAACGGACCCGTGCGGCCGCCGAGAAGGGCAGTCCGTCGTCCGGGGCGCCCGCCGACTCCAGGAAGGTGTCGAGGGCGTCCGCGAGTGAGATCACCTCGGCGGGATCGGTGCCCTCGACCGCCGCGGCCAGCCGTGCGTCGAGGTCGTCCTCCCCGTCCTCGCCGCCGCCGCGGTGGACCAGCAGCCGGGCCCTGCGTCCCAGCAGCGCGAGATCGCGCGGCCCGATGCGCCAGCGGGGGCCCGTGAGCAGCCGTACGAGCGAGGCGTTGGCGCCCGGGTCCTGGAGGACCTCGCACATGGCGACCAGATCGGCGATCTCGGGGAGATGGAGCAGCCCGGACAGACCGACGACCTCGACGGGCACCTCGCGGGCCACCAGCGCGCCCTGGATCTCCGGGAAGTCCCCGGCCGTACGGCACAGTACGGCGATCTCGCCCGGCTCCTTGCCCGTGCGCACGAGATGGGCGAGGGAGTCGGCGAGCCACTCGATCTCCTCCGCGTGCGTGGGGAGCAGGGCGCAGCGCACCACGCCGTCGCGCTCGGCGCCGGGCGCCGGGCGCAGCGCCTCCACGCCCTCGTGCATCGCGCGCAGGGGCTCGGCGAGTGCGTTGGCGAGGTCGAGAAGACGGCCGCCGCTGCGGCGGTTCTCACTGAGCGAGAACCGGGCGGCCGGGGTGCCGTCGGCGTACGGGAAGTGCTCGGGGAAGTCGTCGAGGTTGGCGACGGAGGCGCCGCGCCAGCCGTAGATCGCCTGGCAGGGGTCGCCGACGGCGGTCACCGCGTGCCCCGTGCCGCCGCCGAAGAGCCCGGAGAGCAGGAGCCGCTGGGCGACGGAGGTGTCCTGGTACTCGTCGAGCAGGACGACCCGGAACTCGTCCCGGAGGATCGCGCCGACCTCGGCCCTGGTCGAGGCCAGCTCGGCGGAGAGCGCGATCTGGTCCCCGAAGTCGAGAAGGTCGCGGGCGCGCTTGGCCTCGCGGTAGCGCCCCACCAGGTCGAGCAGTTCGCCGCGGGCGGCCACCGTCTCGGGGACCTTGCGCAGCTCGGCGTTGCTGAGCCTGGCACCCTCCAGGGTGCGCAGCAGCGCGCTGTCGTACGCGCCGAGCCCGCCGGTGCGCACCAGGTGCTCGGCCAGCTCGGCGTCGAGCGCGAGCAGATCGCTGACCAGGGCGGGGAGCGTCTTGGTCAGGGCCGGATACGGTCCCGGCGCCTCCCGCAGCACACGCGCGGCGAGCTGGAAGCGGGTGGCGTCGGCGAGCAGCCGGGCGGTCGGCTCCAGGCCTATCCGCAGACCGTGGTCGGTGAGCAGCCGGCCCGCGAAGGCGTGGTACGTGGAGATCCGGGGCTCGCCCGGGGGGTGGTCCGGGTCGATGACATCGGGGTCGGTGACCCCGGCCCGTACGAGCGCCTTGCGGACGCGCTCGGCCAGCTCGCCCGCCGCCTTGTTCGTGAACGTGAGCCCGAGGACCTGCTCGGGGGCGACCTGTCCGCTGCCCACCAGCCACACCACCCGGGCGGCCATCACCGTCGTCTTCCCGGAGCCGGCTCCGGCCACGATGACCTGCGGGGCGGGCGGCGCCGTGATGCAGGCCGTCTGCTCCGGGGTGAAGGGGATGCCGAGAAGCTCCTTGAGCTGCTCGGGATCGGTGAGATGTACGGACACCCGGATAGGCTATCCGCCGCCACTGACAACGCCGGGCGGGCCTTGAGCCGCCGCCACGCCGGACGGCGCTGCCACACCGGACGGCACCGCCACGCCGGGCCGGGCCGGGCCGGGCCGTTGAGCCGCCGCCCGGGGGCGTGCTCCCGCCCCCATGCCCCCGTGCCTGTGCCCCCGTACCCCCCTCGTCACTCCACTTCCGCCCTCGTCACTCCACGATCTGCCGGCCCTCCGGCTGTGCGCTGCACGAGGCGCGGAAGGCGCAGTGGGCGCAGTGTCCGCCCGTGGTGGGGGTGAACCGTTCGTCCAGCACGCGTCCGGCGGCGGTGGTCAGCAGTTCGCCGACCCACTCCCCCGCGAGCGGCTCCTGCGCCTGGATCCTGGGGAGCTGCTCGCCGCCCTCCTTCTTGGGCGCCGGCTGGCGCAGTTGGACGAGTTCGGCGCCGCCCGGTTCCGGACGGCGGCCGTCGAAGACCTCGTCCACGGCGCCCTCCCGTACGGCGAGCTGGTAGACGGCGAGCTGGGGGTGGTGGGCGACCTCTTCCTTGGTGGGGGCCTGCTTGCCGGTCTTGAAGTCGACGACATAGGCGCGGCCCTCGGCGTCCCGCTCGACGCGGTCCATGGAGCCCCGGATCCGCACCTCGTACGCGCCCGCTTCGAGGGTGACGTCGAACCCGTGCTCCGTGGCGGCGGGGGTGCGTCCGCCGCGGTCCATGACGTGCCAGCGCAGAAAGCGTTCGAGCGCCACGCGCGCGTGCTCCTTCTCCTGCTGGGACTTCCAGGGGGCGTCGAAGGCGAGCGCGTCCCACACGGAGTCCAGCCGTTCCATGAGGACGGCGAGATCGGCGGGGGTACGGCCGGAGGCGACCTCGTCGGCCAGGACATGGACGACATTGCCGAAGCCCTGGGCGGCGGTGGCGGGCTCGTCCGCCTTCACCTCACGGCCCAGGAACCACTGGAGCGCGCAGGTGTTCGCCAACTGGTCCAGGGCGCTGCCGGAGAGCGCCACGGGCTGGTCCCGGTCGCGCAGCGGGACCGCGCTGCGGGTCGGCTCGTACAGACCCCACCAGCGGTGGGGGTGCGCGGACGGTACGAGCGGCTGGCCCTCCTCGTCGCTGAGCGCGGCGAGCCGGGCGAGCCGGCGCGCGGCGGCGTCGCGCAGGGCGGGGGTCGCCTCCGGGTCGACCGTGGTGGCGCGCAACTCCGCGACCAGCGCGGCGACGGCGAGGGGACGGCGGGGACGGCCGGTGATGTCCCTGGGTTCGACGCCGAGTTCGGTGAGGAAGCGGGAGGGCTGGTCCCCGTCGTCGGCGGGCGCCTTGACTGCGGTGACGACGAGCCGGTCACGGGCGCGGGTCGCGGCGACGTAGAAGAGTCTGCGCTCCTCCGTGAGGAGGGCGCCCGGAGTGAGGGGCTCGGCGAGACCGTCACGGCCGATCCTGTCCGCCTCCAGCAGGGAACCGCGGCGGCGCAGGTCGGGCCAGAGACCCTCCTGGACGCCCGCGACGACGACGAGGCGCCATTCGAGGCCCTTGGCACGGTGGGCCGTCATCAGCCGTACGGCGTCGGGGCGCACGGCCCGGCGGCTGAGCGTGTCGGCGGCGATGTCCTGCGCGTCCAGCTCCTCCAGGAAGTTGAGCGCGCCCCGGCCGCCGGTGCGCTCCTCGGCGCGGGCGGCGGCGTCGAAGAGGGCGCATACGGCGTCGAGGTCGCGGTCGGCGTTACGGCCGGCCGGGCCGCCGCGCAGGGCCGAGCGTTCGAGCCGCGCGGGCCAGGTGGTGCCGTCCCACAACGCCCAGAGGGCCTCCTCGGCGGTACCGCCGCCTTCGAGCAGTTCCCTCGCCTTGCGCAGCAGCGCGCCGAGGCGCTGGGCGCCCCGGGCGTACGCCGGATCGTGCGCCACGAGCCGCTGGGGCTCGGCGAGCGCGCGGGCGAGCAGCACGTCGGACGGTGCCGGAACCCTGGTCCCCCCGGCCCGCTCCTCGTCCCGCAGCGCGCGCCCGAGACGGCGCAGATCGGCGGCGTCCATGCCGCCGAGGGGCGAGGAGAGGAGAGCGAGGGCGGTCTCGACATCGAGCCAGCCGACGGCGGCGGACGCGTCGGGGGCGTCGGGGGCGTCGGGGGCGTCGGGGGCGTCGGGGGCGTCGGGCACGATGCCCTCCCCTGTGCTCTCGGCCGTGTCCGACGTGGCCCCGGACCCGGCCCCGGTCGCGGTCCCGGCCGGGGTCCCGGCAGGCGCGGGTGTCGGGTGGATCGACGCGCGGGCCACCGCTCTGAGCGCCGTCAGAAGCGGGGACACCGCCGGTTCATGGCGCAGGGGCACATCGTCGCCGTCCACCTCCAGGGGGACGCCCGCCGAGGTGAGGGCGCGGCGGATGGAGGGGATGGTGCGACCACCCGCACGGACCAGCACCGCCATGTCCTTCCAGGCCACACCGTCCTCCAGATGTGCCCGGCGGAGGATGTCGGCGATATTGTCCAGCTCCGTCGAAGGGGTCGGGAAGGTGTATGTCTCGACTGTGCCTCCCTCCCGGACGGGAACGGGCTCGCGGTGCGCCTGCACCTTCCCCGCGGGCAGCCGGGTCAGGGGCATACGGCGGGTGAGCAGCCGGGTCGCGGCGAGCAGCCCGGCGCCGGAACGGCGGGAGGTGGTGAGGACCGCCACCGGCGCGGGCCTCCCGTCCAGGCGCGGGAAGGCGTACGGAAAGTCCAGGATGCCGTTCACATCGGCTCCCCGGAACGCGTAGATCGACTGGTCCGGATCGCCGAAGGCGACCAGTGTGCGGCCCTGCCCGGCCAGCGCGCGCAACAGCCGGACCTGCGCCGGGTCGGTGTCCTGGTACTCGTCGACGAACACCGCGTCGTACCGGGCGACGAGCCGTTCCGCGACCTCGCGGCGTTCGGCCAGCAGCACGGCCCGGTGCACCAGCTCCGCGTAGTCGAGCACGCCCTGCATGTCCAGGACATCCAAATACTCCGCGAGGAAGGACGCGGCGGCCGACCAGTCGGGCCGGCCCGTGCGGCGCGCGAACGCGCCCAGCGCATCGGGGCCGAGGCCCAGTTCGCGGCTCCGGGCGAGCACCGCCCGTACCTCGTCGGCGAAGCCGCGCGTGGTGAGACACGCGCGCAGTTCGTCCGGCCATCGCACACGCCCCCGCCCCTCGCGCTCCAGATCGATCTGGCCCGCCAGCAGATCCCTCACGGCCACGTCCTGCTCGGGCCCGGAGAGCAGCCGCAGCGGCTCGGTGAAGAGCTCGGCCTCCTGGTGCGCGCGGATCAGGGCGTAGCAGAACGAGTGGAAGGTGGTCGCCTGCGGACCGCGCCGCCCGCCGAGCCGTACGGCCATCCGGTCGCGCAGTTCCACCGCCGCCTTGCGGCTGAAGGTGAGGACCAGGATCCGTTCGGGGTCCGTGCCCCGCCCGATCCGTTCCGCGACCGATTCCACGAGCGTCGTGGTCTTGCCGGTGCCGGGGCCCGCCAGTACCAGCAGCGGCCCCGTCCCGTGGTCAACCACCCCGCGCTGGGCTGCGTCCAGCTCAGGGGGGTCCACCGGGACCGGCGGGGTACGCACCAGCCGGTACGCGCCCGGGGTCCGCTGCCGTACCCGACGGTGCGGGGTACGCCCGGTGAAGGAGGAGGAACTCACGTGGATCGCCGGTCCTGGAGAGGGTGCTGGTGGTGACGGGGGTGCCTGGGGTGCGGGTGACGCGTGCCGACGACGCTACGCCGCCGGACGGCCGGGACGCAGTCCGTCCGCCGGGTGGTCCGTCGGGTGGTCCGTCGTGCGGTCCGCCGTGCGGTCCGCCGAGTGGTCCGTCGTGCGGTCCGTCGTGCGGTCCGCCGAGTGGTCCGTCGTGCGGTCCGTCGTGCGGTCCGCCGAGTGGTCCGTCGTGCGGTTCGCCGTGCGGGACCCCGAGGGCCGCGCCTGGGGAGTCCGCGCGCCCGGAGCCCGCCGCTGCGGAGCCGGTCCGCCGGACGTTCCGAGCGCCGGTCCGCGCGCCGTCGCGTGCGCCTTCGTCCGGTCCGTGTGGTCCTCAGCACCCCCGCGGCACACCCCGCAGGACAGCCGCATGGCGGAAGCTGTCATATGTGAGTCATCTCGTCCGCGCCCGTGCCGTCCCATCTCGCCCGCTTCATGTCCAGGCGCGGCACATGCCCCTCCGCGCTCCGCGCCGCCTCCCGCAGCGGCGTGCCCTCCTCGCGGTAGTGGCCCAGGGCCGCGAGCTCGTGTCCGGGGAGCAGCACACCGTCCGAGCGGACCACGCGCCACCAGGGCACGGCGCCGCCGTAGAGCGCCATGGCACGGCCCACCTGGCGCGGTCCGCCCTCGCCGAGCCACTCCGCGACATCGCCGTACGTCATCACCCGGCCGGCCGGGATCAGCTCGGCGACATCGAGCACCCGCTCCGCGTATCCGGGCAGCCGCCCCGGCTCCGCGGCCGGGTCCGCGGGCGCCCCCGGCGGCTCTCTCGTCGGCTCGTCGTTCCTCATCCGTCCCATCCTGCCGCACGCCACCGACATGTCCCCCGGCGCCGCCATCCGGCCATTCCGGAGCGCGTTCACCCGATCACCCTGTGTACGTACAGCCGCAAAGGGGCGCATCTCGCCCACCCCCGGCCCCCGCAATGCACCCTGATGCCCCCGTCTGTCGTCGGCTCGTGCCACCATCGTCCCGGCGGTGACTGGTGATACGAGATCAAGAAGAGACGGATTCGGTGGAGGAGCGGGCCGTGCAGCCATCTGCGACGGCGGGCACCTCCGGCGTTGAGCCGCGCCCGGAAACGGCCGCCAGGACGCGTACCGCCACGGGCGAGCCCCCTGCCGGGGCCCCCGCCGGGGCCGACAGGACCGCGACCGCTCCGCCCGGCACCACCGCGGCAGGACCGTCAAGACCAGGGACCGCACGCCCCGGCACCGCCCCACCCACGACCACCGGAACCAGCGGCACCACCGGAGCCGCGACCACCGGAACCACCGGTACCGCCGGAGCCGCACGCCCCGGGACCACCGGCTCCGAGGACATCCCGTCGCCCGGGGACCCGGAGAGCCCCGGGGACCCGAAGAGCCCCGAGAAAGCCGAGAACGCCGGGGACGCCGGGGACGCCGGAAAGTCCGGGGACCCCGAGAACCCCGACAACTGCGACACCGCCGCCCCCCACGCCGACCGCGTCTCTGGCGACGAACCGCTTCTCGCGGCCCGCGTCCACCGGCCCTCCGACCTTCTGCGCCTGCTGGTCGGCGTCCTGGCCATCGCCCTCCTCCTCGGCCTCTCCGCCTTCGCCCACGGCACCACCACCGGCCTGGAACAGGACATCACCAAGGGCACGGGCCAGGCCCCCGATCTGATGGTCAAGGTCGCGGGGCTGGTCTCCAGCATCGCCGTGCTGCTCGTCCCCGTCGCCTTCGCGATCGAACGGCTGATCAAACGCGACGGGCTGCGGATCGCGGACGGCGTCCTCGCCGCCGTACTCGCCCACGGGGTGACGCTCGCCACCGACCTCTGGGTCGCCCGGTCCGCCCCGGAGTCCATCCAGGACGCCCTGACCCGGCCCCAGCTCGGCGCCGGGCTCACCGACCCCGTCCACGGCTATCTCGCCCCCGTCATCGCCTATATGACGGCCGTGGGGATGGCCCGCCGGCCCCGCTGGCGGGTCGTGCTCTGGGTGGTGCTGCTGCTCGACGCCTTCGCGATGCTCGTCGCCGGGTACACCACCCCGTTCTCGATCGCCCTGACCGTGCTGATCGGCTGGACGGTCGCGTACGGCACGCTCTACGCGGTCGGCTCCCCCAACGTACGGCCCACCGGGCAGACCCTGATGGCCGGTCTGCGCCATGTCGGTTTCCGCCCGGTCAGCGCGATGCGCGCCGAGGACGTGTCCGACACCGCCGAACAGGGCGACCGGGGCCGCCGCTATCTGGTCACCCTGGAGGACGGGCCGCCGCTCGATGTCACCGTCGTCGACCGCGAACAGCAGGCGCAGGGCTTCTTCTACCGGGTCTGGCGACAGCTCACGCTGCGCTCCTTCACCACCCGCAGCTCCATCCCCTCCCTGCGCCAGGCGCTCGAACAGGAAGCCCTTCTCGCGTACGCGGCCATCGCCGCCGGGGCCAACGCCCCGAGGCTGATCGCCACCTCCGAGCTGGGCCCCGACGCCGTCATGCTCGTGTACGAGCACCTGGGCGCCCGGTCCCTGGACTCGCTGCCGGACGAGGCGATCACCGACGAGCTGGTACGGAACGCCTGGCACCAGGTCAAGGCGCTCCAGTCCCGCCGTATCGCGCACCGCAGGCTCACCGGTGACGCCCTCATGGTGGACCGCTCGGACAAGATCATCCTCACGGAGCTGCGCGGCGGTGAGATCGCGGCGGGCGATCTGGTGCTGCGGATGGACACCGCGCAACTGCTCACGACGATGGGCCTGCGGGTCGGCGCGGAGCGTTCCGTCGCCGCCGCCGTGGAGGTGATCGGCCCGGACGCCGTCGCCAACTGTCTGCCCCTGCTCCAGCCGATCGCGCTGAGCCGTTCCACCCGTGCGACGCTGCGCCGGCTCGCCCGTGAGCGGTCGCAGCGCGAGCGTGAGGCGGTGCTCGCGGCCTCCGAGACCAACAAGCGCGCCAGAGCGGCGGACCTCGCCGCCGAGGACGGTGACCGCAAGGCCGTACGGAAGTCCCTGCGCGCGGAGAAGCAGGCCGAGAAGCGGGCGATAGACGACGCGCTGGACGAGGCGCGCGAGGAGGATCTGCTCTCCCAGATGCGGAGGCAGGTGCTGCTGATCAGGCCGCAGGCGCCGGTCGAACCGGTCCGGCTGGAACGGATCAAACCCCGTACGCTCATCAGCTTCATCGCCGGGGCGATCGCCGGGTACTTCCTGCTCACGCAGTTGACACAGCTCGACTTCAACACGGTGGTCAGCCAGGCGCACTGGGGCTGGGTGGCCGCCGCGGCGGCGTTCTCGGTGCTCAGCTATGTCGCGGCGTCGATGAGCCTCCTGGGCTTCGTACCGGAGCGGGTGCCGTTCCGCAGGACGGTCGCCGCGCAGGTCGCCGGTTCGTTCGTCAAGATCGTCGCTCCGGCGGCGGTCGGCGGTGTGGCGCTGAACACCCGCTTCCTCCAGCGCGCGGGGGTGCGGCCGGGGCTCGCGGTGGCGAGCGTGGGCGCGTCGCAGCTCTTCGGGCTCGGCTCGCACATCCTGCTGCTGCTGTCGTTCGGCTATCTGACCGGTACGGAGAAGTCGGCGTCGCTCACCCCGTCCAGGACCGTCATCGCGGGTCTGCTCACGGTCGCGGTGCTGGTGCTGGTGGTGACCGCGATCCCGTTCCTGCGGAAGTTCGTGGTGACGCGGCTGCGCTCGCTGTTCGCCGGGGTGGTGCCGCGCATGCTCGATGTGCTCCAGCGGCCGATGAAGCTGCTCACCGGTATCGGCGGGATGCTGCTGCTGACCGGGGTGTTCGTGATGTGTCTGGACGCCTCGATCCGGGCGTTCGACAACGGCAACCAGCAGCTCAGCTACGCGAGCATCGCCGTGGTCTTCCTGGCGGGCAGCGCGCTCGGCTCGGCCGCCCCGACGCCGGGCGGGGTGGGCGCCATCGAGGGCGCGCTGACGCTGGGACTGATCGCGGTCGGACTGCCGAAGGAGATCGCCGCGCCGGCCGTCCTGCTGTACCGGCTGCTGACGCTCTGGCTGCCGGTACTGCCCGGCTGGGTGTGCTTCAGCCACCTCACCCGCAAAGAGGCGCTCTAGGGCGTACCGCGAAAGTCCCGCCCGGCGCTCCGGCCCGGCACTCCGGCCCGGCGCTCCCGCCCGGCGCTCCTGCCTGGCACTCCCGCCCGGCGCTCCCGCCCGGCGCTCCGGCCTGGCGCTGCTTTAGCACCACGCCCCAGGGTCCTCCGGCGCCGGGGCCCGGCCGCCACTCGCATGGCCGCCGCCCCGCGCGGCGCGCGCCCCCGGAGCGCACGATGGGTCCATGCCGACCTCCCCCACCCGGCGCGGCACGGCGCTCGCCGCTGTCACCGCCGCCGCCCTGCTGGCCGCCACCGGTTGCTCCGACAGCGGGAGCCCCGACGGCGCCAGCTCCAACGGGGGCAGGGCGAACAGCACGGCCGTGCCGAAGAACCTGGGCTCCCAGCGGCTGCACTGGGCGGCGTGCCCGGCACCGTCGACCGCGGAGGGCGGCGGTACGGCACCGTCCCCGCTGCCCGGCGGCGCGCGGTGGCAGTGTGCCTCGATGAAGGTGCCGCTCGACTACGCCAAGGCGGGCGGTGACACGATCGACCTGGCGCTCATCCGGGCCCCGGCACGTGACAGGGCCCGGCGGATCGGCTCGCTCGTCTTCAACTTCGGCGGCCCCGGCGGTTCCGGAGTCTCCGGACTGCCGTCGTTCGCCCCGGACTACGAGAAGCTCCGGTCCCGTTACGACCTGGTCAGCTTCGACCCGCGCGGCGTCGGCCGCAGCGACCCCGTCGAGTGCAAGGACGCCCGCCAGCTCGACGCGTACTACGCGCAGGACGCCACACCGGACGACGCCGCCGAGCGGAAGACCTTCGTCAACGGACTCGCCTCGTACGCGGCGGCCTGCGAGAAGCGCTCCGGGGAGTCCCTCCCGTATGTCGGTACGACCAACGCCGCACGCGACATGGAGCTGATGCGCAAGGTCCTCGGCGACAAGAAGCTGTACTACTTCGGTATCTCCTACGGGACCGAACTGGGCGGTGTCTACGCCCATCTGTTCCCGTCGAAGGTCGGCCGCGCGGTCTTCGACGCCGTCGTCGACCCCTCCCAGGACTCCGAACAGGGCTCGCTCGGCCAGGCGAAGGGCTTCCAGCTCGCCCTCGACAACTTCGCGAAGGACTGTGTGGCCCGCGGCGACGCCTGCCGACTGCCCGGCACCACACCGAAGCAGATCGAGGGGTTCATCACCGGACTGCTCACCCGGCTCGACAAGAAGCCGATCGCGGGCATCGGCAACCGGAAGCTGACCCAGACCCAGGCGACCAACGGCATCGCCCAGGCGCTCTACTCGAAGGAGTTCTGGCCCTATCTGGAGCAGGGGCTCGACGAGGCCGACGGCGGTAACGGGGCGCTGCTGCTGGCGCTGTCCGACGCGATGAACGGGCGGGACGAGAACGGCGGGTACAGCAATATCCAGGCGGCCAACGCGGCGATCAACTGCGTGGACTCCAAGGAGCGTTACACCCTGGAGCAGACCCGGGCGAAGCTCCCCGAGTTCCGCAGGGCGTCGCCCGTCTTCGGGGACTTCCTCGGCTGGGGGCTGATGAGCTGCTCCAAGTGGCCGGTGCCGGGACAGTGGTCGCACCCGGACGTCAGCGCGCCCGGCGCGGCCCCGATCCTGATCGTCGGCAACACCGGTGACCCGGCGACCCCGTACGCGGGCGCCAGGGCGATGGCCGAGGCGCTGGGCAAGGGTGTCGGGGTCGAGATCACGTACCACGGCCAGGGCCATGGCTCGTACGACAGCGGAAACCCCTGTGTGCAGGGGGCCGTGAACGACTATCTGCTGAACGGCACGGTCCCCAAGGCGGGGACCGTATGCCGATAGGGGGAGCGGCGGCGGCTCCCGCGACGGATCACGCCGCACACCGCCTCGGTTCGGCCTGGACCTCGGTTGTCCTCCACCGCGGGACGGGCTTGAATTGCCCGATGCCCAGACCTCACCGGACAGCCTCCTTGTCCGCGCTGTCCACGTCCGCGCTGTCAACGCTGTCCACGCTGTCGGCGGGACTGCTGCTGCTCGTCGGCGCGCTCGCCGGATGCGGCGGTACGGAGGACACCCCGCCCGACGCCAAGGCCGCCTCCCCGGTCACCGCCGCCCCCGCCCCCGGCACCGTCCAGGGCCGGGCACAGGAAGGGGGAGCGGGACCGGCCTCGCCCGCACTGCCCGGCGCGTTCACCGCCCAGCGGCTCGACTGGGTACGGTGCGCCGCCCCCGAGAAGGCGCGCGGCAGCGGCGCGAAGGCCCCCGGCGCCGACTGGCGGTGCGCCACCCTGGTGGCGCCCCTCGACTACACCCGCCCGGCCGGGGAGACCACCGCGATAGCCCTGATCCGCTCGACGGCCAGGGACAAGGACCGCCGCATCGGCTCGCTCCTCTTCAACTTCGGCGGGCCCGGCGGCTCGGGGGTCGCCACGCTGCCCGGCGCGGCCGATCTGTTCGACCGGCTCCACGAGCGGTACGACCTGGTCGGCTTCGATCCCCGTGGCGTCGCGGAGAGTTCCGGGGTGGTGTGCCGGGACAACAGGCAGACGGAACGCTCCCTCCGTATCGACTCGACCCCGGACACCCCGGCCGAGGAGCGGGTCTTCCTCGACGACTCGGCGGAGTTCGGCGCGGGCTGCGCGAAGCGTTCGGGGCGGATCCTGCCGTATGTGGGGACCACCAGCGCCGCCCGGGACATGGATCTGATGCGCCAGGTGCTCGGCGACCGGAAACTCCACTACTTCGGTTTCTCGTACGGCACCGAACTCGGCGGCGTCTACGCCCATCTGTTCCCGTCGAAGGTCGGCCGGCTCACCCTGGACGCGGTGGTCGATCCGTCGGCCGACTACACCGGCCACTCCCGCAATCAGGCGCTCGGCTTCCAGCGCGCCCTGGAGAACTACTTCAAGAGCCGGGACATCGGGGCGAGAAGCGGCACCGCGCGGGTGGTGAAGCTGCTCGACCGGCTGGACAGCGAGCCGCTGCCGACCGCCATGGGCCGCACGCTCACCCAGGGCCTCGCCCTCACCGGCATCATCAGCCCGCTGTACGGCGAGGAGAGCTGGCCCGAGCTGACCGACGCGCTGGAGGGCGCCGAGAACGGCGACGGCACCGGACTGCTGCGGCTGGCCGACGCGTACAACGACCGTGACGCGCGGGGCCGTTACGGCACCGCGCACCACGCCCAGCGCGCCATATCCTGCGCGGACGCCGAGGGCAGGGTCGACGCGGCCGAGGTCCGCTCCCGGCTGCTGGCCGACTTCAGCGAGGTGTCGCCGGTCTTCGGCCCCTATCTGGCCTGGGACCTGGCCGGCTGGTGCGCGCGGTGGCCGGTCGCCGGCGAGCACGAGACACCGGAGGTGGCCGCGCCGGGCGCGGACCCGATCCTGGTGATAGGAGGCAAGGGCGACCCGGCGACGCCGTACGAGGGCTCCCTGCGGATGGCCGAGGAACTCGGCGAGGGGGTCGGGGTCCATCTCACCTTCGAGGGCGAGGGCCATGGCGCGTACACCACCGGGAACGCCTGTGTGACCCAGGTCGTGGACGACTACTTCCTGCGCGACAAGGTCCCGGCCCCGGGAAAGAGCTGCGCCTAGGCCCTGTCCGGGCAGGGGCCGCGCCAGGAGCCGCCGGCTGTCCGGTCACGACGCTCATACGACGGCCCGCCGCGACGGACGACGAAGGGGCCGGTCCACACGAGGTGGACCGGCCCCTTCGGAACAGAACGGCACGGCAGTGAACCAGTACCCAGCGGATCGGGTACCCGGAAGACCGGGTACCCAGGAGACCGGGTGCCTAGTAGATCGGCTTCTCCGGCTCGATCTGGTTGACCCAGCCGATCACTCCGCCGCCGACATGCACCGCGTCCGCGAAGCCCGCGGACTTCAGCACCGCCAGGACCTCCGCGCTGCGGACGCCCGTCTTGCAGTGCAGGACGATCTTCCTGTCCTGCGGCAGGGTCGCCAGGGCGGTGCCCATCAGGAACTCGTTCTTCGGGATCAGCTTGGCGCCGGGGATCGAGACGATCTCGTACTCGTTCGGCTCCCGGACATCGATGATCTCGATGTTCTCGTCGTCGTCGATCCACTCCTTGAGCTGCTTGGGAGTGATCGTCGAGCCGGCCGCCGCCTCCTGGGCCTCCTCCGACACGACACCGCAGAAGGCCTCGTAGTCGATGAGTTCGGTGACGGTGGGGTTCTCGCCGCAGACCGCGCAGTCGGGGTCCTTGCGGACCTTGACCTGGCGGTACTGCATCTCCAGGGCGTCATAGATCATCAGCCGTCCGACCAGCGGCTCGCCGACGCCCGTGAGCACCTTGATCGCCTCGGTGACCTGGATCGAGCCGATGGACGCGCAGAGCACGCCCAGCACGCCGCCCTCGGCGCAGGAGGGCACCATGCCCGGCGGCGGGGGCTCCGGGTAGAGGCAGCGGTAGCACGGGCCGTGCTCAGACCAGAAGACGCTGGCCTGCCCGTCGAAGCGGTAGATCGAACCCCAGACGTACGGCTTGTTCAGCAGCACGCAGGCGTCGTTGACCAGATAGCGGGTGGCGAAGTTGTCGGTGCCGTCCACGATCAGGTCGTACTGCGAGAAGATCTCCATCACGTTCTCGGCCTCTAGCCGCTCTTCGTGAAGGATCACGTTCACATAGGGGTTGATACCGAGGACGGAGTCACGCGCGGACGCGGCCTTCGACCGGCCGATGTCGGCCTGGCTGTGAATGATCTGCCGCTGGAGGTTCGACTCGTCGACCTCGTCGAACTCCACGATGCCGAGGGTGCCGACACCGGCCGCGGCCAGGTACATCAGAGCCGGGGAGCCGAGACCTCCGGCACCCACACACAGCACCTTCGCGTTCTTCAGCCGCTTCTGCCCGTCCATCCCCACATCCGGGATGATGAGGTGACGGGAGTACCTGCGGACCTCGTCGACGGTGAGCTCCGCAGCGGGCTCGACCAGGGGTGGCAACGACACAGGGACCTCAACAGGGGGTTGGTCGATGATTCAGTACGGTTGTTCTTCCTGCAACACTGCCACGGCCCTTCTCATTCCGAGACACCCGGTCCGACTCGCGAGACGATTTCGTCCCAGTAGCCGGGCAGTGATGCGAATGGTCCGTCATGCCCCGTTCTGGTGCGGTGTTCACCCCTTTCCCCCCGTTCCCAGGCGCCCCGATTCCGTTCGCCCGGCCCGCCGCGGTCCGGCCGGCCGCGGTGGTCGGTGAAGAAGATCGTTCCCGCGCCCTGCCAGCGGGCGATCCTCATCGCCTCGTCGAGATGGCCGCGGGGCACCCCGTGGACGAGATGGACGAAGCGCTCGGGCGGATGGTCGGCGGTCCACTCGGCCGCCTGCGACCAGCGGTAGTCCGTCCAGGGTCCGGAGAAGGTCACCAACTGGTCGGCGGCCTCGGCGTATCCGGGGTGCGGATGGGTTCCGTGCCCCAGGACGAGATGCCCGCCGCCCGGCCTCCCGTACGGCTCCCCCGGCCGTCCGTACGGCTCCCCCGGCCCCCCGGACGACTCCGTCGGCCGTCCGTCCCGTCCCGCGCCCGCCGCCCCGGCGGCCAGTAACGCCTCCAGGGCCGCCGTCGTCCGCCGGATCTCCGGGAGTTCCTCGCGGCCCGTCGGGCACCGGTCGAGGAAGAACCCGCCGACGCGGTACCAGTCGAGGAAGCGCTCCGCCTCCGTGACGATCTCGTCCGGACGGCGGGTGCCGTGGGCCAGATCGATATGGCCGAGCACCCTGGCGCCCGTGCCGATGAGCCGGCCCGCGGCCGCCAGGCAGTGCGGGTCGGGACGGTCTCCGGGACCGTCCGCGACATTGAGGACGGCCCAGTGCAGCGGCGTTCCCGGCCGGGTCAGTTCGGCCCATTCGACCGGTGCGAGCAGCGGATGCGCGTATCCGGGCACGCCGAAGCCGAGCCGGCCCCGCTCGGTGGCGGAGGGCCGGTGGCCGGTCCTGGTCAGATGCGGCACGCCGCCTCCATCCAGATGTCCGCGAGCGACTCCTCCAGATTGATCCGGGGCCGCCAGCCGAGCCGGTCGCGGGCGGTGCGTACGTCCGCCTGCTGCCAGCCGCCACAGCCGTCGGGGTACGGGAAGGGGCCCGCGCCGATGTGTTCGATCGCCGGCTCGCCGCGCGGCGGTCCGATGGTGGCGTGGCCGGGGCGCACCGGCCCCGGGGGCATGTCGAGTTCATGGAGGGCTCCGGCGTAGCCCGCGACCCTCGCCAGCACGGCCGCGGCGTCCCTGAGCTTGACGGCCCGGCCGGTGCCGATGTTGACGATGCCCTGGGCGGCCGAGAGGGACGCGGCGTGCACGGCGCGCGCCACGTCCCGTACGTCCACGAAGTCGCGCTGCACGCCGAGCCCGCCGAGCTTCAGCTCGCCGTCGCCCGCCTGCATGGCCCGGCGCATGGCCTCCGCGAGCCGGCCGAGCGGGGAGCCCGCCGGGGTGCCGGGCCCGACGGGCGAGAAGATCCGGAGCACGATGGCGTCGAGCCCGGAGCCGAGCACCAGCTCGGACGCGGCCAGCTTGCTCACCCCGTACGGACCGCCGGGGCGGGGCACGGCGTCCTCGGCCGTGGACGAGCCGTGCTGGGACGGCCCGTACTCGGAGGCGCAGCCGAGCTGGACGAGTCTCGCTCCGCAGCCGCTGCGGCGCAGGGCCTCGCAGACCGTGGCGACGGCGACGGTGTTGTGCCGGGTCAGTTCGCGGGCACCGCCCCGGGTGGCCCCGGCGCAGTTGATCACGACTCCGGGGTGGACGGCGTCCAGGAAGCGGGTGAGGGCTCCCGGGCTGCCGCCCGCGAGATCGAACCGTACGTCCGCGTCGTCGCCGCGGCCGAGCGCGGTGAGGTGCACGGCGGGGTCGGCGAGCAGCCGGTCGGCCACGAAGCGGCCGAGGAAACCGTTGGCACCGAGCAGCAGAACCCTCATCGCCCCGCCTTTCCGTGCCGACGGGCCTGGGCGGGGGCCGGTGCTGGGGATCGCGGGGTCATGTCTGGTGTCTCCTTCATGGTTTTCCGTGTGGTGTCGCTGTGGTGCGGGGTCGGGTGCGTCGGGGTACGAGGGGCTGGGGCCGGGTGTGCGCCGAGGCCCGGGACAGGGCGACGGCGGCATGGAGGAGCAGGACCAGGGCGGCGGCTCCGCAGGCGAGGGCGGGTACGGCCGAGGAGCCCCACATCCGGACCGCGTGGGTCACCGGGACGGCGAGCGGCTCGAAGCCCGGGAGGCGGCCCGCGAGCACGGACGCGCAGGAGAGGATCTCCACGGCGCAGGCGGCGGCGAGTCCGGCGGTGGCCGGACCGGGGAGGCCGTGGACGGTGAGCAGCCGGGCCAGCAGCAGGAGCGTGCCGAGGGCGACGGTGGGGACGGTCCTGCCGTCTTCGGCGAAGACGAGGTCGGCGCCCGTCGTGAGAGCGGTGAGGGCGCAGACGTACAGTCCGACGAGGGCGAGCAGCAGGGGCCGCACCCGGGCGGAGAATTCGGCGAGTCCATGGCTGTCGGCCAGCCTGCGCCCTGCCCCGACGGAGAAGAGACGGGCGCACCAGGCGGCGGGGACGACGGCGCACGCCAGCGCGGCGAGGGGCGTCACGGTCGCGGGCCACGGTCCGTCGGGCCCGCCGCCGACCAGTTCGTCCAGGAGTCCGTCACCGCAGACCAGATAGGCCAGCAGCCAGTACACCCAGAGACCGGCGGCGGGGACCGTGCGGCCCCCGGCGCGCAGCGGCCCTCGGCGGAGGCAGGCGGAGAGCGCGCCCGTGAGCGCGAGGGCCCCCGCCAGGCCTATCGCGAGCCGCCCCTGTCCGGTGCCGCGCTCCAGCCCGACGAGGGTGAGACAGGCCACGGCCCCGGGCAGCAGCGCGACCACCGCCCACCAGCCGACGCGGGCGCCGGTTCCGTGCGCCGTGCGCGCCGGGGTCCGCCCGCTCGTTCCGTGCGGTACGCGGGCGTACAGCTCGTCGGCGAGGGCGAAGACGTCCCGGTGCCGGAAGCGGGCGGCGGTCCGGTCGGTGATCCCGTGGGCCTCCAGCACGGCGGCGATCTCCAGCGGGTCGACGGCACGCTCGCACAGCTCCCGGTACCGGTGCAGCAGTCCCTTGACCGGGTCTCCGGTCCCGCGCCTGCCGACGGGCTTCCGGGCGGACTTCGCGAGGGGCCTCCCGGCCGGGTCGCCGGGCGGTGGGGTGGCCGGGGAGGCCGTCAGGGGTGCGGCTTCGTCAGACATCGCTCTCCCCCACGCCCACGGACGTACGCTCCGGGAGCCGAGACCGCGCCGCAGGCCGCTGCCGGTCCTGCCGGTCCTGCCGGTCCTGGCTGCCCTGCCTGTCCTGCTGGTCCTGGCTGCCCCGCTGGTCCTGGCCGCCCTGGCTGCCCGCGCCCCAGCGGACGGGGGCGTACAGCTCGGCCGGATAGGCGAAGGGCACGGGGTCCGCCGCGCGCCGTACGGGGGTGCGCGAGACGAGTTCCAGATAGAGGGCGTCGAACGCCGCGAGGTTCCGCTCGACGGTGAACAGTTCCAGTGCGCGGGAGCGCGCCGCCGCGCCCAGCCGGGCGCGCCGCCCGGGGTCGCGCAGCAGCGCGATACAGGAGTCCGCGAGCGCCCGCGGATTGCGCGGGGGCACCACCAGTCCCGTGCCGCCGATGACCTCGACGACCGCGCCGACATCCGTGGAGACCGTCGCGCGTCCGCTGAACATCGCCTCGACCAGGCTGACCGGGAAGCCCTCGACCACGCTGGAGAGGACGACCACGGCCCCCGCCGCATAGGCGTCGGGGAGTCCGGGCATCTCGGGGCCGCCGATCTCCTCGAAGGAGACCGGGTTCTCGCCGTCGCTGTGCGCGTCCACGGCCTCGTCGGGGAAGAGCTGGACGGCCAGGGCGCGGCAGTGCGCGAGATACGCCTCGGCTCCCGGGCCCTGCGCGGGGGCGGCCACGATCCGCAGCCGCGCGCCGGGCTCCGCGGCGCGGACCATCGTGAACGCGTGCAGCAGCGAGATCAGATCCCTGGCGGGCTCGATCCTGCCGACCCAGACGAGCGTGTCCGGATCGCCCTCCCCGGCCCCGGAACCCGCTCCGGAACCTCCGGAACCCGCCGGCGAACCCGCCGCCGAGCCCGCACCGAAGCCGGCTCCGGAACCCGTTGGCGACCCCGCGCCGGAGAAACGCTCCGCCTCCATCCCGGGGTAGACCGTGCGCAGCTTGGCGCGGTCCGCGCCGCACCGTACCTGCCAGCGCCGGGCATGGGTGTTGCCGGGGGTGATGATCTGCGCCTGCCGGTAGATCTCGGCGGCCAGCCGCCCGTGCAGGGCGGCGAGCAGCGCGCGGACCGGTGTGCCGAGCGGCTCGGGGTCCGCCGTAGCGCTTCCCGCGCCCCCGGTCGCGAGATAGTGCGCCCGGAGCTGGACGCCGTACTCCGTGACCAGCAGCGGCACCCCGAAGAAGCGTTTGGCCAGCAGTCCGGGGAGAGCGGCGGCGCCACCGGAGGCGGCGTGGCAGAGATCGACGGCGCCCAGCGCCCCGTCGTCGTACCAGTCCAGCGACAGGGGGCGCAGAACGTGCTCCAGCCGCTCGGCGAAGGCCAGGAGGTCGGACACGGTCGCGGACTGCGCGCTCCGGCGCGCGCCGGGTGTACGACAGGCGGACTCCAGCAGCCGGAGAGCCGCCTCCGAGCGCAGTGCGCCGTGGAGTCCACCGCGCTCCCTGGCGAGCTCCGCGAGCCCGTAGAGCCCGGCCGCGAAGGCATCGGCGCCCTCCACCGGCCGCGCCCCGGCCGCCCCCGCCGCCCCGGCCGTCCCGGCTGCCCCGCGGGCCGTCCCCGCCGTCCCGGCCACCGCACCCGCCGCACCCGCCGTGCCCGCCGTGCCCGGCCCGCCCGCCGCACCCGGTCCGCCCGCCGTCCCGTCCGAGCAGACGGCGACGGCCAGTTGACCGAAGTGCTCCGCGAACCGGCGCCGGTCGCGCCGCCCGTAACCGCGGCCGTCGTCCGCCGGTGCCCAGAGGGGCGCCGTGCGCACGCGCCGGACCCGGCGCGGCAGCTCCGTCCAGCCGCCCGCCTCCTGCCGCGCACTGCGGCTGAGCGCGTAGATGTCGAACTCGTGCTGTGCGAGCCCGCGTACGAGCCGGTCGCACCAGCGTCCGGATTCACCCATGGCATACGGATAGCCACCGTCCGTAAGCAGTCCGATCCGCACGAGCGCACCCCCGATCTCCCTTGTGGGCAGCCGCCGTTGACCGGCGACTCGCAGCGGGACGACCGTAAGCGGATATGCCAGTGGCGCGACGGACGGTTGTCCGTCGCGCCACCGGAAGGGGTGAATGCACGTAACTTTTTCGCACCGGTAGCGTTCTGTCGCGCTACGGGGTGCTCCGGCTACGCGGGGTCAGGCCGCGGCCATGTCTCCGGCGGGCGCCGCGAGCGCCTTCCTGGCCGAGCGGCGCGCGGCGGCGAGCACCGGATCGAGCGCGGGCACGGCGGCGAGCAACTGCCGGGTGTACGGGTCGGAGGGCGATCCGTACACCTCCTCGACCGTCCCCTGTTCCACGATCCTGCCGTCCCGCATCACGGCGACCCGGTCACTGACCTGCCGTACCACGGCGAGGTCATGGGCGATGAAGACCAGCGCCAGACCCAGTTCCCGCTGGAGTTCCGCGAGCAGCTCGACCACCTGGGCCTGGGTCGTCACATCGAGGGCGGAGACGGGCTCGTCGCAGACGATCAGCCGGGGATCGGCCGCCAGTGCCCGCGCGATACCGATCCGCTGCCGCTGGCCCCCGCTGAACTCGTGCGGATACCGGTCGTACCGGTCGGCGTCGAGCCCCACCCGCTCCAGCAGCTCCCGCACGCGGGCGACGATCCGTCCGTCGTCCAGCTCCCCCGCCGCCCGCAGCGGATCGGCGACGGACTCGCCCACCGAACGGCGCGGATTGAGCGAGGCGACGGGGTCCTGGAAGATCATCTGCAACTCGCGGCGGTACGGCCGGATCTCCTTCTCGGACACCGCTCCGATCTCCGTACCCCGGTAGCGCAGTCCGCCGCCGGTCGGATCCAGCAGCCGTACGAGCATCCGCCCCAGGGTGGTCTTGCCGCTGCCGCTCTCCCCGACGATGCCGAGGGTCTCACCGGCTCCGACCGTGAGCGACACCCCGTCCACGGCGGTGACGGTCCGCCGTCCCCGCCGGAACTCCCGCCGCAGGTCGGTGGCTTCGAGCAGCACCTCGCCGGATACCTGGCCGGGTACCTCGCCGGGGCCCGCCGGGCGCCCGGAGACCCGCGTCAGGGGCGCGTCCACCCGGGGCACCGCGGACAGCAGCGTGCGCGTGTACGTCTGCCGCGGCGATCCGAGCACCTCGGCCACCGGGCCGCGCTCGACCTCCCTGCCGTACCGCATCACCAGCACCTCGTCCACGCTCTCCGCCGCGACCCCCACGTCATGGGTGACCAGCAGCAGCCCCATGCCCGTCTCACGGCGCAGCTCATGGAGGAGATCGAGGATCTGCGCCTGGACCGTCACATCCAGGGCCGTGGTCGGTTCGTCGGCGATCAGCAGACGCGGTTCACAGGCGAGCGCCATGGCGATGAGGGTGCGCTGGCGCATGCCGCCGCTGAACTCGTGCGGCCTGGCGTTGGCCCGGCGCGCCGCGTCCGGGATGCCCACCCGGTCGAGCACCTCGACGGCCCGTGCGCGGGCCGCCCGCCGCGAGGCGTCCGTATGGACGCGGTAGACCTCGGCGATCTGGTCGCCGACGGCGTAGTACGGGTCCAGGGACGACAGCGGGTCCTGGAAGACCATCGCGGCCACCGCGCCGCGCAGCGCGCGCAGTTCGCGGTCGGAGGCGGCGCCCACGTCCGTACCGCCCACGCGCACCGTGCCGCCGACGCGCGCGCCGGTCCCCCGGTGCAGCCCGAGCAGCGCGGCCGCGACCGTGCTCTTGCCGCTGCCGGACTCACCGACCAGGCCGATCGCCCGGCCCGCCGCCAGCGAGAAGGACAGTCCGTCGACGGCCCGTACGGTCTCCTCGCCCGACACGAAGTCGACGGTCAGGTCCTCGACCTCGATCAGGCTTCCCGTCCCCGTCCCCGCCCCCGCCCCCTGCCGATCCGGCTGATCCGGCCGATCCGGCCGATCGTCGGACCGGGCCGGCCGGTCACGCAGTTCGTCGCGCACATGCTCCGTCACAGGAGTGCCACCCTCCGGTCGGCGGCCGCGTACAGCAGGTCGGCCACCACATTCGCCAGTACGACGGCCGTGCCGGTCACCAGCACCACCCCCACCACCACGGGCAGATCGATCTCCCGTACTCCGTCGATCAGTGTCTTGCCGATCCCGGGAATGTTGAAGAGGGACTCGGTGAGTACCGCCCCGCCCATCACCGAGCCGAAGTCCAGCGCGCTGAGCGCGATGACCGGCGGTACGGCGCCGCGCAGCGCGTGCCGCCCGACGACCGCCCGCTCCCCGACGCCATAGGCGCGAAACGTGCGGATATGGTCCTCGGCCAGCGTCTCCAGCGTCGAACTGCGCGTCAGCCGCGCGTATTTGGCGCTCTCGAACAGCCCCAGCGTGAGCCAGGGCAGCAGCATGTTCCACGCCCACTGCTCGGGGTCGTCGGTCAGCGGCACGTAGGTCGGGAACGGCAGCCACTGCAAGTACGCGCAGACGAGCATCAGCAGCAGCAGACCGAGGATGAACACGGGCGTGCCCGTCCCGGCCAGGGTGAGCACCGTCAGCGCGCGCTCGGTGATCCCGCCGCGCCGCAGCGCGGACAGCAGCCCGGTGCCCACCCCGATGACCAGCCAGATCGTCATGGCCCCCAGGGCGAGCGAGAGCGTCGCGGGCACCCGGTCCACGATCAGCGAGGTGACCTGCTGGTCGGTCTGGTACGAGAAGCCCAGGCACGGCGCGTCGCAGTGCAGCAGGGCCGTGCCGGTGGAGTAGTCGCGTCCGACGAGGATGCCCTGGAGGAAGTGGGCGTACTGCGTGTACACCGGGTCGCCCAGGCCGAGCTGCTCGCGCACCTGCGCGACCTGCTGGGTGCTGCACCGCTCGCCGCAGGCGAGCCGGGCCGGGTCGCCGGGCGCGAGATAGAAGAGCCCGTAGATCACGACGGAGAGCACGAGCAGGACCAGCAGGGCGCCGCCCAGCCGTTTGAGCAGATAGCGCGTCATGAGGAGATGTCCTTGGGCGAGTCGGCGGCGGCGCGGGCCCGGCCCGGTCCGGGAACCGTGCCGGAGGCGGAACTCCCCCCGGCGAAGGCCCCACCGGTCGCGGATGTCCCGCCGGGGGTACGGGACGTTCGCCGCCCGACCCTCAGCCGCGCCGCCTCCCGGGGATCGAGGGCGGCCCTGATCGCGTCGCCCAGCACGGTGAAGGCGAGCACGGTCACGAACAGCAGCCCGGCCGGCAGCAGTACGTACATCGGATCGGCGCGGAACCAGGTCTGCGCGGTCGACAGCATCTGTCCCCACGACGGCGTCGGCGGTTTGACCCCGACACCCAGGAAGGACAGCGACGCCTCGATCACCATGTTCATGGGCAGCAGGATCGCCGCGTAGGTGATGACGGGCGCGGCGAGCGAGGGCAGCAGTTCGCGCCGGGCGACCCGCCAGCGGCCCGAGCCGGCGAGCCGGGCCGCGGCGACGAAGTCGAGCTGTTTCAGGGTGAGCGTCTGGGCCCGGACGATCCGGGACGTACCACCCCAGTTGAGCAGCCCGATCACCAGGATCAGCAGCAGCGGACGCGGGAAGTCGGTGGGCACGACGGCGGTCAGGGCGATGGCGAGCACCAGCATGGGCAGGGCGACCATCACATCGGTGAACCGGCTCAGGACGGTGTCGAGCAGCCGGTTGCCGAGCCCGGCGGCCAGGCCGACGGTGATCCCGATCAGCACCTGGACGACGGTGGCGCCCACCGCGACCAGCAGCGAGACCCGGGCGCCGTAGAGCAGCCGTACGAACAGATCCCGTCCGGTGCCCGGTTCGACGCCCAGCCAGTGGTCGCCGCTCACCCCGCCGAACGAGCCGACCGGCACCCCGCCGCGCGCCGAGTCCACCAGGGCGTCGTGGTACGTGTTGGCGTCCTGGCCCTCGACGGCGGCGAGCAGCGGCGCGGCGAGGGCCAGCACCACGAGCAGTCCGAGGACGCCCGCGGCGACGACGGCCGAGGGGCGTCCGCGCAGCCGCCGCCAGGCCTGACGGGCGTCCGAGGCGCCGGGGACCGCCACGGCGGCCCCCGTTCCCGCCCCGGACGCCGGCAGATCGGGAACCGTACTCACTTGACCGCGACCTGCGAGATGTCGAGGACACCGGTCCAGTCACTGATCACGACGTTCTTGACGTCCTTGCCGAAGAGGCGCTTGTAGACCGGGTGGAACAGCGGCACGTCGAGCGCCTGCTCACCGATCTTCTTGTCGAGCGCGCCCCACCGCTTGGCCGCCTCGGCCAGATCGGTCAGCTTGTTGATCTCGTCGATCTCCTTGTTGACCGCCGGGTCGTCGAGCAGCGCGTGGTTGAAGTTGGAGCCGTCCTTGACGATCTGCCGCCCGTCGAAGATCGGCGCCAGGAACGGACCGCCGGACGGCCAGTCCGCGCCCCACCGGGAGATGAAGAAGCCCGGGGACTTGGCGGCGCTCCAGCGC
Source organism: Streptomyces sp. NPDC002018 (assembly GCF_042890865.1). Lineage (NCBI taxonomy): Bacteria > Bacillati > Actinomycetota > Actinomycetes > Kitasatosporales > Streptomycetaceae > Streptomyces > Streptomyces sp. NPDC002018. The sequence goes on from NZ_JBIASO010000002.1 coordinate 204,905, forward strand.
GCCTCGTTGAAGGCGTTGGGCTCCAGGCCGACCAGCTTGACCGTGATCCCGGCCTGCTTGAGCGACTCCTGGACGGCGGTGGCGACCTCGGGGCTGGTCTCCCGGTTCTGCGCGGTGGAGTGGGTGAGGGAGATGGTCAGTCCGTTGGGGTGACCGGCCTCCTTCAGCAGTTCCTTCGCCTTGGCCGGGTCACCGGTCTTCCCGGCCGGGAAGTGGTCGTACGGCGTGTAGCCGAAGGCCGCCTGGTCGGGCAGGAACGTGGTCGCGGGCTCGGCGAGCGCGGAGCCGCCGGCCGCGTTGATCACGCTGGTGCGGTTGATGGCGTACGAGATCGCCTGGCGCACCTTCGGGTTGTCGAACGGCTTCACCTTCGGGTTGAAGGCGAGGTAGTTCGTGTAGCCGAAGTGGCCGGTGCCGACGCGCGCCGCGAGCGCCTTGTCACTGCCGATCTGGGCGAGTTCGGCCGGACCGAGGTTGGTGTCGGTGGTGATGGCGGCGGCGTCCGCGCCCGAGCTGGTCGACAGCCGCTGGTTGATGACGGCGGCGTCGAGGCCCGACTGCACGTCGATGGTGTCCGGGTAGGCGTGCCGCTGGTCGTCGGTCGTCTCCGACCAGTTCGGGTTGCGCTCCAGGAGGAGGCGGCGGCCGTCGTCCTCGTTCCTGACGACCTTGTACGGGCCCGAGGAGACCGGGTGCTCCTCGTACTTGGCCCCCTTGTCCTTGGCCTTCGGAACCGGTGCGAACTGGGTCGCGGTGGCGAGGAAGGGGAAGTCGCCCTCGGGCTTCCTGAGCTTGAAGACGATGGTCTTGGCGTCGGGCGTCTCGATCGAGGCGAGGCCCTTCGGGTCCTTGTACGGGCCCTGGTAGTCGGCGCCGCCGACCAGCCAGTCACGCAGATAGGGCGCGCCGCCGGAGAGTTCGGCGGCGAAGGAGCGCTCGATGCCGTACTTGATGTCGGCGCTGGTGATCGGGGTGCCGTCCTCGAACTTCAGCCCGTCCTTGAGGGTGTACGTCCACTCCGTGGCGTCCGCGTTGGGACGCCCGGTGTCGGTGGCGAGGTCCGGGACGACCTTGGTGCCGGCCGCGCCGTTGGCGCGGTTGCGGGTGGTGAGGGTGCGGAAGACCAGCGACGGGACGTTGCCGCCGCCGGAGGTGTAGAGACGCGCCGGGTCGAAGTCGCTCTGCGGGTCGGAGTTCAGCACCGTGAGCTTGCCGCCCTTCTGCGGCTTGCCCTTGTCCGCGGCCCCGGCCTTGGCATCGTTGTCCTGGGGACCCGAGCAGGCGGCGGCACCCGCCGCCATGACAAGGGTGATGGCGGCCGCGGCCACGCGGCGGGACAGGACGGACGGTTGACGCATCGGAATGAAGCCTCTCGGTTGCTGCGGGGATAAGCCGGACGGAACGGGAACTATGGCGCGATATGCCAGATGTCCGTGCAGACGGCAGCGGTGGAGAGTGGTGAAGGTGAACCCGGTGGATGCCGCGCCTGCGTACGGACGGAGTACGCCCAGGCGCGGAGTGCTACGGCGGAGGGGGACGGCCGACACGCGCTCGGGCAGGGGTCAGCGACAGTGAATGTCGGCCACGCAGAGCGCGGTCACACCGATGAGCGCCAGCTCTATGGCGGCGCGACCGAGGGAGGCGGGGCGGTGGGGGGACATGCCGAGAAATATGGACGACCCCGCCCCCGATGTCAACGCGGTTTGAGACAGGCGTCTCAAGTATTGGGAAAGACCCACGGGTTGGGCCTGCACGTGATTCCCTCGATGTCCAGCGACTTCGTCTGCTGCTGCATCACGGGGGCGAGCGCTCCGGGAGTGCGGCAGCTCACGTGATTGTGCCCGAGCCGGTGGCCGACCTCGTGGTTGATCAGCATCTGGCGGTAGCCGACCATCGCCTTGGCGCCGAAGGTCTTGGCCCCCCGCGCCCAGCGGAAGGCGTTGATCATGACCCGGTCGGTCGAGGCCGAGTCGCAGGACACATTGTCGACGGTGGTGTCCAGACCGGACTTGGCGCACCAGACACCCGTGGTGCCGGGACTCGCGAGCGTGATCACGAAGTCGGGCCTGCCACTGGAGATCCGCTCGAAGGTCATGGCGCCGCCGTGCGCCCAGCTCCGGTCGTCGTTGAGGGTCTTCTGCACGGCCTCCGCGAAGAGCTGTCCGTCCAGGCCCAGTCCGTCCTCGATGTCCACGCGGTAGCGGAACTTCTGCCCCTTGCCGGGCGCGCGGTCCAGACCGGGCACGGCGGTGAACCGGCCGGAGGCCGTCAGCTCGGGGTCGAGCGGGAACTGACGGGTCATCAGCTCGGCGTACGTGGGAGGCGCCGCCGCGGGCGGCGGGGCCTGGCCCGGGGTGGCCCGGCCGTCCGAACGGGAGGCGAACTCGTCCTCGGTACGGTCGAGACCGTCGGCGGTCCGCGCGCCGGACGGCTCCGCGCCGCCGGTGACCTGTCCGGCCACGACGACGGCGAGCACCGTGGTCACCGCGGCGGCGGCGATACCGGTGAGGGCGCGTCCCTTGCCGCCCTTGGCGGGCTGGTCCGCCCCGGGGCCGCCCTCCGCACCGTCGCCGGTGCCGACGGCCGTGTCCGCACCCCCGTCACCGTCCCGGCCTCCGGTGGTGGCGGGGAACGGCGGGGGCGCGAGCGGCGCGCTCTCCCGCAGAACGGTACGGGCGCCGGGGGCGCCGGGGGCGTCGAAGGCGTCGGAGTCGAACGCGTCGATGAACTCGCGCCGGGGGCCGGGGATCAGCGGCGCTCCCGTCCCGGGGGCCGCCTTTCCTGGCGCCGCGGGAGGCGTGGCCCGCCCCGCCCCGACGGTCCCGGGCACACCGGCACCGGGCACCCCTGTCCCGGATGCCGTACGGCCGCGCGGGGCGGTCGCCGGCCGGCCCGCCGGACGCGGCGCGGCCGTGTCCTGCCAGTCGCCGTACCGCTGCCCGGAACCCCAGCCACCGCCGGGCTCCCGCTGCTCGGGATGGCCGCCGCGCACCTTCGGCACGCCGCGCGCGGGGGTGCCGTACAGGGGAGTGCCGTGGGCGGGGGTGCCGTACGCCGCGCCCGCGCGCTGCCCCTGACCCTGCCCCTGGTCCTCACCGGCTCCGGAGCGCCTGCGCCGGCCTCCGCCGGATCCTTCCGGCTCCGGATCCGGATCCGCTCCGGCCTCCGCGGGCGCGACAGCGGCCGGGCCCGGCGAGCCCTGGGATACGGGGCCCTTGCGGCTGTGTCGTCCCACGCCCCGGATCAGCTCCTGTCGGTGTTGTCAGCGTTGTTGTCGTTGTTGTCGTTGTTGGCGTTTCTGGCGTTGTCGGCGCTTCTGGCGTTGTTCGCTTTGTCGGCGCCGGCGATGAGTTCGCGGCAGGCCTGCGCGACCTCCCGCGGGTACTCCATCATGGCAACATGCCCGGCGTCAGGGAGCGTAAGGAGCCGTGAATCACGGAAAGCGAACGCCGCTTTCCGTGCCATACGGTACGAAACGAGCTGATCCCGTCCGCCGTAGACAAGCAGCGTCGGTGCCAGCACCCGCTCGGCCTGCCGCCACAGTGCGTGCTGACCGCCCAGGGTGTACGCGTTGACGATACCGCGTGCCGAACGGGCCATCGCGTCCCAGAAATACGGCAGTTGAAGCCTGCGCTCCATCTCCTGGACGGCGCCCCGCAGTTCGTCCTCGGTGACCACGGAAGGGTCGCCGTAACAGAGCCCCATCACCCCATGGGTGCGCTGCTCCGCCGTCCACCCCCGGGTCAGCCTGCCGAACAGCCCGGCCGCGCCGGGGACCGCGAGCAGCGCGGTGGGGACCGCGGTGCGCTGGACGCGGATCTCCGGCAGCGCCGGCGAGACCAGCGTCAGGGTGCGCACCAGATCGGGCCTGGCCGCCGCGACCCGGGTGGCGACCGCGCCGCCCAGCGAGTTGCCGAAGAGATGGACGGGGCCGCGCCCGCCCGCGTCCAGCAGCCGGATCACCGCGCGGGCGTGCCCGGTGACCGAGTAATTGCCGTCGTCCGGCGGCGGGGAGTCCCCGAACCCGGGCAGATCGACGGCCTCCCCGTCGACGAGGTCCGCCAGCAGCGGCATCAGCCCCGACCAGTTCAGCGAGGAGCCCCCGAGCCCGTGCACATAGAGCGCGGGCGGCGCTCCCGTACGGGTCGTGGGCCGTCCCCGTACGGTCAGGGTGAGTCCGGGCAGCGTGACGGAGCGGAGCGTCTCCCCCTCCGCGACCCGGACGGGACTCACCCTCGGAGCCACGGCGGCGGTAATGGATTCCGGCAGCTCGGTCGACGACATGCGGCAATGTTACGAGACGATCACGCACGCCATTATGTGTTCGGTATCACAGGCCGCATGGCGTCCGGAGACCTGGGCTTCTACGCTCGGGGGAAGGGGCGTGCGCCCCGGCACCCCTTCCGCGGACCGGCCGCTCCGGCTCTCCGCGGCGCTGAACGGCGAGAAGGAAGGGCACGGTATGCCGGTGGACCCCACGGACCCGGACACCTTCAGGGAACACGGCCACGACCACGACGACACAGACACAGCCACGGACACGGACACGGACGAGGACGTCGAACTCGGCGAGGAGACCCCCGAGGCCGACGCCGTGGAGCAGCACACCGAGGTGCGGCGCCGCGGTGACGAGCCGCTGACGGACATCGATCCGGCCACGGTGAGTGAGGCGGACGCCGTGGAACAGGCACGGGCGGTCGACCTGGACGAGGACGAGGACGGTTACCGCTGACCAGCGGCGGTGCGCCGCGGAGGGCCCCGTCCTTCTCCCGGCTACCGCGGGTGTCCCGGTCCGTGAAATTCTGCGTCCGCGCCGCGCACAGCCCCGTTACCCAAAAGTACGATGGCGGGGCGGCGCACAGCGCGCACACGGCACGATTTTTGGGAGGCGGCGTGACAGCCATAGAGCAGACCGAGGCGGCGCGCCCGCGAGGCACGCGCCTGCCGCGCCGCGCCCGACGCAATCAGCTTCTGGGTGCGGCACAGGAAGTCTTCGTCGCGCAGGGCTACCACGCCGCCGCGATGGACGACATCGCCGAACGGGCCGGTGTCAGCAAGCCCGTTCTGTATCAGCACTTCCCCGGAAAGCTGGAGCTGTATCTCGCCCTGCTCGACCAGCACTGCGAGGCTCTCCTCCAGGCGGTCCGCACGGCGCTCGCCTCGACCACCGACAACAAGTTGCGCGTCGAGGCGACGATGGACGCCTACTTCGCCTATGTCGAGGACGAGGGCGGCGCGTTCCGGCTCGTCTTCGAGTCCGACCTGACGAACGAACCCGCGGTGCGCGAGCGCGTCGACCGCGTCGCGCTCCAGTGCGCGGAGGCGATCTCCGATGTGATCGCCGAGGACACCGGGCTCTCCAAAGAAGAATCCATGCTGCTGGCCGTGGGGCTGGGCGGGGTCTCCCAGGTGGTGGCCCGCTACTGGCTCTCCAGCGAATCGGCCATCCCCCGCGACGAGGCGGTCAGGCTGCTGACCTCCCTGGCCTGGCGCGGTATCGCCGGCTTCCCGCTGCACGGCGGTGAACAGCACTGAGCGGCGCGTGTTCGCTGCGGGCGTTCACCACGGCGTCTTCCCCGTCCACTCCCCGGGCTAATGTGTGCTGCGTACAGCGCGGCTGACCGCGCAACGCACTGACCGTTCGGAGGGACATAGCCGTGGAGGTCAAGATCGGCGTGCAGCACGCGCCCCGGGAGATCGTTCTGGAGAGCGGGCAGTCCGCCGAGGAGGTCGAGCGCGCCGTGGCCGACGCGCTGGCCGGCAAGGCGCAGTTGCTCAGCCTGACGGACGACAAGGGGCGCAAGGTCCTCGTACCGGCCGAGCGGGTCGCGTACGTGGAGATCGGTGAGCCGACGACACGACGGGTCGGATTCGGCGCGCTCTAGGGCGTGTCCGGCCATCGGTGCCGGACACGGCCCGGGGCCGGTCGTACCGGCATCAGGAATGGCCCGGCGGGACTCCCGCCGGGCCATTCCCCGTACCGCCGCCCCTCGTACCGCACATACCGCTGCACCGCACATCCCGCCCGCACGCACCGCGATCTCCGTCACCATCGCCGCGGGCCCCGGATCGATCGTGTCCGGGAGATGCCGGGAGGGTTGCCTTCCAGCCACGCCGGGTAGTGACGTGCTGGGCCCAAAGGCCCGTACCGCGGTGGCGTCATGGTGTGGTGAGGTGATCGGCAGTGATCTGGGTAGCTCTGGGATCGGCCCTGCTCGGGCTCGGTCTCTCGGGGGCCGCGGCCCATCTGCTGTCGCACCGGCTGCCGGCGCACCGGACGGTGTTCCTCACCGGTCCGCTCGGCGCCCTCTTCGGCGCCTATCTCACGTATATGGCACTCGGACCCGGCCATGTGCTGGCGATGCTCGGCGGCGCGCTGCTGGTGGGGGCGGTGCTGCTGTCGCTGCTGGTCCGCCCCACGGGCCGCCGGCTGCGCCGGGCCATGCCGTCCTGACGCACGGCCCGGTGGTCACGGTGTCAGGCCGCCAGCCCCAGCGCGGCCATCCGCTTGGTGTGGGCCTCGGTGATCCGGGAGAACATCCGGCCGACCTCCGCGAGATCGAACCCGTCGGCCACCCCGCCGACCAGCATCGTGGAGAGCGCGTCACGCTCGGCCACCACCCGCTGCGCCTGCGACAGCGCCTCCCCCATCAGCCGCCGCGCCCAGAGCGCCAGCCGCCCGCCGACCCGGGGCTCCGCGTCGATCGCGGCGCGCACCTTCTCCACGGCGAAGTTGCCGTGCCCCGTGTCGTCCAGTACGGCCAGCACCAGCGAGCGGGTGTCGGTGTCGAGACGCGCGGCCACCTCGCGGTAGAAGTCGCTGGCGATCGAGTCCCCGACGTACGCCTTGACCAGACCCTCCAGCCAGTCCGACGGCGCGGTCTGGCGGTGGAACTCGTCGAGGGCCTTCGCGAACGGCTCCATCGCGCCGGTCGGCTCGGCGTCGATCGCCCGCAGCCGGTCACTCAACCGCTCGAAATGGTGGAACTCGGCGGCGGCCATCTTCGCCAGCGCGGCCTTGTCGGCCAGGGTGGGCGCCAGCTTGGCGTCCTCGGCGAGCCGCTCGAAGGCCGCCAGCTCGCCGTAGGCGAGTGCGCCGAGCAGATCCACGACCGCGGCGCGGTACTGCGGCTCTGTGGAGGCCGTGCCCCAGTCCTGGGCGGCGATCCCAGTGGGTGCCTCGGCTTCGGGTGCGGGTGCGGTGGCGTTGTCGGGCGTCTCCATGGACGGCACAATAGCCCGCTCTTCCCACCCGGGAAGGCCCTGGTCAGACACTGTCGTCACACCGTTCCGACGAATTCGCCCAACACACATGCGCGATTCCGGGGTACAGTGGTAATGAGCCCGCTGGCTTTCTGGCGGGCCCTCGCAGTGTTTGGCAGTGTTTGGCAGTGTTTTGCCCGAGGGTCTTTTCCTCGGACAGGCCCCATGAGGATGCCCGGTCGGTGGCCCGATCGGCTCCGACCCGACCGCCCTCCACGCGAATCGTACGCACAGCAGCGTACGACCGCAGATGAGGGGCCCCCTCAGCGGCACGAGCGCTCGAGCGACGGCAGTGGTCCCGCGCCATCCGGCCAACCCACGGCCGGCCGAGTACCCAGGTGCGGTACGACCCCCAGCGTTCGCCTCTCGCCGCGTCTCACAGAAGAGGCAGCACCCTGACTACGACTTTCCGAGAACTCGGAATCCTCCCCGAGACGGCCGAGGCGCTTGAAGCCGTCGGCATTCTGTCTCCGTTCCCCATCCAAGAGATGACGCTCCCGGTCGCGCTTTCCGGCAAGGACGTCATCGGACAGGCCAAGACCGGCACGGGCAAGACGCTCGGCTTCGGTCTGCCGCTCCTGGAGCGCGTCACGGTCCCCGCGGACGTCGAGTCCGGCCGGGCCGTGCCGGAGAAGCTCACCAACGCCCCGCAGGCGCTCGTCGTCGTCCCCACCCGCGAGCTGTGCACCCAGGTCACCAACGACCTGCTCACGGCCGGCAAGGTGCGGAACGTCCGCGTACTGGCGATCTACGGCGGCCGGGCCTACGAGCCCCAGGTCGAGGCCCTCAAGAAGGGCGTCGATGTGATTGTCGGCACCCCGGGCCGGCTGCTCGACCTGGCGGGCCAGAAGAAGCTCGACCTCTCGCATGTCCGCGCGCTCGTCCTGGACGAGGCCGACGAGATGCTCGACCTGGGCTTCCTGCCCGACGTCGAGAAGATCATCCAGCTTCTGCCGCCCAAGCGGCAGACCATGCTGTTCTCCGCGACCATGCCGGGCGCGGTCATCGGCCTCGCCCGCCGGTACATGTCGCAGCCCACGCACATCAGCGCCACCTCGCCGGACGACGCGGGCGCGACCGTCGCCAACACCACCCAGCGTGTCTACCGCGCCCACTCCATGGACAAGCCGGAGCTGGTCGCGCGCATCCTCCAGGCCGAGGGCCGCGGACTCGCGATGATCTTCTGCCGTACGAAGCGCACGGCCGCCGACATCGCCGACCAGCTCGCCCAGCGCGGCTTCGCCTCCGGCGCGGTCCACGGCGACCTGGGCCAGGGCGCCCGGGAACAGGCGCTGCGCGCGTTCCGCAACGGCAAGGTGGACGTGCTCGTCTGCACCGATGTCGCCGCGCGCGGTATCGACGTCGAGGGTGTGACGCATGTCATCAACTACCAGTCGCCCGAGGAGGAGAAGACCTACCTCCACCGCATCGGCCGCACCGGCCGGGCGGGCGCGTCCGGCACCGCCGTCACGCTGGTCGACTGGGACGACATCCCGCGCTGGCAGCTCATCAACAAGGCGCTCGACCTCGGCTTCCCGGACCCGCCGGAGACCTACTCCACGTCCCCGCATCTGTTCGAGGAGCTGAACATCCCCGCGGGGACCAAGGGCGTCCTCCCGCGGGCCGAGCGCACCCGCGCCGGTCTCTCGGCCGAGCAGGTCGAGGATCTGGGCGAGACGGGCGGCCGGGGCCGCAAGTCCGCCGCCACGGCGGTTCGGGAGGAGCGCCCGGCCCGTACGCGGACCCCGCGCCAGCGCCGCCGCACCCGTGGCGGGACCGCCCTGGACGGGACCGCACTGGACGGGACGGCACTGGACGGGACCGCACTGGACGGAACAGCGCTGGACGGGACGGCCGAGCCGCAGTTCCAGACGGCGGTTCCGGCCGATGTGCCGGCGAGCGCGGAGCAGCCGGCCGAGCCGCGCACCCCGCGCCGTCGTCGGCGTACCCGTGGCGGTGCCGTGGCGGCCCCCGGGGCCGAGGCTCCGGTCCTGACCGACCCTGTTGACATCGCCACCGCCACCGCCACCGACACCGGTACCGGCACCGGCACCGTGGACACCGCCGCCGCGGTGGCCGAGCCGGTGGCGCCCGAGACGGAGACCGAGGCGGCGGCCAAGCCGCGCCGGCGCCGTACCCGGGCCGCGAAGCCCTCGGCCGACGCCGCCATAGCGGTCGAGACGGCCGTGGCGGCCGTGGCCGTGGACACCGTCGAGGCTCCTGTCGCCGAGACCAAGCCGCGCAGACGGACGCGGGTCGCCAAGCCCGTGGCCGGGACGGCGGCCGTGGCGGAGACGGTGGCGGTGGCCGACCCGGCCGAGGCCCCCGTCGCGGAGACCAAGCCCCGTCGGCGTACCCGCGTCGCCAAGCCCGTCGCCGAGGCGGCGGACACGGCGGAGACGGCCGCCGGGACACCGGAGGGGGAGGCGGTGCCCAAGCCGCGCCGCCGCCGTACGCGTACGACCGTGGCCAAGACCGAGAGCTGAGCCGGCCTTCGCCGGCCGGTACCGGCCCACGGATATCGCCGATGGCCCGACACCCCCAGGGATGCCGGGCCATCGGCGTGTCCGCTCCCGTACGGCGTGTCCGCTCCCGTACGGCGCGCGGGCGGGGGCCGGTGGGCAGGCCGCCGGAGCGGTGCAGGCGGGCGGGCGCCGGAGCGGCGGGGTCACCAGCGCCGCTCCACCGCCCCGCCGCTAGCCTCGTCGCATGAGTCGGCCGTCCAGCTTCACCCCGCCCTCCTGCGCCCGCGCCCGTACCCTGTCGACCCGTCGCGGCCGGTTCGCCGTGCTCGACGGCGGGCCCACGGGGACGCCCCGGGGGACCGTGCTCCTGCTGCCCGGGTACACCGGCAGCAAGGAGGACTTCATCTCGCTGCTCGAACCCTTCGCCGAGGCCGGGTACCGCGCGCTCGCGGTGGACGGCCGAGGACAGTACGAGACCGAGGGACCGGACACCCCGGAGGCCTACGCCCAGGGTGAGCTGGCCGCCGATGTGCTCGCGCAGGCGGAGGCGATCGGCACCCCGGTCCATCTGCTCGGGCACTCGCTGGGCGGCCAGATCGCCCGCGCCGCCGTACTGCTCGACCGCGGGCCGTTCCTCTCCCTGACCCTGATGTCCTCGGGACCCGCGCGGGTCGCCCCGGCCCAGCGGGAGCGGGTGAGGATGCTCAGCGACGCGCTCGCCACCTGGACCATGGAGCAGGTCTGGGAGGTCATGCGCACGATGGAGACGCCCGAGGAGACCCCCGTCGACGGCGCCGATCTGCGCAGACGCTGGCTGCGGACGCGTCCGGCGCAGCTCATCACCACCGGCAGGCAGCTCTCCGTGGAGCCGGACCGGGTGGACGAGCTGGCCGCCGTGCAGCCGCTGCCCAAACATGTGCTCTCCGGCGAGCGCGACGACACCTGGCCGATTCCGCTGCTCGACGCGATGGCGGAGCGGCTCAAGGCCCACCGGAGCGTCATCGAGGGCGCCCAGCACTCGCCCAACACCGACCGGCCGCTGGAGACCGCCGCCGCGCTGACGGGCTTCTGGGACGGCCACTGCTGAGAGCGCCGCCGGGCGGACCGGCGGCCGGTGGGACCGCCGTCCCGTGACCGCCCGCTCCGTGGACGCCCGCTCCGTGCCCCGTTCGGTACCGCGACCGGAGTCGGCACTGCGACCGGAGTCGGCACTGCGATCGGAGTCAGTACCGCGACCGGAGTCAGTACTGCGACTGGAGGTGCTGCCAGAAGCCGTCGCGCAGCGACCGGCGCAGTATGGCGTGGCCCCGCAGGGACCGCTGGAGCAGCCGCTCCGCCTCGATCAGCAGATCCTGGTCCACCGGGCCCGGCAGATACGGATGGCCCGGCAGCAGCTCGCCCATCGCCTCCCGGCCGCGCTCCGCCAGCCAGGTCGCGGCGATCTGCGCGCCGATGAAGCGCACCTGGTCCCGGGAGGGCGGCGGCTCGCCCTCGTGCTCGTACGTCGTGACCGGGCGCCGGGTGACATACGGCTTGCAGAACTCCAGGTCGAAGGTGCGCTGGCTGTCGACCTCCCACAGCAGCGGCTCGGCCTGGTTGCGGCCTTCGCCGGCCTCTATGCCCCAGAGATGGACGCGTGCGCCGTAGCCCTGCGCTGCCTCCACCGCGGACACCAGGTCCTCGTCCCCGCCGACCAGGGCCGCGTCACTGATCGCACGGTGCCGGGCGAGCGATTCGAGATCCGTGCGGATCAGGGAGTCGACGCCCTTCTGCTGGTTGTTGGCGTTGAGGTTGCCGAGTCTGACCTTGACGTCCGGCAGCTCCGCGATGGACTGCTGCTCGGGGGTGTGGATCCGCCGTCTGGCGCCGTCGTACCAGTAGACGCGGAGCAGTCGGCTGTCCGCGAAGATGATCCGGGCCTTGTCGATGAAGGCCTCGATCAGTCCCTCGGCGTCGAGATCGAAGGCACGCCGGTCTTCGGTGCCCGCCACAAGCAACCCGGCCGCAGCATAGACGTAACCGGCGTCCACGAAGATGGCATGTGTGGACGGTGTCTTGGCGACCTCGGCGAGCATGCGCTGGAGCAGCTCGTTGGTCCGCTCCAGCCGGGCGGTGACCTCGGTGATCTCTGGGTTGATCTCTGCCTCGTTCATACGCGTTTCATTCTCTGTGGACGACACCGTACCCGCCAGTAGTCAGCCTCCCAGAGAATTTCCTTAGCCAAGGGAATATTTGCAGAGGGCAACCCGTTGAAGCTACACGTAACACCATTCACATAAAGACGAAGGACGTCCCGTCACCCACAGTTCTCCAGCCGGAGGATCAGACGAAGGGAGAAGCCATGCGCTTCGAAATCATGCGACTCGACGACGTCGACGGCACCGCCGTGGACAGCACCGTCGTGGACGCCGCCTCCGTCAACCGCATCGTGCAGCAGGCAGCCGCGATGGGCCAGCGGATCTATATCCGTCCGGCCGAAGCCCCGGCCTCATAACGCACTCCACATCACATCGCAGACGAAGCGCCCCCTACGGATCACCCGTACGGGGGCGCTGCCTGTGTCCGGGGACCGGTCAGCCGCCCCGCACGACCTGGGTCACGCCGTTGATGATCTGCTGCACGGCGATCGCCGAGAGCATCATCCCGGCCAGCCGGGTCACCAGCACCACACCCCCGTCCCTGATCAGCCGGATGATCACCAGCGAGTAGCGCATCGTCAGCCACAGCACGACATGCATGGCGAGGATCGCGGCCCAGACCGAGAGCTGCGCCGTGACCCCGTCGGAGTGCTGCACGGCGAGGATGACGGACACGATCGCGCCGGGCCCCGCCAGCAGCGGCATGCCCAGCGGTACGAGCGCCACATTGACGTCCTTGGTCTGCTTCGGCTCATCGTTCTTGCCGGTCAGCAGATCGAGCGCGATGAGCAGCAGGAGCAGACCGCCGGCGATCATCAGCGCCGGTACGGAGACATGGAGATAGTCCAGGATCTGCTGGCCGAGAATCCCGAAAACGGTGATCACGCCGAAGGCGACGGCGACCGCCTGCCAGGCCATCGCGCGCTGGATCTTGACGGGGCGGCCCGAGGTGAGGGCGAGGAAGATCGGTGTGATCCCCGGCGGGTCCATGATCACGAAGAGGGTCAGAAAGAGCGATCCGAAAACAGCGAAATCGAACACGGTGATGCCTTGCGTGATGAGGGGGCGGAGCGGAGGAGAGCGCGGCGCACGGCAGGGTGACGGCACGGCAGGACGGGACAGGACGGGACCGGGCCGACCGGCCGGGCAGACCTGCCCGCCGGTACGAACGGGCCCGAGCCCTTTGCGGCCAGGGCCAGGGACAGGCCCGGGGGCCAGAGGCAGGCCCTACGAAAGGCCCTGGGCGCGTCCGCCCGCGCCGGGCACCGGGAACGCGCCGGACGCGCGCCGGGTGATCTCGCCGTAGATCTCCGGATCGGTCGTGCACGCGCCGAGTTCCACGGACTTCCGGCTGCCGTGGTAGTCGCTGGAGCCGGTGACCAGCAGCCCGAGATCGGCGGCCTGGCCGCGCAGCCGGGCCCGGGTCGGCGCGTCATGGTCCGTGTGGTCGACCTCGATCCCGTCCAGACCGGCGGCGGCGAGCCGCTCGACGGCGGAGTCGGGCACGACCGCACCGCGCTTGACGGCCTGCGGATGCGCGAAGACGGTGACCCCGCCCGCGGCCTTGACCAGGCGGATCGCCTCGAACGGATCGAACTCGTGCTTCTCCGCGTAGGCGCGCCCGCCATTGCCGAGCCACTCGGACGTGAAGGCGTCGGACACGGTCGCGACGACTCCGAGTTCGACCAGCGCGGTGGCGATGTGCGGACGCCCGAGGGAGGCGTCACCCGCGATCCGGGCCACCTGCTCCCAGGTGATCGGGACGCCCAGCTCCTGGAGTCTGGTGACCATCGCCCGCGCCCGGGGCACCCGGTCGTCCCGCACCAGCTCGCGTTCGCGCAGGAACTCGGGCTCGAACGGGTCGAAGAGGTACGCGAGCATATGCAGCCCGACGCCGTCGAGCCGGCAGGACAGCTCGGCACCGGTCACCAGGGTGAGATCCCGGTCGAGGTCCGCGAGCGCGGCGATCGCCTCGGCGTGGCCGCGCGCGGAGTCGTGGTCGGTCAGTGCGACGACATCGAGCCCGGCGGCAGCCGCGTTGCGCATCAGTTCGGCCGGAGTGTCCGTACCGTCCGAGGCGGTGGAGTGGGTGTGCAGATCGATGCGCACGACGCGTACTCCGGAGGCTCGGGGCGGACAGGGACGCTCCAGGATAACGGGAGATTCGAACACCAGGGACGCCGTCGGCCCGCCTCCGCCCGGCCCGCGAGACGCGGCGCACGTCATGACGGGCGCCGGGGAACAGCCGGGGAGCACAACAGGCTCAGGAGGCACGGGAGATGGAGATACGGAGGCGAGGGAAGCCCCGAGCCACGGGGAGGGCGCCCCGGACCGTGGGCAGGGAGACGACGGCGACGAGCAACAACGACGGCGACGGCTACAGCTACAGCTACAGCTACGGTCAGTTCAGCAGCCGGGGCGACAGCGCCCCGCAGGGCAGCAGTTCCACCTCGGCGCCCGCGTCCCGCAGATCGGTCAGCACCAGCTCGTCGTAGAGCAGCAGTCCCGACTGCTCGGGCCAGACGATCGCCCACAGCCACAGTCCCAGCGCCTCGCCCGCGAAGACCGCCCGGTCGGCCGGGGCCTGGGCGACATGCCAGAGCGGGGTGGGCCGGCCCGCGGCGAGCAGCTTGGCCTGCGGGGGTTTGTCGACGCCGATGTGCGGTCCGGGGTCGGGGCCGTCGATCCCCGCGTACCGGGCGCCCAGCCCGACCCCCAGCTCCTCGGCGACCAGCAGCAGTTCTCCCGTACCGCCGAGCGGTCCGGGTCCCGAGCAGGCGACGGCGGTGGCCCTGCCCCCGCTGCGGTCGTCGCCCGCGTACGCCACCCCGGTGAACAGCCAGCCGACGGGCAGCGGCCAGGGCATCCAGACCGGGACCTGCGCACGGTGCACCACGACACCGAGGGCCTCGACGCTGGGCGGTATCACGGGCTGGAGCGGATGCACGGTGCCGTGCACATCGCACTGCCAGGAGTCGGCGAAAAGACCGGGCGCCCTGACCCGGCCACCGCACTTCGGGCAACTGGGTTCGCCCCTCATAGCGCCCCACGGTCCTCCCCGGCCGACGCCGCGTCAAGGACGATCACCCGTCCGGAGGGAGTCGCGGCGCGACTGAACATGACGCGTCCCTCATCCGTGGGGCGGCCGGGAGCCGGTCCTGAGGCCTCCGGAGACCGGTGCCGAGGTGCCGGGGATCAGTCCAGAGGTACGGAACGGCGCAGCGGATCGCGCAGATCCGTGCCGTGCGCCAGCCAGCGCTCCTGGAGCTCCCGCGCGCCCCTGACCCGTTTCCACGCCGCCTCGTTGGGGGTCATCGGCAGCAGCGGCAGAAACCGTACGGGCTCCAGCGGAGCGTCCAGTTCCAGGTCCGGCACCAGGCCCCCGGACTCCCCCACCAGGACCGACTGGAAGGGCGCCCCCGGCCAGAGCGGCGCCCCGAGGTCCAGCGAGCCGCCCGAGGCCACGACCACGCCCTCGACCTGCGGGGACGCGGCGAGTGTGGCCAGCGGACGGAGCACCTGGTCGGTCTCCGCGAGCCCGGCCCGCACGGTGAGGATCAGCTCCGCGCGCGGCCCCTTCACCGGATCGGCGAGCAGCGCCGAGGGGTCCGCCATCGGCTGCGCGGACATCCCGAGCGTGGCGTACCGCACCACACCGGGGCCCCCGGCGGAGGCACCGTCCGCCGGCCCGCTCCGGGAGCCCTGGAAGCGCAGCACCTCGATACGGTCCGTCCCCAGGAAGGTCACCGCGGCCCGTGCGTCCGGTTCACCCAGCGCCGCGCACAGCCCGGCCTCCACCAGAGCGAGAATTTCTGCCATACGGCGAGCATAGATCGCGTAAGAATCGGGCAAGGGAAGGGATTGACGTCTGTCTGCTGATAGTCTTGGCCGCTGGTCGGGACAGTACGCAGAAGCGTCACTCTCCAGTCCCGACGTCACGTCATCCCCCACGGGGGACCGGCCGGAGGAGGTGGGGCTGCGGTGGATCGAAGTCACCCGGCCAATACCAACCGCTCTTCCGCCCCGTGTTCGTCCCGTTGACCCGGGTCCCGGGGATCTGAGGCCTCACACCCCGTCCAGGCACGGCACCTCGCACGACGGAAGAGCACTTCTTTTCTCGCCTGTGTTTTCCGCCTGTCTGTAGCGAACGCCGTCACCGCGACCCCGCGGTGCCGCCCGCTTTGCGGACGTACCGCACCACGTCCCCATTCCGGGCTGTGCCACCTCGCCGACGGCCTCTCCGTGAAGGAGCCCGCCATGTCGATGATCCGAGACCTGCGCGCAGCGGTCCGCCCGGCCCTGCGCAAGAGCACCGCCGCCTACGGCAAGTACGACTCGTACGACGCCACCCGTGACCCGTCCGCGTCGAGCGCGGTGGTCGACTGCGCGGTCTACCGCAAGGGCCGGCGGGTGATGGAGGACCCCTGTGTCACGCCCCACGAGGCGATGCTGCGGGTACGGGACGGCGGCGGCTTCGCCTGGATCGGCCTCCATGAGCCGACCGAGGAGGAATTCGCCGGTATCGCGGCCGAGTTCGGGCTGCACCCGCTGGCGGTCGAGGACGCGGTGCACGCGCATCAGCGGCCCAAGCTGGAGCGGTACGACGACACCCTGTTCACGGTCTTCAAGACCATCCACTATGTCGAGCACACCGAACTGACCGCGACCAGCGAGGTCGTGGACACCGGCGAGGTCATGTGCTTCACCGGACGGGACTTCGTCATCACCGTCCGGCACGGCGGCAAGGGTTCGCTCCGCGCCCTGCGCCACCGGCTGGAGGAGGACGAGGAGCTGCTCGCCAAAGGGCCCTCGGCCGTACTGCACTCGATCGCCGACCATGTCGTCGACGGGTACATCGCGGTGGCCTCGGCCGTGCAGGACGACATCGACGAGGTCGAGATCGATGTCTTCTCCGCGCCCGCGAAGGGCAGCCCGCGCGGCTCGGACGCCGGGCGGATCTATCAGCTCAAGCGTGAGGTGCTGGAGTTCAAGCGGGCCGTCTCCCCGCTGCTGCGGCCGATGCAGTTGCTGAGCGAGCGGCCGATGCGGCTGGTCGACCCCGACATCCAGAAGTACTTCCGCGATGTCGCCGACCATCTCGCGCAGGTGCACGAGCAGGTCATCGGCTTCGACGAACTGCTGAACTCGATCCTCCAGGCGAATCTGGCGCAGGCGACCGTCGCGCAGAACGAGGACATGCGCAAGATCACATCATGGGCGGCGATCATCGCGGTGCCGACGGCCATCTGCGGGGTCTACGGCATGAACTTCGATCACATGCCGGAGCTCCACTGGAAGTTCGGCTATCCGATGGTGCTCGGCGCGATCGCGATCGCCTGTGTGACCATCCACCGCACGCTCAAGCGCAACGGCTGGCTCTAGGGCCTCTCGTGTGGATCCTGCCCAGGCCCTGCCCAGGCCCAGCCCAGGCCTGTCGGGCCGCCCGGCACCGGCCGTGTCCGGATCCGGGCCGGGTGCGCCCGTTAAGCTGCGGGCATGACGGATCCGCAGCTCGGCCCGGCGCTTGTCGAGGAGGCCACCAAGAAGTCCGGCCTCATCTGGGTACGGGGCCCGGGGCCCGCGCGTGCCCTGTGGCACATCTGGCACGAGGGCGCCGCCTGTCTGGTCGGGGACGGTCCCGTGGAACAGCCTCTGCCGGGCCTCGCGGACGGCTCCACCGCCGAGGTGACCGTACGGAGCAAGGACAAGGGCGGCCGGCTGGTCACCTGGACCGCGGCCGTCACCGAACTGCCCCCGCACACGGAGGCCTGGGAGAGGGCCGTCGCCGAGCTGAAGGGCAAGCGGCTCAACGCGACGGACGCGGACGGGATGACGGAGCGCTGGGCGCGTGAGTGCCGGGTGCTGCGGCTGGCGCCCCAGGACATGACCACCGAGCTGCCGTCGGACTCGCTGGCGGCCGTGCCCCTGCCGACGGCGGCGACCACCCGCCTGCCCGTGCCCGCCTCGCTCGGCCGGCTGCTCCTGAAGCGCGCGAAGAAGCGCTAGGGCCGGGGCCCGACCCAGCCAGATCCAGACGAAAGACCCTAGTCCTCGGCCTTCGGCAGGCTTCTGCCGTAGTCGACGGTCTCGCCCTTCGCCGGGGCCTCCAGCACGAAGTCCTTTCCCCAGTCGGAGAGGGTGACCGTCCCGGCACCGCCCGCGCGCACCAGTTGCAGCGGGTACGGCACGCCCTCCAGGGAGACGTCCAGCGTCCCGCCGTCGCCCTCACCGCCGTTGACCTTGATGGTCCGCAGCCCGCCGATACGGTCGCGGTCACCCTTGGTCAGCTTGCCGTGCAGCGTCAGTATCCCGTCGAGCAGCACATTCTTGTCCGTGAAGCCGCTGAGCTGCTTGTACGACGGGTCGTCGTCGGGGACCCTCACATACTTGTCCTGGAGCTTGTCCGCGACCGCGGCGTCCGATTCGCTGGGCTCGTCGCCGCCGCCCGCGTCCTGGTCCTCATCGTCGTCCGCATGGCTCCAGAACCCGGCGTCGGCCTTCAGATACAGCTCGTCCTCGATCCGCAGGAGCTGGAAGGTGCTGTCCTTCGAGATCACCGAACCGATGCCGCCGTCCGCCTTGAGCTGCATATTGAGCTTGTAGGTCTCCCCGTTGCTCACCAGCGAGCCGGAGAGCCGGACCGCGCTCGCGCCGCCCGCCGCGGACTGCGCCTTTCTCTCGATCTCGGTGGCGGTGAGCTTGCCAACACCGTTCGTCCCCTCGTCCGGATCCTCACCGCACGCCGTGAGTACGGCGGCCAGCCCCGCGCAGAGCGCGACGGGGAGTGCGGCCCGGCGCATACGGCCGGACGACAGGAGAAGGGACACAGACACACTGCCTCTCATGCACGGTGGCGGGTGGCAGACCGCAGCGTACCCGGGCTGTCCGCACCGCTCGACAGAGAGCCGTACGCACGCCGTACGGACCGTTCCACCAGGCCGTACCGCACCGGTACGGGCTAGCCTGAACCCGTTATCGCGCTGGATAGAAGGACATTCAGGGACAAGGAGGCGCGCGCTATGGCAGCCGGCGCTCCTCGGGTCTTCGTCTCGCATCTGGCCGGTGTGCCGGTCTTC
This sequence comes from Streptomyces sp. NPDC002018, assembly GCF_042890865.1. NCBI lineage: Bacteria > Bacillati > Actinomycetota > Actinomycetes > Kitasatosporales > Streptomycetaceae > Streptomyces > Streptomyces sp. NPDC002018. Next base: position 223,847 of record NZ_JBIASO010000002.1, read on the forward strand.
GATCCCAGCGGCGATCAGGTGGGCCGGGTCCGCGATCTGGTGGCGATGCTGCGGGTCGGCCGGCGGCCGCCGCGGCTGCTCGGTCTGGTCGTCGAGGTGCTCAGCCGGCGCCGGATCTTCCTGCCCATGACGCGTGTCACCGGCATCGAGTCGGGCCAGGTGATCACCACGGGGGTGCTGAACGTACGGCGCTTCGAGCAGCGTCCGACCGAGCGTCTGGTCCTCGGTGAGCTGCTCGACCGCCGGGTGCGGCTGGTGGACAGCGGCGAGGAGGTGACGGTCCTCGACGTCGCCGTCCGCCAGCTCCCGGCCCGCCGCGACTGGGAGATCGACAAGGTCTATGTACGGCGCGGCAGGAAGGGCGGCGCGCTGCGGCGGCGCGGGGAGGCGCTGACCGTGGAGTGGTCGGCCGTCACCGGTTTCTCCCTGGAGGAGGAGGGGCAGGGCGCGGAGAACCTCGTCGCCACCTTCGAGCGGCTGCGCCCGGCCGATCTCGCCAACGCGCTGCACCATCTCACGCCGAAGCGGCGGGCCGAGGTGGCCGCGGCGCTCGACGACGACCGGCTCGCGGATGTGATGGAGGAGCTGCCCGAGGACGACCAGGTGGAGATCCTCGGCAAGCTGGAGGAGGAGCGCGCGGCCGATGTCCTGGAGGCGATGGACCCGGACGACGCGGCCGATCTGCTCTCCGAGCTGCCCGAGGTGGACAAGGAGCGGCTGCTGACACTGATGCGTCCGGACGACGCGGCGGACGTACGGCGGCTGATGGCGTACGAGGAGCGGACCGCGGGCGGTCTGATGACGACCGACCCGATCGTGCTGCGGCCCGACGCGACGGTCGCCGACGCGCTGGCCCGGGTGCGCCAGCAGGACCTCTCCCCCGCGCTCGCCGCGCAGGTCTATGTGTGCCGGCCGCCGGACGAGACACCGACGGGCCGGTATCTGGGCACGGTCCACTTCCAGCGGCTGCTGCGGGAGCCGCCGTACACCCTGGTCAGCTCGATCGTGGACAGCGATCTGCCGCCGCTCGACCCCGAGACCCCGCTCTCGGCGATCACCAGTTTCCTCGCGGCGTACAACATGGTCTCGGCGCCCGTGGTGGACGACGGCGGGGCGCTGCTCGGCGCGGTGACCGTCGACGACGTCCTCGACCACATGCTGCCGGACGACTGGCGCGAGACGGACTATCACGGCCTGGAGGAGGCGGTGGGCCGTGATGAGTGAGCGTCGTACGGGTGGCGACAAGGACGGCGGCCGGGACCACGCGCGGTCCGTTCCCGGCATGGGGTCCACGGCGGTGTCGCGCGGCAGCCGGAACCGGCTGGACCAGCCGCTGACCCCGCGGCGCAAACTGCTGCCCGACTACGACCCCGAGGCCTTCGGGGTGCTCTCGGAGCGGATCGCCCGTTTCCTGGGAACGGGCCGCTTCATCGTCTGGATGACGCTGATCATCATCGTCTGGCTCGTCTGGAACATCACCGCCCCGGTCTGGCTGCGCTGGGACCCGTACCCGTTCATCTTCCTGACGCTGATGCTGTCCCTCCAGGCCTCGTACGCCGCGCCGCTGATCCTGCTGGCCCAGAACCGCCAGGACGACCGGGACCGGGTCACCCACGAGCAGGAGCGCAAGCAGAACGAGCGCTCCATCGCGGACACGGAGTATCTGACCCGGGAGATCGCGGCGCTGCGGATGGGCCTGGGGGAGGTCGCCACCCGCGACTGGATCCGTTCCGAACTCCAGGATCTGCTGCGGGACATGGTGGAGCACCGTGTGGTGTTCCCCACCGAGACCGGCCACGGACGCGAGGAATCCGATCGCTGACGGGCTTTCCCGCCGCGGTCCCGGGCGCCGTACCATCTCGGTATGGCTACCGACACGTACGGAACCACCGTCCCCGCGGAAGAGGCGGTGCGCGCCGCGCTGGCGACGGTGAACGACCCCGAGATCCACCGGCCGATCACCGATCTGGGCATGGTCAAATCGGTGGAGATCGGCGCGGACGGCGCGGTGGCTGTCACGGTGTATCTCACGGTCTCCGGCTGCCCGATGCGCGACACCATCACCCGGAGCGTGACGGACGCGGTGGCCGGGGTCGCGGGTGTCACCCGGGTCGAGGTGACACTGGACGTGATGAGCGACGAGCAGCGGCGCGAGCTGGCGTCGTCGCTGCGCGGCGGCACCGCGGAGCGCGAGGTGCCGTTCGCCAAGCCCGGCTCGCTGACCCGGGTGTACGCGGTGGCGTCCGGCAAGGGCGGGGTCGGCAAGTCCTCGGTGACGGTCAACCTGGCCGCGGCGATGGCCGCCGACGGGCTGAAGGTCGGAGTGGTCGACGCGGACATCTACGGCCACAGCGTGCCGCGGATGCTCGGCGCGGACGGGCGGCCCACCCAGGTCGAGAACATGATCATGCCGCCGTCGGCGAACGGTGTGAAGGTGATCTCCATCGGTATGTTCACCCCGGGCAACTCGCCGGTGGTGTGGCGCGGGCCGATGCTGCACCGCGCGCTCCAGCAGTTCCTCGCGGATGTGTACTGGGGCGATCTGGATGTGCTGCTGCTCGACCTGCCGCCGGGGACGGGCGATATCGCGATCTCGGTGGCGCAGTTGGTGCCGAACGCCGAGATCCTGGTGGTCACGACCCCCCAGCAGGCCGCGGCCGAGGTCGCGGAGCGGGCCGGCTCCATCGCCGTACAGACCCATCAGAAGATCGTCGGCGTGGTCGAGAACATGTCGGGTCTGCCCTGTCCGCACTGCGACGAGATGATCGATGTCTTCGGCACCGGCGGCGGCAAGCTGGTCGCCGAGGGGCTGACGAGGACGACCGGTGCCACGGTGCCGGTGCTGGGCTCGATCCCCATCGACGTACGGCTGCGGGAGGGCGGGGACGCGGGCAAGCCGATCGTGCTCTCCGACCCGGACTCCCCGGCGGCCACGGCGCTGCGTGAGATCGCGGGCAGGCTGGGCGGCCGCCAGCGCGGTCTGGCGGGCATGTCGCTGGGGATCACCCCGCGCAACAAGTTCTGACGGACCCACGGCCCCGCCACGGCCGTACGACGGGCATGGCATGGGTAAGGGGCGACCGCCAGGGCGGTCGCCCCTTACCTCTTCGCCGCTTACCCGTTCGCCCCTCACCCGTTGCCGGACGCCGTACGGGCCGTGGACCCGCGGGGCGGACTACGCGGGGCGGACTACGCGGCGTACGAGCGGATGTCCTCGATCGCCGAGAACCCGAGGCCGTAGGCGCTCATCCCGCGTCCGTAGGCCCCGAGGTGCACGGCGCCCTTCGGTGACCCGGCCAGCACCCAGCCGAACTCGGACTCGCGGTAGTAGAAGGGCGTCGGCACCCCGTCGACCGGCAGCGAGAGCGCCGACCAGGCGGGCCCCTCCAGATCGTCGGCCAGTTCGAACGCGGCCTCCGTCTGCTGCTTCAGCCAGTCGTCGCGCAGTGTGTGGTCGAGCTGCGGCGGCCAGGTCGAGGAGAGCAGCGCCGAGCCGGCCAGCCAGGCCGCCGAGGAGGCGGTGATGGCATCGAGATGGCCGCTGCCGTCACCGCTGCGGCGCTCGGGGCTGACGGCGACCGTGACCACCACCGCGAAGCGCTCCTGGTCCGCCGAGGGGTCCGGCCTTATCGACGGCTCCTCCCCATGACCGGTGGAGCCGTGCCGTACGGCGCCGTCGGCCGTGGCTCCGACCTGCATCAGCCAGCGCGGCCCGGTGAACGCCTCGTCCAGCCCGTACCAGGGGAACGGGGCGCGCAGATAGTCCGCGACCGTACGGCCGGCGAGCGCCGGCACTCCCCGGGCGGTGGATGAGCCGGCGCTCCGCGCCTCTGTCCGGCTTGTCGTCTCCATCTGGCCGGCGCCTCCTCGATCTCGTACGTCCGCAGCGGCCCGCCCCCTACGGGCGCCTCACTGCCGGACAGATGGAGGATAGCCATCCCGTCCCGGCTCGCCGGGATTGATGTCGTTCAGGTGGCGTCTGCGTCGAAGGGCGGACGGTCGTCCCGAGCGGGCCGGTCGGGCTTCTTGAGCAGGTCGGGAGTGCCGGCGGAACCGTTCGCCGAGGTGACGGGAGCCACCGGCGCGTCCGACACGGAGCCACTCTCATGGCCGTTCACCGCGTCGGTCACCTCGGCCATCTCCTTGCGGAGGTCGAAGCTGCTGCGGATCTCCTTCAGCCCCAGATCGTCGCCGTCCATGAGCTGCTTGCGGACGAACGTCTTGGGGTTGAGGTCCTCGAACTCGAAGTCCTTGAACTCGGGGCCCAGCTCGGAGCGGATGTCCTCCTTGGCGCTCTCGGAGAAGTCGCGGATCTTGCGGATGAAGCGGGAGACGTCCTGGATGACCTTGGGCAGCTTCTCCGGGCCGAACACGAGCACCGCGAGGACCACGATCGTGACCAGCTCAAGTGCGCCGATGTCATTGAACACCTTGCTGCTCCTTGTTGTTCTCCAGGTCCGCGGACGGAGGTCGATGGCCGTCCTGGCCTGAAGCGGTCGAGGTCCGGGCCGCTCCACGGTACCTGCCGCACCTGTCCGGGCGGTACCTTCGGGTGACCGTCAGGTGCCGTCCGCGGAGCCCAGGGCCACCGTCAGGGTCCTTTCCCGGCCGCCGCGCAGGAGCGTCAGCTCCAGCCGGTCCCCGGGGCGGTGGGCGCGGATCTTGACGATCAGCTCCTCGCCGCTGTGCACCCGCTGGCCGTCCACGGCGGTGATGACGTCGCCCGCCCTGATCCCGGCACGGGCGGCGGGGCCCCCGGGGGTGACCGCGGAACCGCCGTCGGCGCCCTCGGTGCCGACCCGGGCGCCGTCGCCCGCGTACTCCATGTCCAGGCTGACCCCGATCACGGGGTGGGTGGCCTTGCCGGTGTTAATCAGCTCCTCCGCGACGCGCTTGCCCTGGTTGATGGGTATCGCGAAGCCGAGGCCGATGGATCCCGACTGACCGCCGCCGAGGCCGCCGCCGCTGTCGGCGGCGCGGATGGCGCTGTTGATGCCGATGACCCGGGCCTGGCTGTCCACCAGGGGGCCGCCCGAGTTGCCGGGGTTGATCGGGGCGTCGGTCTGGAGGGCGTCCACATAGCTCACATCGCTGCCGTCGCCGCTCTCACCGCCCGCGGTGATGGGGCGCTCCTTGGCGCTGATGATCCCGGAGGTCACCGTGTTGGACAGGTCGAAGGGGGCGCCGATGGCCACGACCGGATCACCGACCTGGACATTGTCGGAGTTGCCCAGCGGCAGGGGCTTGAGTCCGGATACCCCGGTGACCTTGACGACGGCGAGGTCGTAGCCGCTGTCCTTGCCGACCAGTTCGGCCCTAACGGTCTGGCCGCCGCTGAACGTGACCGATATCTCGCCCGAGGATCCCGCGGGCTGGACGACATGGTTGTTCGTCAGGATGTGGCCCTGCTGGTCGAGGACGAAGCCCGTGCCGGTGCCCTGCTCGTCGCCGCCGCTGACATGGAGGGTGACCACACTGGGCAGGGCGCTGGCGGCGATGCCCGCGACGCTGTCGGGGGCCCGGCCGCCGGGCTCCCGGTCCGCCTGCGGGAGTTCGACGCTGGTGAAGCCGCCGTTGCGCTCGATGTACGCGCCGACCGCGCCGCCCAGGACACAGCCCGCGAATCCGAGCAGGACGGCGCCGGCCACCCCGGCCCGGCGCCGCTTGGCCGGCCGCGGCTCACCGTGGTGGGTCAGGGGCTGCGGGCCGGGGCCGGGGGCGGCGGTGTTCCACGGGTCGTACTGGAGCCACTGCGTCGTGCGGGGCCCCTGCTGAGGCCGGCCCTGATGGGGCGGTGGCTGGGGCTGGGACTGTTGCGGGGGCCCCGGCGGGGCCGGGTAGCCGGGCGGGGGCGGCGGGCCGTCGTGCGGACCGTGGGCGCCGGGGGCGCCAGGAGCGCCGTGCGGACCGTGGGCGCCGGGGGCGCCAGGAGCGCCGTGCGGGCCCTGTGCGCCCGCGTACGGCGGTGGCAGCGGGGTGCCGTGCGCGGGGGTCGGGAGCTGTACGGGCGGCGCGGGCGCCCAGGGCCCCGGCCCGCCGTAGGGCGGTGTGCTGTATTCGTCGGGCTCGTGCAGGGGCTGCGGCCGCTGCTGCGGTACGTGGGCCTGATCCCCGCGCGGTACGGGGGCCTGATCGGCCGGCACCGGTACGGGCGTGACTGGACCCGAGGGCGCGTCCACGGGTACCGGGCCGCGGTCGGCGGGCCCGGCGGGCCCGGGAGCGTGCTCGGCGGGCCCTGACACCCCGTCGTCGGCGGCGGAAGGCAGCCGCGCCGTCCCGTCGTCACCGGGGGCCGACGGCACCTCGGGCTCCCCCGGCACCGCACGCCCCGCCGGGGGACGGCTCCACCACTTCGCCTCGGGTCCGGTGGGCTTCCCGTCGTCCATGCTCTCCCCGCAACTGCCGCTCCGCGCCCCGACAGAGGCACCCCTGCGAAGGATTCAACCAGGTTTACGAACGTCCGCGCAGGGGGCCGCTCAGCGCCGGGTCGAGAGCGTGCCGGCGGGCAGTGTCGGCGCCGCGAGCTGAGTGGGGTTGGGCGTGGCCGTGTACAGGGCCTCGGAGGCCGCGTCGATCTGGACGGCCGGGTCCGCGGGCCGGATCAGCGGGGACTGCGCGCCCATCAGGATGCTCGGCGCGAACGGATGCTCGGAGAGCGTCTGGGTCTGGAACACCCCGGGAGGGGCCACGGTGGCCGGACGGTCCACGGAGTGCGGCAGAAGCCCGCCGCCGCCCTGGCGCCGACCCGGCTCGGTGCCCACCGCGGTGGTGGTGCCGGGGGCCCGCAGGGGCGTCACACTGTTGCCCGAGCCCCGTGGCAGGGCGTCGGCGGCCGTACCGAGCGGCATCGTGCCGCCGAGGGCCATCGCGGCGAACGACACCGCGCTGGCGGCGGCGAAGGCGAAGCGGCGTCCGCGCCAGGGCGAGCGCTCGGCCTCCTGGCGGCCGACCTCATGGATGCGGAAACCGGAGCCGCCGGGCAGCACACCCGCGTGGGCACCGGCCGGGACATAGCCGAAGCCGTCCGTACGCACCCCGAAGACGCCCTCACCGAAGCGCCCCCCGTCGAACAGCCCCTTCGCGTCGTCGTCGTCCCCGGGAGGTCCGCCGGGCAGTCCCTGGAGCCGCGCGAGGAGTCCCGCGGAGGGCATCGGCGGGGCCGTCTCCGCGAAGACGCTCTTCAGCCGTCGCTGGGCGTCGGCCTCCGCCTTGCACTTGGCGCAGGTCGCGAGGTGGGCCAGCACCCGCTCGCGCGCGTCATGGTCCAGCTCTCCGTCCACCAGGGCGGCGAGCCGGTCGCCCAGGTGGTGTTCGGCGGGGGTCGGGCTTGTGCCACTCACGCCGCTCCGCCCTCCCCGGCCACACTCACAAAGGCGCGCTGCTCGGCTCGGGCCTCGGGCGAACGGTGCTGAAGGGCCTTGCGCAGATGCGAGCGGCCGCGGTGGATCCGGCTCCGTACGGTGCCGAGCTTCACACCGAGCGTGGCCGCGATCTCCTCGTACGAGAGTCCCTCGATGTCACAGAGCACCACGGCCGCGCGGAACTCGGGCGCGAGGGTGTCCAGCGCATGCTGGACGTCCGCGTCGAAGTGGGTGTCGTGGAAGGCCTGCTGGGGCGACGGCTCACGGCTGGGCAGCCGCTCCGCGGCGTCGTCACCGAGCGCGTCGAACCGGATCCGCTGCTTCCGGCGCACCATGTCCAGGAAGAGATTGGTGGTGATGCGGTGCAGCCAGCCCTCGAACGTGCCGGGGGTGTAGGTCGACAGCGAGCGGAAGACCCGGACGAAGACCTCCTGGGTCAGGTCCTCGGCATCGTGCTGATTGCCCGTGAGGCGGTAGGCGAGGCGGTAGACACGTCCGCTGTGCGTGCTGACGATCTCCTCCCAGCTGGGAGGCGTCCACGCCTGCGATTCCGCATCCGATGCGAAGGTCGCGGTCACTGCGGAGTCGTTGGAGCGAGAACGGTCAGCGAAGTTGGTCACGGATCTCGGCTTGCCGGCCGACCTGAGACAGCGCATCAGCACTCCTCCCCGATCCACAGGCGCAGCCGCACCTCCCCTGTCGGCTCTGGTGGTGTCCAGTGGAGCCCCTACCATAGCCACTCCGCCCGTTAGCTCCGGATAAGAATCTTTACGCGAAATTCGGACCGGCCACCACGCGGAATCCGAGCTGATGACGAGGAGGCCACACCTCTTCATAACGCCCGGTCCCATCTGCGGGTTCCCGGGCGCAGCGGATACAGTCACCGTTGCGCCGCCAACGGGGACAAGGAGAGGGTCATTACCGCCAACCGGCAGACGAGCTGGGCGTTCGCCGACGCCTTTGTCGCCGAGGACGAAGCACTGCGCTGGGCCCGGGACCGGGCCCGGGAGACAGGGCTCCGCTCGGTGTCACCAGGCACCGGAGCCGCGCTGCGTCTGCTCGCCGCCACGCTGGACGCCAAGGCGGTGGCCGAGATCGGCACCGGCACCGGTGTCTCGGGAACGTATCTGCTCCTGGGGATGCGGCCGGACGGCGTGCTGACCACGGTCGACACGGAGCCCGAGCGCCAGCAGTTCGCCCGGCAGGCCTTCCGGGCGGCCGGCTTCGCGGGCAACCGCGCGCGGTTCATCCCGGGCCGGGCCCTGGACGTACTGCCCCGGCTCGCCGACGGCGGATACGACCTGGTCTTCTGCGACGGGGACCGCCTGGAGTGCCTGGACTACCTCGCTGAATCGTTGCGGCTGCTCCGGCCCGGCGGGCTCGTCTGCTTCGAGGGCGTCTTCGCGGACGGCAGGACGGTCGACTCCGCGGCCCAGCCCGCCGAGGTGCTGCGGCTGCGGGAACTGCTGCGGACCGTACGGGAGAGCCCGGAGCTGCTGCCCACGCTGCTGCCGGTGGGCGACGGGCTGCTGTGCGCGGTACGGCGCGGCTGACCCGACGGGACGGGCCCTTGCGGCACCGGGACGGGACCCGCGCCGGATTCGGGGCCGGGGCCGTGACGGCGTGGGACGCGTACACCCCGGGCGCGGGACGCGACGCTTCCGGAAGGAACATCACACTGCCCCGGTACGGACTCTCATCCGTGCCGGGGCAGTGTCGGTGCCGGTCCGCGGGCGGCCGTGCACCCCGAAGACTGTGAGCCTTCCGCTCAGCCGACGACCTTCTTCAGCGCGTCGCCCAGCGCATCCGCCTCGTCCGGAGTCAGCTCGACGACAAGCCGACCGCCGCCTTCGAGCGGAACGCGCATGACGATGCCCCGCCCCTCCTTGGTCACCTCGAGCGGGCCGTCGCCCGTTCGCGGCTTCATGGCCGCCATGCTCGTTCCCCTTCCTGAAACCAGCTCATCGCAGCCGGCGGCCCCATGACAGGCGCTGTGTCACCGGCATCGAACACATTGCTTCCAGCCCATTATCCCGCATGGCGGGACCCGATGACCAACATCGGGCGGCATCGCTTATGCAACGCGCTCTCCCAAAACCACCCAATTCGGCGGTCCGCCTGCGATACTTCGCCACCGCGTGCTCCGGGCCGGCCCGACATTCTTAGACGCAGGTCACATGCCCGTCGCGGTGATCTCCGCCATGCTGGGGCCCGACAGGACTGCCCGAGCCGCGAAGGGGACCCGATCATGGCCGACACCGTGCTCTACGACGTGACCGACGGACTGGCAACGATCACGATCAACCGGCCCGAGGCCATGAACGCGTTGAACGTCGAGGCCAAGGTCGCCCTCAGGGACGCGCTGCGGGCCGCCGCCGCCGACGACGGGGTACGGGGTGTCCTGCTGACCGCCTCGGGCGACCGGGCGTTCAGTGTGGGGCAGGACCTCAAGGAGCACACGGCCCTGCTCGCGGCGGACCGTGAGAGCGGCTCCGGGGACACCATGAGCACCGTACGGGAGCACTACAACCCGATCCTGCGGGCGATCACCGAGATGCCCAAGCCCGTGGTGGCGGGGGTCAACGGGGTCGCGGCGGGCGCGGGTCTCGGCTTCGCGCTGGCGGCCGACTACCGGGTGGTGGCGGACACGGCGTCGTTCAACACCGCGTTCGCGGGGGTGGCGCTGACCGCGGACTCCGGCGTCTCCTGGACGCTGCCCCGGCTGGTCGGCCGCGGCCGGGCGACCGATCTGCTGCTGTTCCCGCGCTCGGTCAAGGCCGCGGAGGCGTGCGAGCTGGGCCTCGTCGGCAAGCTGGTGCCCGCGGCCGATCTCCCGGCCGAGGCGGCGGCGACGGCCCGTGCCCTCGCCTCGGGCCCCACGCTCGCGTACGCGGCGCTGAAGGAGTCCCTGGCGTACGGCGCGGCGCACCCGCTGGCGCGGACGCTGGAGAAGGAGGACGAACTCCAGACCAGGGCGGGCGCGTCGGAGGACCACGCGATCGCGGTGCGGGCGTTCCTCGCGAAGGAGAAGCCGACGTACGTGGGCCGCTGACGGCCGGGGCGGCCGGGGTGGGCGGCGCGACCGGCGCGGGTCCGGGCGGTCGGGGCGGTCTGCGAGGGGGGTGCGGCGGGCCCGTGAGCGGCCGGGCGCGCCCCGCGGGCGTCCCCGTCAGGGGGTGCGGAACTCGCAGGCGGCCAGATGGTCGTTGACCAGACCGCAGGCCTGCATGAGGGCATAGGCCGTGGTGGGTCCCACGAAGCGGATACCGCGCTTCTTCAGGTCCTTCGCCAGCGCCGTGGACCCGTCCGTGACCCCGGGGACGTCGGCCGTCGTCCGGGGGGCCGGCCGGGCCGGGTCGGGGGCGTGGGACCAGATCAGCGTGGTCAGCTCTCCGGCGGGCCAGTCCGCCAGGACGCGCGCGTTAGCGAGGGTCGCGTCGATCTTGGCGCGGTTGCGGATGATCCCCGGGTCGGCGAGCAGCCGCTCGCGGTCCGCCTCGGTGAACTCGGCCACGGACGCGATCTTGAAGGAGGCGAACGCCGCGCGGAACCCCTCACGCCTGCGCAGGATCGTGATCCAGGACAGACCCGACTGGAAGGCCTCCAGGCTCAGCCGCTCGAAGAGCGCGTCGTCGCCGCGTACCGGCCTGCCCCACTCGGAGTCGTGGTACGCGACATAGTCCTCCGTGGAGAGCCCCCACGGGCAGCGCAGCCGCCCGTCCTGCCCCGCCACGACGACGCCGGCGCTCATCGGCCGCTCTCCTCTCCCGGCTTCTTGAACAGGTCGGGAGAGGAGACCGCCGTCGCCTGGACCCCGGCGAGGGCGGCCTCCAGCTCCGCGATCCGCGCGTCCCGCTCCGCCAGCTCCGCGCCGAGCCGGCCGAGCACATCGTCCACCTCGGCCATCCGGTAGCCGCGCAGACCGAGCGGCAGCCGGAGCGCCTCGACATCGGCGCGGCCGACGGGACGGGCCATGGGCAGGGGGTCCACCAGCCGGTCGGGCGCGGCCTCCGGCAGGACCGGCTGGTCTCCGCCGCCGATGACCGCGAGCGTGACCGCGGCGACGACCACGACCATCGCGATGAGCAAGAACAAGAACACGAGCTTCTCCCCTGGCAGGAAAACGTCCGGTGCCGATCGTGCCATGGGAAGGCGGTCGGGTTCCGACCGGCCGCGGGACAGGGCCTAAGGTCGCAGGCGAGCGAACGCGAGGAGGACACAGGGGATGCGCGGCGGAACTCTGCGGCTGGGACGGCGGGAATTCGACCCGTACGAGCCGGTGATCATGGCGATCGTCAACCGGACCCCGGACTCCTTCTACGACCAGGGCGCGTCCTTCCGCGACGAGCCGGCCCTCGACCGGGTGGAGCGCGCGGTGTCCGAGGGCGCCGCGATCATCGACATCGGCGGGGTGAAGGCGGGGCCCGGGGCGGAGGTCACGGCGGCGGAGGAGGCACGCCGTACGGTCGGTTTCGTCGCCGAGGTGCGCCGCCGCCATCCGGACGTGGTGATCAGCGTCGACACCTGGCGGCACGACGTGGGCGAGGCGGTCTGCGAGGCGGGCGCCGATCTGATCAACGACGCGTGGGGCGGCGTGGACCCGAAGCTCGCCGAGGTCGCCGCCCGGTACGGCGCGGGGCTGGTCTGTACGCACGCGGGCGGGGCCGAGCCCAGGACCCGGCCGCACCGGGTCGCCTACGACGATGTGATGGCGGACATCCTGCGCGTGACGCGGGGACTGGCGGAGCGCGCCCTGGAGCTGGGCGTGCGCCGGGACGGGATCGTCATCGACCCCGGGCACGACTTCGGCAAGAACACCCGGCACTCGCTGGAGGCGACCCGCAGGCTGGGCGAGATGGCGGAGACCGGCTGGCCGGTGCTGGTCTCGCTGTCCAACAAGGACTTCGTCGGCGAGACGCTCGACAGGCCGGTCAAGGAGCGGCTGATCGGCACCCTGGCGACGACGGCGGTGTCCGCGTGGCTCGGGGCCCGGATCTACCGGGTCCACGAGGTGGCGGAGACCCGGCAGGTGGTGGACATGGTGGCGGCCATCGCCGGTCACCGCCCCCCGAAGGTGGCCCGCAGGGGCCTGGCCTGACCGGCGGCCCGGCCCGCCGCCCGCCGGGGGTGGCGGGAAGACAGGGGGCGAGAGGCCGCCTCCCCACCGAAGCGGGGCGGGGCCGCCGCCTCCGTACCGAGGTACCAAGGGGCCGCCTCCGTACCGAGGCACCGACGAGCCGCCTCCGCGCCCGCCCGCTGTGCCCTACTTGCCCGTTACTTGCCCGTTTCCTTGGTGACCAGGGCGACCGCCTCGTCCACGTCGTCCGTGACATGGAACAGCAGCAGGTCCTTCTCCGACGCCTTGCCCTGCGCGACCACGGTGTCCCGCAGCCATTCGACGAGCCCGCCCCAGTACGCCGTGCCGAACAGCACGATCGGGAAGCGGGTCACCTTGCGGGTCTGGACCAGGGTGAGCGCCTCGAACAGTTCGTCCAGCGTGCCGAGGCCGCCCGGCAGCACCACGAAGCCCTGCGCGTACTTCACGAACATGGTCTTGCGGACGAAGAAGTAGCGGAAGTTCACACCGATGTCGACATGCGGATTGAGTCCCTGTTCGAAGGGCAGCTCGATCCCCAGCCCCACGGAGATCCCCTCCGCCTCCCGGGCCCCCTTGTTCGCGGCCTCCATCGCGCCGGGGCCGCCGCCCGTGATCACCGCGAAGCCGGCGTCGACGAGCGCCGCGCCGATCCGGGTGCCCGCCTCGTACTCGGGGGAGCCGACCGGGGTGCGCGCGGAGCCGAAGACACTGATGGCGCTGGGCAGTTCGGCGAGCGCGCCGAAGCCCTCGACGAACTCCGACTGGATGCGCATCACCCGCCAGGGGTCGGTGTGCACCCACTCCGAGTCGCCCTCGGTGTCCAGCAGCCGCTGATCGGTCGTACCGGGCTGCACCTGCTCCCGTCTGCGGATCACCGGTCCGAGCCGCTGTTCCTCAGGCTTCCGCGCTCCGTCAGGCATGCCCATGACCCGCTCCCTCCGCCGCTGTGCGTTGTTCTGGGCAAGGGTAGGTCCCTGGGCGTGACAAACGGCGAAATTCCGGCGGACGATCAGACCGTCACTTGGTGAGCCAGTCGCGCAGGCGCTCCTCGCAGTGAGTGATCCGCTCGACGGCCACCCGCTCGTCGCGCTTGTGGGCGAGCAGCGCGTTCCCGGGACCGTAGTTGACCGCGGGCACCCCGAGACCGCCGAACCGCGAGACATCCGTCCAGCCGAACTTGGGCCGCGCCGTACCGCCCACGGCGGCCATGAAGGCGGCGGCGGCCGGGTGCGAGAGACCGGGCAGCGCCGCTCCCGAGTGGTCGTCCACGACGAACTCCGTCACTCCGCAGCCGGCGAAGACCTCATGGACATGTGCGAGGGCCTCCTCCGCGCTGCGGTCCGGGGCATAGCGGTAGTTGACCGTGACCGTGCAGGCGTCGGGAATGACGTTGTTGGCGACACCGGCCTCGATCCGTACGGCGTTGAGCCCTTCCCGGTACTCCAGGCCGTCGATCACGGGCCGGCGCGCCTCGTAGGCGGCAAGGCGTTCCAGGATCGGCGCGGCGGCGTGAATGGCGTTGGAGCCCATCCAGCTCCGCGCGGAGTGTGCGCGCTCCCCAGTGGTACGGAGAAGGATCCGCAGCGTGCCCTGGCAGCCGCCCTCGACCTCCCCGTCGGACGACTCCAGCAGCAGGGCGAAATCGCCCTCCAGCCAGTCGGGGTGGGCCTGCGCCACATGTCCGAGACCGTTGCGGTCCGCGTCGACCTCCTCGTTGTCGTAGAAGACGAAGGTGAGATCGCGGTTGGGCTCGGGGACCGTCGCGGCGATACGGAGCTGGACGGCCACCCCGGACTTCATGTCGCTGGTGCCGCAGCCCCACAGCATCCCGTCCTCGTCCAGGCGCGAGGGCACATTGCCGGCGATCGGGACGGTGTCGATATGACCGGCCAGGATGATGCGCTCGTCCCGTCCCAGCCGGGTCCTGGCGACGACGTTGTTGCCGTGCCGGTCGACGGTGAGATGGGGCAGGGTACGCAGCGCCTGCTCGATCGCGTCGGCGAGCGGCTTCTCGTCGCCGCTGACCGAGGGGAAGTCGACCAGGCGAGCGGTGAGCCGCGGGCCGTCCAGAGTGAGGTCCAGCACGTTCTCAGACATGGTGCGACCCTAATCCACCGCTTATGGATGTCCGGCCCGTGGATATCCGGCCCGTGACCGCCCGCCCCATGGGGTGGGCACCCATGGTGCCGGGCACCGTGCATGCCCGGGACCCCGGTCCCGGCAGGGGTGGTCCGGGGCCGGCGGAGGGGGTGGCGGCCCGGGGCGGCGACCCGGGGCCGGCGGGGCGGTGGTCCCGGGTCGCCGGGGCGGTGGTCCCGGGCCGGCGGGGCGGCGATCCGGGCGGCGGCGGGGCGGCGATCAGGGCGGCGGCTCCCGGGATCCGGCGCCGGTGGAGGTGATCCGACTCCAGTACGGTGGGCGCGTGTCCGAGACCGCTTCCCCCGCCCGGCGCGGCCGCCTCCTGCGGATCGCCGCCGCTCTCGCCGTACTGCTGGCCCTGGCCGGGTATCTGGCGGTGCAGTACCTGTCCGGCGGCGGGGGCCCTCCCCGGTGTGTGGTCCGGGCCACGGACGCGGAGGGCGACAGCGGTGGGGGCGACAGCGGTCCGGTCTACGAGATGAGCCCGGAACAGGCAGCGAACGCGGCGACGATCTCCGCGGTGGGCACCACCCGGGGGCTGCCCGAGCGCGCGGTCACGATCGCGCTGGCGACGGCCCTCCAGGAGTCCGCGCTGCGCAATCTGAACCACGGCGACCGCGATTCGCTCGGCCTCTTCCAGCAGCGTCCCTCGAAGGGCTGGGGCACGCCGAAGGAGATCCTCGATCCGGTCTACTCGGCGGGACAGTTCTACGACCATCTCGTCGAGGTCCCCGGCTACTCCCGGCTGCCGCTCACCGAGGCGGCCCAGCGGGTCCAGCGCAGCGGCTTCCCGCAGGCGTACGCGAAGCACGAGCCGGACGCCGCGCTGCTCGCGGCGGCGCTCACCGGCCGGTCCGCGGCCTCGCTGACCTGTTCCGTGCCGAGTGCCGCGACGCCGGGCGATCCGGCGCGGGTACGGGCCGCCCTGGAGCGCTCCTTCGGCGCCGGGGTACGGTCCGCCGGCTCGGGCGCCGAGGTGTCCGTGCCCGTGTCCGCGACGACCGGCACCGACACCGCGGACACGACCGCGGACACCGGTTCGCGCGGCGGCCGTGCGGGCGGGGGCCCGTCGTCGCGGCGCGGCTGGGAGCTGGCGCACTGGGCGGTGGCGCAGTCCGCCGTCCTGCGGATCGACGAGGTCTCCTACGCGGGCCGGGTGTGGAGCGCGAAGGAGGCGGACCGGGGCTGGCGGCGCTCGGACGCCCCCGGCACGGCCACGGACGAGGTCAGGATGCGCACCGCGCGCTGAACCCCTCCCGCGCTGAGCCCCTCCCGCTCTGAACCCCTCCCGCGCTGCGCCGCTCCCGCGCCGAGGCATCTGCCCGCCTCCGGGCAGTCCGGCATACCGGGCGATATCGCTTATCGCTCAGCAGTACGGCCGACCACCCGGACGGACGAGTCGTCCGCTCTTCCGACGGCATCTCTTCCGATGATTCGGCACCACCGACCCCCTGTGCCACAACCCTTGCGGGAACAGGGAAGTGACGGTTCGCCGGACACTGCGGGACACCCGCTTTTGCCCGCTTTCGCCCCTCACCGACAATACGACGCGTTACCAATTCTTTACCCTGGCGCGCCGCAACTTCCGTCGCCCCTCGGGGGGTTGTCATGACGTCCGATCGCCGGACAAGCACTGTTTCCCTCCCGTCGAAGGAGCATCATGACCCTCCCCCTGACCCGTCGGATCGCCCGTGCCGCGCTGCTCGTCGCCGCCGGCGCAGCCCCCGTGGTCGGTGCGGCCGGCAGTGCGAGCGCGGCGGCGCTGCCGCAGACCCCCGACCTGGGCGCGGTGAGCGCGCTCGACGGTGCCGCCGTGGGCAGCACCGTGGACCGCGGCGCGCGGCAGACCACCGATGTGGCGGGCGACCTCGGCAGCAAGGCCGTCAAGAAGGGCGTCCCCGCGGCGGGCAGGACCGTCGGCGCGGTCGGCAAGACGGCGACCCCCGCCGTTCAGAAGGTGGCCGGTGACACCGCGGGAAGCGCCGGTGCGGTGGTGGGCGACACCGCCTCGACCGCCACGAGCACCACCGGGGCGGCCCCGACCGGGGCCCTCGTGGGCGGTCTGCCGGTCGGCGGACTGCCGATCGGCGGCTGACACGCCCCGCGCGTAGGCGCGGAGCACACAGATACCGCAGAGGTGTGTGGGGTGTACGGGGAGGGCCCGGGGAGCAGCAGCTCCCCGGGCCCTCCCCGTCCCCGTCCCGTCTCAGCCCAGCCGCTTGACCGCCGCGTCCACGCGCTCGTCGGTGGCCGTCAGCGCCACCCGCACATGGCGCGCGCCCGCGGGACCGTAGAAGTCGCCGGGGGCGACCAGGATGCCCAGCTCCGCGAGGTGCGCCACGGTGTCCCAGCACGGCTCGTCGCGGGTCGACCACAGATAGAGGCTGGCCTCGCTGTGGTCGATACGGAAGCCGTGCGCCTCCAGCGCGGCGCGCAGCGCGGCGCGGCGGGCGGCGTACCGCGCACGCTGTTCCCGTACATGGGTGTCGTCACCGAGCGCCGCCACCGTCGCCGCCTGCACGGGCGCGGGGGTCATCATCCCGCCGTGCTTGCGGACCTGGAGCAGCTCGCCGAGGACGGCCGCGTCACCCGCAGCGAACGCGGCGCGGTATCCGGCGAGATTGGAGCGCTTGGAGAGCGAGTGGACGGCGACGATCCCCTCGTACGTACCGCCGCTGACATCCGGGTGCAGGACGGACACCGGCTCGGCCTCCCAGCCCAGCTCCAGATAGCACTCGTCGCTGAAGACCAGCACCCCGTGCTCCCGCGCCCAGGCCACGATCCGGGCGAGCGCGTCCTTGGCCAGCACCGCTCCGGTCGGGTTCGACGGCGAGTTCAGCCAGAGGAGCTTCACGTCCTCCAGCCCGGCGCTCGCGGGGTCGGCCGCGAAGGCCTCCATGTCGTACGGAGCGGGCTCGGTGCCGGCGAGCCGCGCGCCCACCTCGTACGTGGGGTACGCGAGGCGCGGATGCGCGACCCGGTCGCCCGCGCCGAGGCCGAGCTGCGTCGGCAGCCAGGCCACCAGCTCCTTGGAGCCGAGCACCGGCAGTACGTTCGCGTGGGTGACCCCGCGCGCGCCGAGCCTGCGCTCCACCCAGCCGGTCAGCGCGTCGCGCAGCGCGACCGTGCCCCACACCGTCGGATACCCGGGTGAGTCGGCGGCCCCGATCAGCGCCCGCCGGATCAGCTCGGGGACCGGGTCGACGGGGGTGCCGATGGACAGGTCGACGATCCCGTCCGGGTGAGCCGTGGCCCGCGCCTTGTGAGGCTCCAGCTTGTCCCAGGGGAAGAGGGGAAGGCTCGAAGAGACTGGGGACACGTGCTCACTCTTTCTCGTACGCGCTCGTACCGGGTCCGCGCCGGGTTCGGAAACAGCGCCGGGTTCGGAAACACCCCGGTCCCGTACGGCACGCGCCGTACGGGACCGGGAGGCGCGCTGTCAGCCGTTCTGGGGCGGCAGCGCGGCGATGAAGGGGTGGTCACGCTCGATCAGGCCGAGCTTGGAAGCACCGCCGGGCGAACCGAGCTCGTCGAAGAACTCGACGTTCGCCTTGTAGTAGTCCTTCCACTCCTCCGGGGTGTCGTCCTCGTAGAAGATGGCCTCGACCGGGCAGACCGGCTCACAGGCTCCACAGTCGACGCATTCGTCCGGGTGGATGTACAAGGACCGGGAGCCCTCGTAGATGCAGTCGACCGGGCACTCCTCGATGCACGCCTTGTCCTTGACGTCGACACAAGGCTGCGCGATGACGTAGGTCACGCTGTCGTTCCTCCTCGATAGGGCGCGGCGGGCCGATCTGCGGCTCCGTCCACGGGCGCGCGGGAGCGCGGCGTCGTCGATGCCCGCATCTAGTATCTCCGTTCTTGAGCACGATCCGAACAGGAGGGGCGGACAGAGCTGTGGAATTCACTGCGGGCGGACGGCTCCGGGTCCGGCTGACCCCGGCTGACGTGGGCAAACGTGTATCAGTCAGACAGATGGTGGAGGGCGGCGCGGGGACCGAGAAGTTCACCGACACGGTCGGCGTTCTCACATCGTGGGACAAAGGTGTGCTGCTGATCACACGCCGTACCGGTGAGAGCGTCGAGGTCCCCGAGTCGGCCCTGGTCGCGGGGAAGGTCGTGCCGGAGGCACCGGCCAGGCGCCGGGGGCCCGCGGCGGACTTCGAGGAGCTGACACGGGTCGGCGCCCGCGCCTGGCAGCCGGTGGAGAGCGAGCCGCTCGGCGGATGGCTGCTGCGGGCCGCTGCCGCGCCGGTCCCGGAGCCGGACGGGGGCCCACCCGCCGGGGCCGCGCCGCGGCGCAGGGCTGGCTTCACCCGGCGGGCCAACTCCGCCCTGCCGCTCGGTGACCCGGGGGTGCCGCTGGACGAGGCGCTGGAGCGCGTACGGCAGTGGTACGGGGAGCGGGGGCTGCCCGCGTATGTGCAGGCCGCGAACGGTGCGAAGGGGACCCAGGAGCGGCTGTGCGCGGAGCTGGAGCGGCGCGGCTGGCGCCCGGAGGTGACCGCGGAGGTACGGATCGGGGCGCTCGCGCCGCTCGGGGACCCGGCCACCGGTACCGCCGGTGCCGCCGATCCGGCCGGCACCGCTGCCGCGGCCGACGCCGCCGTCTCCCGCGTACGGCTCGACCGCTCCGTCGAAGCGGCCACCGGCTGGCTCCAGCGTTACCAGCGGTCGAGTGTGCCCGGCCCCCATGTGCTCCACGTACTGGGCAGCGGCCCTTCTGTGTGGTTCGCCTCGGTACCCGGGACGGCGGACATTCCCGCGGCCATCGGCCGCTGTGTGGTCGACGGACGCTGGGCGGGATTCATGGCGGTGGAGGTCGATCCGGCCCACCGTCGCCAGGGGCTGGCGACGGCCGTGATGACCGCGCTCGCCCGGCGCGCGCTGGAGGAGGGCGCGTCGGCCGCCTGGCTCCAGGTGGAGTCGGACAACGACGGGGCCCGCGCGCTGTACGACGGGATGGGCTTCGCCGTCCACCACCGCTACCACCACTTCCGATCCCCCTGAGCGGGTACGAGGCCGATATGCGACCGGAATCCGACCATCCGCGCGGGCGCTTCGCCCTGGAGGCCCGAGCGGACCGTCCCGACCTGGCCACGCTCTGTCTTCTGGTGGGCGCGGAGGCGGACCCCGCCCTGGGCGAGGCCGGTATCGACGCCGCCCAGGCCGAACTGGACCGGCTGGCGGGGCTGTTGCCCTTCGGTGTCCTCGGCGCGCGTGCCTGGGCCGTCGCGCTGGCGGAGCTGCTCGGCGAGCGGTGCGGTTTCGAGGGCTCCCCCGCCGAGTACCAGCGGCTCGATTCCTCGCTCCTGCCGGTGGTGCTGCGCCGGCGGCGCGGGCTGCCCATCCTGCTCTCCGTGGTCTGGATGGAGGTCGCGCGACGGGCCGGGGCCCCGGTGCACGGGGTGGCCCTGCCCGGCCATTTCGTGGTCGGCTTCGGCGATCCCGGCGAACGGATCCTGGCCGACCCCTTCGCCGGCGGGCGGCTGCTGACCGGCGCGGACACGGCGCGGCTGGTGGGCGAGGCGACGGGCGGGCCGCCGGAGGACGCCCTCTTCGCCCCGGCCGATCCCCTCGACATCGTCCTGCGCGTCCTGAACAACATCCGCGCCTGGGCGGCGACGCGGCCCGAGCGCACCGATGTGGCGCTGTGGGCGGTCGAACTCTCCCTGCTGCTGCCCGCCCACCCGGCCAGACTCCGTTACGACCGGGCCCAGCTCCTCGTACAGCGCGGGGAGTTCCTCCAGGGGGCGACGGAGCTGGAGGAGTACGCGCGGGTGGTCGCGGCGGTCGAGCCGTCGACGGCGGAGGCGATCCGCCGCCGGGCACGGGCGGCGCGGGCGATGCTCAACTGAGAGCACGAACACCACGAACACCACGAACACCTCGAACGACGACAGACAGCACAGACAGCACAGACAGCACAGACAGCACAGACGGCACGGAGCCCCCCGCCCGAGAGCGGGGGGCTCCGTGTCATCTGTGCCGTGTCCCGACCGAGAGGCCCTAGCTGGGGTCGAGATCGATCACCTGGGTGCGCTCGGCGGGTGTCGTGCCGAGCAGCGCCTTCTGCATCGCCTGGGCGACATCGTCGGCGGAGACGGGGTGCTCCTTGCCGTCCCCCTTGGTGATCGTGATGCCGTCGAAGACGCCTTCCAGCAGCTCCTCGATGGCCTTCTTGTCGTAGACCTCGACCAGCCGCCCGTCGATCGCCTTCATCGAGAGGATCTTCGGCAGCGACCTGGCGGGGCCGAACTGGATCTGCTTGCCCCCGGCCTTGATCGTGACCAGGTCGGACATCGCGGGCTTGGCGAACTCGTTCATCGCCCGGTCCAGCTCCGCCTGGGTGATCGTCGGATCGCGCTGGGCCACCGGCAGCTCGACGGGGTTGGCACGGCCCGTCTGGACCTGGGCGCGATAGGCGTCCCGTACCGAGATGATCGAGTGGCTGACGTCCAGCGCCTGGCCCGACTTGCCCGGTACGGCGACGGCGCGGCCCGGCTCGAACTTGATCGTTCCCTCGGTGGCCGACCCCGAGACACCGGCCAGATCGGTCAGCGCGACGCTGAGCTTCTCCTCGTCGACGGGGATCACCGGCTGGGCGATCCGCTCGCCGCCGAAGAGCGAGCCGATCACCGAGACCGGGTTGTAGTCGCTGCCGGCCGCGGCACGGACGGTCGCCTGGCTGTCCAGCCCGAGACCCGCCTTGTCCGGGGAGAGCTCCTCGGTCTTGCCGCCGACGCTGAGCAGCAGCGGCGCGGTGGCCCGCTCACCGAGTGCGGCGTCGAGCTTGATGACCGCCGCGTCACGGGTGCCGCCGCCGATGTCGACGCCGAGGACGGTGGTGCCCTTCGGTACGTCGGAGTGGTTCATGAGCAGGCCCGCGCCGTACACACCGCCGCCCGCCACCAGGGCGGCGACAAGAAGCAGCGCCAGCTTGGAGCGGCCCTTCTTGACGGGGGCGGGGGCCGCCGGGGCCGAGGACCGCGCGGGGGCGGCCGGTGCGGGCCCGCCGCCCTTCGTGGAGCCGACGGCACCGGGGAAGTCCGGCGCCGAGAAGTCCTGGTCCTGGGAGCCGGGGCCGCCGGGCCCGGGACCCTGGTCGGTGTGCGGGCCGGAGCCCGGGAACGGCGAGCGGTGCTCCGGCGGCACCACGGGGATGCCGCTGGTCAGCGTGTCGCCGGAGACATGGCCGCCGGGGCCGGGCTCGGGCGCGTGCTGCTGCGGGGTCAGCTCCGCCGTGTCGTCGGACATCCGCCGCGCACCGCCCTGGCCCGCCCCGGGCGGGGTGCCCGGCGACGAGGGCGGGGTGCTCAGCGAGGCGCCGCCGGTGACGGGTCCCGCGGTCGGACCGCTGGGACCGCCGGTCCCGCCCGGCCCGCCGGGGGGACGGATACCGAGCGCCGGTGTGGTGGGGCCGCCGCCGGGCCCGAAGCCGTTGGTCCCCTGGCCCGGCAGTCCCTGGCCCGGCAGACCGGAGCCGCCGGGGAGATCACCGAGCGGGCCGCCGCCCGTGGCCGGGTGCGACCGCGGCTGCGGGGCCTCGGAGTAGTCGCCGTAGTACGGGGTGTCCGCGCGCCGGTCGGCTCCGGGGCCGGCCTGCGCCGGTACGGACGCTCCCGTGGCGGCGGCGCCCGCGCCCATGCCCCCGCTGGCGCCGAGGCCCGCGCTCATGCCCGCGCTCGTACCCGTACCCGTGCCGGTGCCGCTGGAGGGCCTGCGCGGCGCGAACCAGTCGTTCGCGGGCTTGTCCCCGGCGGGCTTCTCGTCCGGGGCCTCGGCACCCGGGGCATCCGTTCTGTCCCGTCCCTGCTCCGGTACGGAGACGCCGCCCGTGCGCTCGACGGCCTTGACGCCCCGGCCGCCCGCGGTGTCGCTGTCGCCCACGGGCGTGCGCATCACGACGGGCGGGATCGGCCGCGAACCCGGGATGTTGATCCGGATGCGGGTGGTCAGCGTGGTCTCGGTTCTCGGCTCGTCCGGCTGAGGGGCGAGCGCGGTGTCGGCCTCCTCCGGAGCGTCCTGCCGGGGGTGCGGCGACGGATACTGGCGGGATCCGTACGGCGGTGTCCCCGAGGGGTACGCGGCTCCGCCGCGCCCCTGGGGCCCGGAGGACGAACTGTCAGTTTCACGACTCAAAGCTGGTTCTCCCGGTTGGCTCCGCCGCCCGTTCTTACTGGTACTCACTGTTCAGGTCCCCCATTGCCGAAGGCGAGGGGAAGGCCCGGAGCGCGCACCACCATACTGTCCTCCGCCGACCGACATCCGACGACCGTGTGAAGCTATGGTTCGCGGGCCGTGCGGAGAGGGGCAATTCAGTGGATGACGGGCGCGTCACCTCTCAAGTCGGCCGGACTTCGTGCCCGGTTGCGGCAACCGCGACATGGTGGCACACATCACAGCGACCACCATCCCGCCCAGCAGGTAGATGAGCGGTCCGACGCCCGCGGAGAAGGCGGCGTCGCCCTCCGGACGGCCGATGCTCAGCAGGACGGCCGCGATCAGCCAGCCCGCGGCGGGCGCTCCCACGCCCATCTGCGTACCGGTGAGGCGCAGTCCGCCGAGGAAGACCCCGGCGGTGGCGAGCAGCGCCAGCACCAAGCCGCCGGGGAACCAGCCGCCTTGGACGAGCGAGCCCGCGACGGCGACCAGGGCGCCGAGCACGGCGAGGCCCGCGTAGACGGCGGCACGGGCGGGCCGGGGCGGGGCCGTGAGCCCGTCGGCGGGATGGGAGTGCTTCTGCTCACTCATGCGCCGGCCCCGTCGGTCGCGGCGCCGGGGACGGCCGCGGGGTTCGCGGGGTTCACGGGGTTCGCGGGGTTCGCGGGGGCTTCCGCGACTCCGGCGAAGAGATCGCTCTCGCGTTCCCCCGCGGGGGCCCCGGACACCCCGTGCGCCAACTGGTAGTACTCGGCGGCGAAGATCGGCTGGCCGAGATCGTTGGAGAGCGCGAAGAAGGGCCCGTCCACGGCGATTTGGGTCGCGTGGGCCCGCATCGCGGCGGCCTTGCGCTCCCGGTACGGCGCTCCGTCGATCGCCGCGGTGATCTCCGAGTCGTCCACCACGCCCGGGATGTCGTCGATCTCCGCGACCCCGGGGAAGCCGGCGCCGGCGGCGCGGAGCCGCTCGAAGCCCTCCGTGGCCACCGAACGCGGCACCCGGTTCCAGTAGATCTTGTCGATCGCGTGCGGGGCGCCGGACCCGGGGCGGTACGCGCGCCGCGCCGCCAGCTCCGCGGCGCGCATGGCGACACGGTGGGCCTGGATGTGGTCGGGGTGGCCGTAGCCGCCCTTCGGGTCGTACGTCACCAGCACCTGGGGGCGCACCTCACGGATCACCTCGACGAGATGCGCGGCGGCCTCGTCGACCTCGGTGTGCCAGAAGGCGTTCTCGCGGTCGTTCTGCGGGAGGCCCATCATCCCGGAGTCCCGGAATCTGCCGGGACCGCCCAGGAAACGGTGGTCGGTGACCCCCAGCTCCCGCATCGCCGCGGCGAGTTCACCGATGCGATGGGTGCCGAGGCCGTCCTCGCGGTCGGCGGCGAGATGGGCGAGATCGGCCGGGATGATCTCGCCCTCCTCCCCGAGGGTGCAGGTCACCAGGGTGACCCGGGCGCCCTCGGCCGCGTACTTGGCCATGGTCGCGCCGTTGTTGATCGACTCGTCGTCCGGGTGCGCGTGCACCAGCAGCAGACGGCGGGCGGGTTGGTCGGTCATGGGGACAGCCTACGAGGCCACCCGTGGAACTCCCCGGCCGGCGGACGGCGGCCGGGGAGCGTCGAGCAGGAAACGTCGGGCGGGAAACGTCGGGCGGGGCCGGCGGCGTGCGGAGGACGCGCCGGCCGTGGTCGGGGCCGGGGACCGCGGTCAGCGGCCGGAGCGGGAGGTCAGAACTTGATCCCGCCGATCATCCCCGCCACGTTCGTGGTCAGTTCGCTGATGGTGGGCGCGATGGACGAACTGGCGATGTAGAACCCGAGCAGCATGCAGACCACCGCGTGACCGGCCTTGAGCCCGGATTTCCGGACCAGCAGGAAGACGATGATCGCCAGCAGCACCACCGCCGAAATCGAGAGTGCCACGGCGGTTCACCTCCATAAATATCAGTCGGGAAAGAGCGGCATGCATGTGCCTGCAGATTCCTACCCACCTTGCGCTACGGATCATAACTATCCGTACGTACGCATCGGTCGGTGCACGGCAGCACAGGGGGGCGCACGGGCACTAGTTTCGGTCGTATGACCTTGAGCCACGAGCACTCGTTCCCACGCCGGCACGCCAGGACCATGCGGTTCACTCTGGGCGCCCCCCGGGCGTTCACCGTCTCCCCCGACGGAGCGCGGGTGGTCTTCCTCCGCTCCGCCTCGGGGACGGACCGCGTGAACGCCCTCTGGGTGCTCGATCTCGAAGGCCCCGGACCCGAGGGGCGGGAGCGGGTCGCCGCGGACCCCAGGGGGCTGCTGGGGGGCGCGGAGGAGCGGCTCTCGCCCGAGGAGCGGGCCCGCCGCGAGCGGAGCCGCGAGGGGGCGGGCGGCATCGTCGGCTACGCGGTGGACAGCGCAGTCGAACTGGCCGCGTTCGCGCTCTCCGGACGGCTCTACGCGGCGGAGCTGCGCGCCGGCACCACGCGCCAACTCCCCGTGCCGGGACCGGTGATCGACCCGCGGCCCGCGCCCGACGGACGGCACATCGCCTATGTGACCGCGGGGGCGCTGCGGGTGACCGGCGCGGACGGGGAGGGCGACCGCGAGCTGGCGGGACCCCGCCGGAGCGCGCACGAGGGCGACGAGGGGGACGAGGGGGACGAGGGCGACGACATCACCTACGGTCTCGCGGAGTTCATCGCGGCCGAGGAGATGAGCCGCACCCGGGGCTACTGGTGGTCGCCCGAGTCGGACCGGCTGCTGGTCGCGCGGGTGGACACCGCGCCGGTGCGGCGCTGGTGGATCTCCGATCCCTCCCGCCCCGACCGGGAGCCCGCCCGGGTCGCCTATCCCGCGGCGGGCACGCCCAACGCGGACGTACGGCTCTTCCTGGTGCCCCTCGGCGGGCCGGACGACGGGCCGCCGGAGCGTACGGAGGTGGTCTGGGACCGGGCACGGTACCCGTATCTGGCCCGGGTCCACTGGTCGTCGGCGGGCGCTCCCCTGCTGCTTGCACAGAGCCGTGACCAGCGCGAACAGCTCTATCTGGCGGTGGACACGGAGACCGGCGCGACCAGGACCGTGCACCGGGAGGAGGATCCGGCGTGGCTGGAGCTGTTCCCGGGGGCGCCGGCCTGGGCTCCGGACGGGCGGCTGGTGCGGCTCGCCGACCAGGGCGGCGCGCGGGTCCTGATGGTCGGCGACCGGCCGCTGACCGGGCCGCAGCTGCACCCGCGCGCGGTACTGGACATCGGTGACCGGGATGTCCTGGTATCGGCGTCGGCCGGGGAGGCGGCGGGGGATCCGGAAATTGGCCAGATTCATGTGTACCGGGTCAATGAGCTGGGGGTCGAACGGGTCTCCTCGGCGCCGGGTGTGCACACGGCCGTCCGCGCGGGCGAGGTGTCCGTCCTGGTGTCGTCCGTACCGGACACGGCGGGGTCGTCCGCGCGGGTCCTCAGGGGCGGCGAGCGGCTCGCCACCATCGCCTCGTACGCGGAGAAGCCGGGGCTCACGGCCCGTCCGCGGCTCACGGAGGCGGGCGCGCACCGGATTCCCTGCGCGGTGCTGCTGCCCACCGGCCACCAGGAATCGGACGGTCCGCTTCCGGTGCTGCTCGACCCCTACGGCGGTCCGCACGGCCAGCGGGTGGTCGCCGCGCAGAACCCGCATCTCACCTCGCAGTGGTTCGCCGACCAGGGGTTCGCGGTGATCGTCGCCGACGGCCGGGGCACCCCGGGCCGTTCGCCCGCCTGGGAGAAGGCGGTCGAGCGGAATCTGCTGCTCAGCCTGGACGATCAGATCGAGGCGCTGCACGGCCTCGCGGACCGGTTCCCGCTCGATCTGGAGCGGGTGGCGATCCGCGGCTGGTCCTTCGGCGGCTATCTCGCCGCCCTGGCGGTCCTGCGGCGCCCCGATGTCTTCCACGCGGCGGTCTCCGGCGCCCCGGTCACCGATCTGCGGCTGTACGACACCCACTACCAGGAGCGGTATCTCGGCACCCCCCAGGAGGCCCCCGAGGTGTACGACGCGCACTCGCTGGTCACGGACGACGGGCTCTCCTCGCCGCAGTCCCCCGTACGCCCGCTGATGCTGATCCATGGGCTCGCGGACGACAATGTGGTGGTGGCACACACGCTCAGGTTCTCGGCGGCACTGCTGGCCGCCGGGCGGCCCCATGAAGTACTGCCGCTCACCGGTGTGACGCATATGACACCGCAGGAACAGATCGCGGAGAATCTCCTGCTGCTCCAGGTCGACTTCCTGAAGCGGTCCCTGGGCCTGGAGTGAGGCGACCGGCCGGGGCTCTCAGAGCCCCGGCCGATCTACGGCACCCGCACGGCCGTACGTTGTTCAGCGTGACGCGTTCGTATATCGGTGCCGGGTCCGCCAAGTTGCCTGCGTGTTAACGAAATTGATGTGTTTTATTACGTTTCGCCCCCCTCGGCCGATACGCTCCGTCGCTCCTCGGCGAAATGACAGGCCGAGGGGTGGGCGGCCGGCCCCTTCTCTCCCAGGAAGGCCGCCGGGACCTCCGGGACCGGTTCCTCCACCGCGCACCGCTCCCGCGCCTTCCAGCAGCGGGTACGGAACCGGCAGCCGGACGGAGGATGCGCCGGGGAGGGGACCTCGCCCGCCAGGATGATCCGGTCCCGGTGCCCGCGCGCCGCCGGATCGGGCAGCGGCGCCGCCGAGAGCAGCGCCTGGGTGTAGGGGTGCGTCGGATGGTCGTAGATCTGTGTGTCCGTGCCGATCTCGGCCAGCCGCCCCAGATACATCACCCCGACCCGGTCGGAGATATGGCGGACGATCGACAGGTCATGGGCGATGAACACATAGGAGAGCCCGAACTCGTCCTGGAGCCGCTCCATCAGATTGATGACCTGCGCCTGGACGGAGACATCGAGGGCCGAGACCGGTTCGTCGGCGACGATGATCTCCGGCCGCAGGGCCAGTCCGCGGGCGATGCCGATGCGCTGGCGCTGCCCCCCGGAGAACTGGTGCGGATAGCGGTTGAGGTACTCCGGATTGAGCCCGACCACGTCCAGCAGTTCCCTGACCCGCCGGCGCCGGTCGCCCTTCGGCGCCACCTCGGGATGGATCTCGTACGGCTCCCCCACGATGTCGCCGACGGTCATCCGCGGGTCGAGCGAGGTGTACGGATCCTGGAACACCATCTGGATATTGCGGCGCACCGCCTTCAGCGCGCGCCCCGACAGCCCGGTGATGTCCTCGCCCCGGTACCGGATCCGCCCGGCTGTCGGCCGCTCCAGGCTCACCAGCATTCTCGCCAGGGTCGACTTGCCGCAGCCGGACTCCCCCACGATGCCGAGGGTCTCGCCGGGAGCCAGGCCGAACGAGATCCCGTCGACGGCCCGTACCGCCCCGATCTGCTTCCCGACCAGCACACCCCGGGTCAGCGGATAGTGCTTGACCAGGTCCTCGACCTCCAGAACGGCCTCAGCCACCGAGCGTCTCCCTCCAGAAGTAGCAGGCGCTGCGCCGGCCCTCACCGGCGTCGAAGAGCGGCGGCTCGTCCGTCCGGCAGACGTCCCGGGCGAGCGGGCAGCGGGGGTGGAAGGCGCAGCCGGGCGGGATGTCCAGCAGATTCGGCGGCAGCCCCCTGATCGCGTACAGCTCCCGGCCCTTGCGGTCCGGCCGCGGGACCGAGTCCAGCAGCCCGCGCGTGTACGGATGGGCGGGCGCCCGGTAGAGGTCGCGCACCGGGGCGGTCTCCACGATCCGTCCCGCGTACATCACCGCGATCCGGTCGGCCACATCGGCCACCACCCCCAGGTCGTGGGTGATCAGGATCAGTCCCATGCCCAGCTCGCGCCGCAGCTCCGCGAGCAGATCCATGACCTGGGCCTGGACGGTCACATCGAGCGCGGTGGTCGGCTCGTCGGCGATGATCAGCGCGGGCTCCAGCGCGAGGGCCATCGCGATCATGACGCGCTGGCGCATACCGCCGGAGAACTGGTGCGGGTAGTCGCCCACCCGGTCCCCGGCCGCCGGGATCCCGACCCGGTCCATCAGCTCGACGGCCCGCTCCCGCGCCCGCCGGCGGGACATCCCCCGGTGCACGATGAACATCTCGCCGAGCTGGGTGCCCACGCTGAGCACGGGATTGAGCGCGGACAGCGCGTCCTGGAAGATCATCGCCATCTCGGCGCCCCGGATCCCGCGCCGCTGCTCCTCCTTGAGCTTCAGCAGATCGCGGCCCTGGAAGAACACCTCACCGCCGGAGATCCGGCCGGGCGGCATGTCCAGGATCCCCATGACGGCCTGCGCGGTGACGGACTTGCCCGAGCCAGACTCACCGAGCACGGCCAGCGTCTCCCCGGCCGCCACGGCGTAGCTGACGCCGTTGACGGCCCTGGCGACGCCGTCGCGGGTGCGGAACTCCACCCGCAGATCACGTACGTCCAGCAGCATGGGCGGGACTCCCTAGCGCAGTTTGGGGTCGAGGGCGTCGCGCACCGCGTCGCCGAGCATGATGAACGCGAGCACGGTGACCGCCAGCGCGCCGGCCGGCCAGAGCAGCATGTGCGGTGCGTTGCGGATGTACGGCGAGGCGTCGGAGATGTCGATGCCCCAGGAGACGGTCGGCGGCCGGAGCCCCACGCCGAGGTACGAGAGGGTGGCCTCCAGCGCGATGAACGTACCGAGCGCGATGGTCGCCACGACGATCACCGGCGCGACGGCGTTGGGCAGGATGTGCCGCACCATGATCCGCGCGGGGGAGGCGCCCAGCGCGCGGGCCGCCTGGACGAAGTCGTTCCGGCCGACCGTGATGACGGACCCGCGCGCGATCCGGGCGATCTGCGGCCAGCCGAGCAGCACCATGAAGCCGATCACCGGCCAGACGGTGGAGCCGGTCACCACGGACAGCAGGACGAGACCGCCCAGCACCACCGGGATCGCGAAGAACACATCGGTGATCCGGGAGAGGACCGCGTCCCAGGCCCCGCCGAAGAAGCCGGCCAGGCCGCCCAGGACCGAGCCGGCCACGGCGACCCCGAGGCTGGCGAGCACCCCGACGACGACCGAGGTCCTGGCGCCGTGGACCGTACGGGTGTAGACGTCGCAGCCCTGCCCGTTGAAGCCGAAGGGATGACCGGGCCGGGGGCCCTCCTGGGCCAGGGCCAGATCGCAGGAGAGCGGGTTGCGGCTCGCGATCAGGGACGGCCAGACCGAGATGACCACCAGAAAGACGATCACGAGCGCCGAGACGAGGAAGACGGGGTCGCGGCGCAGATCGTGCCAGGCGTCCGACCACAGACCGCGTGGCCGCCCGGTGGGCGCGCCCCCCTCGGGGCTCGCGGGGCGCCGCTCCGGGACGGTTCCCCCGTCGGCGGCGAGGGCGGTGGCGGCGCCCGCCCCGGCGGCGGCGGTCCTCGGTCGGGTGCGCTGCGGTTCAGGCATACCGGATCCTCGGGTCGAGAACGGCGTAGAGGAGGTCGACCAGCAGATTCGCCAGCAGGAAGACGAGGACGAGCACGGTCACGAAGCCGACGACGGTCTGGGTGTTCTGGCGCAGGATGCCCTGGTAGAGCTGGAACCCCACGCCATGGATGTTGAAGATCCGCTCGGTGACGATGGCACCGCCCATCAGCGCGCCGATGTCCGTGCCGATGAAGGTGACCACCGGGATCAGTGAGTTGCGCAGCAGGTGCCGGGTGATCACCCGGTGTCTGGGCAGTCCCTTGGCGACGGCCGTACGGACATAGTCGGCGCGGGCGTTCTCGGCGATCGAGGCGCGGGTCAGCCGGGTGACATACGCCAGGGAGACCGACGCCAGCACCAGTCCGGGCAGGAGCAGTTCACCGAGCGGCGCGGCGTAGGAGACCGACGGCTGGACGAGCTTCCACTTGACGCCGAACACGAGCTGCGCCAGCAGTCCGGTGACAAAGGTCGGTACGGCGATGACCACCAGGGTCAGCAGCAGGACGGAGGTGTCGACGGGGCGGCCCCGGCGCAGGCCCGTGACCACCCCGAGGGCGACCCCGACGATGATCTCGACGACGACGGCCACCAGGGTGAGCCGGATGGTGACCGGAAAGGACGACGCCATCAGGTCGATGACCTTCTGGCCGTTGAACGCGGTCCCGAAGTCGCCCGAGAACACATGGCCCATATAGGTCAGATACTGCTGCCACACCGGCCGGTCGAGGCCGAACTCCTGGCGCAGCCGGCCCTCGGTCGCCGGATCGCACTGCCTCTCGCCGCACAGTCCCGCGACGGGGTCGCCCATCACATGGACCATCAGGAAGATCAGCAGGGTGGCGCCGACGAAGACGGGGATCATCTGGAGCAGTCGGCGGATCACATAACGTCCCATGAGGTGCTCCTGCTCCGGGGGTCGTGGGTCCGAGGGGCGTGGGCGCGGGCGGGGGTCGTGGGTCCGGGGGTCGTGGGCGCGGGGTTCCAAGGGGGGAAGGGACGGGCCGCCGGGGTCAGCCGACCCTGATCTCGGGGTAGACCGGGACGCTGAACGGGTTCAGTTCGACATGGGAGATCCGGGCCGCGTAACCGGCGCTCCCGTTCTGGTACCAGAGCGGGATCCCCGCCATCTCGTCCCGTACGACCTCCTCGGCCTGCTGGAACTTACGGACCGCCGTCGTGGTGTCCGGGTCTGCGTTGGCCTCGTTGACCAGCCGGTCGAACCGGGCGTTGGTCCATCTGCCGTCGTTGGACGAGCCGTTGGAGTAGTAGAGCGGCTGGAGGAAGTTCTGGATCAGCGGGTAGTCCATCTGCCAGCCCGCCCGGAACGGGCCGGTGAGCTTCTTCGCGGCAATTCTGTTGCGGAAGTCCGCGAAGGTGCCGACCGGGCTGCCGGCACAGGCCCGGTCGTCGCCCAGCGCGTTGTTGACGCTGTTGCAGACCGCGTCCACCCACTCCTTGTGCGACCCGGTGTCGGCGTTGTACGTGATGGTGAGCCGGCCGCCGGGAAGACCGCCGCCGGCCGCGATCAGCCTCCTCGCCGCGGCCGGGTCGTAGCCGCAGGCCCGCCCGCAGAGCCCCGGCCGGTAGCCGCCGGCCGCGCCGAGGACCGGGGAGGTCCAGTCGGTCGCGGGGGTGCGGGTCCCGTGGAAGATCCTTTCGGTGATCTGCCGACGGTTGATCGCCATGGAGAGGCCGGTGCGGACCTTGACGGCGCCCGGGGTGTTCCAGGCCCGGTCGTAGTACGGGAAGGACAGGGACTGGAGGATCCCGGCGGGGGTGTTGATGTAGCGGCCTTCGAGGTCGGCCCTGACGTTCTTGAGCTGCGCGGCAGGGATGTCGTCGACCAGATCGAGATTGCCGGAGACCAGGTCGGTGTAGGCGGTGTTGCCGTCCGTGTAGACCCGCAGATCCACTCCGCCGTTGCGCGGTCTGTCGCTGCCCGGATACCCCTTCCAGGTGCGCAGCGACATCTGGGCGCCCCTGGTGTACTTCTCGACCGTGTACGGGCCGTTGCCGACCGGCCGGGCGAGCCAGGCGT
The DNA here is from genome assembly GCF_042890865.1 of Streptomyces sp. NPDC002018. Taxonomy (NCBI): domain Bacteria; kingdom Bacillati; phylum Actinomycetota; class Actinomycetes; order Kitasatosporales; family Streptomycetaceae; genus Streptomyces; species Streptomyces sp. NPDC002018. The sequence goes on from NZ_JBIASO010000002.1 coordinate 256,078, forward strand.
CGTGGTCGTCGAAGAACGCCCGGGGCAGCGGCGCGAAGGCCGCGTACCCGAGGGTGTCCGGCCAGGTGGAGAAGCGCTGGGACAGCGTGACGGTGAAGGTCCGGGGGCCGGTGACGCGCAGGCCCGACAGGGTGGACGCGGTGGGCCGGCCCGAGGCCGGATGGACCTGGGCGTACCCCTCGATGTACTCGAAGAAGTAGGCGTTCTTCTGGTTGTTCCTGAGGTCCGCCCCGTAGTTCCAGGCGTCCACGAACGACTTCGCGGTGACCTTCTCCCCGTTGCTGAAGGTCCAGCCGTCCTTGACGGTGACGGTGAAGTGCGTCGAGTCCGTGGTGTCGATCCGCTGGGCGAGGGCGTTCTCCGCCCTGCCGGTCCTCGGGTCGTACTTCTTCAGGCCCCGGAAGATCATGTCGAGGACCTTGCCGCCCTGGACCTCGTTGGTGTTCGCGGGCTCCAGCGGGTTCTGCGGGTCGCCCCAGGAGGAGGACAGCACTCCGTCGGGGCCCCCGGCGGCGCCGGCGGCTCCCCCGCCGCAGGACGCCGTGGTGAGGGCGACGGCCACCGCGCAGGCGGCCCGTGCGACCTGGGCGGCTCCACGCATCGACATGCCTCCTCACCGGGCGCCGGTCCTCCGTGTCCCCCAATACACCCCACGCGGTGATCATCCGCATGTTTATGGCGGCTGTACGTGCGGCCCGGCAACACGAAGCCCCCGGATGCCCGATGAGGGGGCGTCCGGGGGCCGGCACCGCCGACGGGCCGTCAGACCGCGGGTCTCACACCGGAAGCGTGATCTCCCAGGTGTCCACCGAGAAGTGCGGCCCCATGCCGTTGGCCTCGTACAGCCTCAGCGCTCCCGTGGCGTTCCTGGTGTCCACCCCGAGGCCGACCACCTCGCGGCCCAGTGCGGCGAAGACCCCGAAGGCGTGGTGCAGCAGATACCCGCCGAGGCCCCGGCCGCGCGCCTCCTTGACCACACCGATATTGCTGATCCAGCCCTTCGACTCCCGGTCGTTGCGGGTGATGAGCAGACCCGCGTCCCCCATTCCCTCGACGGCGGCGATCCAGACCAGGGACCAGTCGAACCGCTCGGCGTCCAGGTTGTCCAGCCACTGCCGGTAGGTCAGGGGCTGGTGGTCGAAGTGTTCGGCGAAGGTACGCTCGCTCAGCTCGTGGGCGAGCCGGCGGTCGGCCTCGGCGCTGCACGGCCGCAGGGTCACCCCCGGCGGCGGCACGGGCACCGGGCAGCTCTCCGGGGACACCTCACGGGTCATCACGTGATACCGCCGTACGCGCTGCCAGCCGCGTCCGGTGACGAGCGCGGTGTCCAGGACCGGGTCGGTGTTGAGCTGCATATGGACGACGGCGCGCCCCGCGCCGTTCTCCCTGGCGCGCTCGGCGGCGCGGGCCTCCATGAGATCGAGCAGCCGGACCGCCGCGCCGTCGTGGTCGGGCAGCGCGTAGTGGTCCATATCGATGCGCTCGGCGCCCGAGTCGTCCCAGACCAGTCCGTACCCGACCAGCTCGCCGTCCTCGTGGGCCAGCCAGGAGTTGCGCGGGAGGTCCGCCTCCGGGTGCCGGAGATCCGCCGCCACTTCGTTCAGATCGGTCTCGGGCCGGCCGATCTCGATGGTGTCGATCGCGTTCAGCAGATCACGGATCGCGGGCGCGTCGTCGAGTGTGGCGGGGCGTATCGAAAGAGCCATGGGCCCACTGTCCGGTGGCCGGGACGCTCACGCAACGGCATTTCCGGCGGTCAGGCCCGGCGGCCGCCGTCGGACACCGGCGTCCCCCGCCGGCCTCGTGGGAGGGTGGCCCGTATGGAGGACACCGACGTGAGAAGGCTGCTCGACCGCTTCGGGGCCGACCTGGGCGCCGTGCTGCCCCCGGTCGCGCTCTGGGCGCACGGTTCCCTGGCCCTGGGGGACTTCCGGCCCGGCCGGAGCGACCTCGATCTGATCGCGCTGGTCGGCACCGGACTCACCGGCGCCCAGGAGGAGCGGCTGCGGGCGGTCCATGAACGGCTGGTCGCCGAGATGCCGTTGGGCTCCGCGCTGCACTGCACGTATCTGCCGCTCAACGAGGTCACGGACACCGGACGGCAGCATCCGACATGGGCGCTCGGTGAGTGGTTCGCGCGCCCGGTGACCCCGGTGACCCGCCGTGAACTGGCCCTGGGCGCACGGGTGCTGAGCGGTCCGCCGCCGTCCGGGCTGCTCCCCGGGGTGAGCGACACGGAGCTGGCGGACTTCATCCGCGCCGATCTGCGGGGGTACTGGCTGCCCGTCACCGCCAAGCCCGCGCTGTGGCTCCAGGACGTCTGGGTCGACGCGGGCATGCTGACCCTCGCACGGGCGTCGGTGACCCTGCGCGCGGGCCTGCTGATCACCAAGCGGGAGGCCCTCGACGAGCTGCGCGCGCAGGGGGCTCCGGCTCCGGTCGTCGACGACATCCAGCGGCGCAGATACGGGACGGGGGACTACGGGACGCGGGACGGGGATCACGGAGGCGGCCGCGGGGGCCGCCCCGCCGGCGGTCTTGCCGGGGACCCGGCCGGGGGCCCGGTGTCCGAGGAGTGGCCGGCCCGCCGCGCCGAGCTGGCACGGGAGTTCGTACGGCAGGGGATCGAGCGGGTGCTCCGGCAGCACCCGTGATCCAGCCCCTGATCGGGCCCGTGACGCGGATCGCGGACCGGATCACGGAGGGGGCGCGGACCGGATCACTGAACCGGATCGCGGTCGACACGCCTCGGGCCCGCGCCCGAGGAAGCTCCTCGGGCGCGGGCCCGGACGTCGTATCGGCGCCGCGTCGGCCGCGGCACACCACCGCGGCGGCTCACGCCTCCTCGGACAGCTCCTTCTCGATGGCCACCAGCGCCGGGTCCAGGACGACATCCTCGCCCCGTGCCTCCGTCGTCGGGTCCTCCGGGAAGTGGCAGGCCGTCAGATGACCCTCGCGGTTGCCCGCGATCTGGATCAGCGGCGGCTCCTGCGTCGCGCACTTGTCCTGGGCCTTCCAGCAGCGCGTACGGAACCGGCAGCCGGACGGCGGCATGATCGGCGAGGGAACGTCACCGGCGAGCCGGATCCGCTCCTTCTTGTCCAGGTCGATGTCCGCCTCGGGCACCGCCGACAGCAGGGCGTGGGTGTACGGGTGACGGGGGCGCTCGTACAGCGAGTCGCGGTCCGCGACCTCCACCACCTTGCCCAGGTACATCACGGCGACCCGCTGCGAGAAGTGCCGCACGATCGCCAGGTCGTGGGCGATGAAGACGAAGGCGATGCCCAGGTCGCGACGGAGGTCCTGGAGCAGATTGACGACCTGCGCCTGGATCGAGACGTCGAGGGCGGAGACCGGCTCGTCCGCGACGATCAGCTTGGGCTCCAGCGCGAGCGCGCGGGCCACGCCGATGCGCTGGCGCTGACCGCCGGAGAACTCGTGCGGGAAGCGGTTGTAGTGCTCCGGGTTGAGGCCGACGATCTCCAGCAGCTCCCGCACCCGGGCCTCACGGCCACCGGGCGGGTTGATGCCGTTGATCTCCATCGGGCTGGAGATGATCGAGCCGACCGTCTGCCGCGGGTTCAGCGAGGCATACGGGTCCTGGAAGATCATCTGGATCTCGGACCGGATCGGCGCCAGTTGCCGGCGGTTGGCGTGGGTGATGTCCCGGCCGTTGTACTCGATCGTGCCCGCGGTCGGCTCCAGCAGCCGGGTGAGCAGCCGTCCCGTGGTCGACTTGCCGCAGCCGGACTCACCGACGAGGCCGAGGCTCTCGCCCGGGTAGACGCTCAGGTCCACGCCGTCGACCGCCTGGACCGCGCCGACCTTCCGCTTGATGGGAAAGCCGCCGTAGATCGGGAAGTGCTTGGTCAGGCCCTTCACTTCGAGCAGCGGCTCGGTCGCCGGGACCGCGTCACCGCGCGGTGCGACCGCGCCCGATACGGGTGTGGTGGTGTTCTTCTCGCTCATGGTCATTGCCCCAGTTGCCGGTACATCAGCCCAGCCGGGGCTGAATCTTCTCGATGAAAACCTGCCGTTTGAGGTCCGCCGGCAGATGGCAGGCGGCGCCGCGCCCCTCGGGGAGCAGCGGGCGCTCGTGCGTGCAGCGGCCGCCCTCCACCAGTTCGGTGTAGGCACAGCGCGGGTTGAACGCACAGCCGGACGGCGGGTTCAGCAGGCTGGGCGGGGTGCCGGGGATGGGCTGGAGCGGCTCGTCCACATCGGACGTGAGGCGCGGCATCGAGCCGAGCAGACCCCAGGTGTAGGGGTGCTTCGGCTGCTTGAGCACCTCGCGCACGGAGCCGCGCTCCACGGCGCGTCCCGCGTACATCACCAGCAGATCGTCGGCGACATTGGCTACGACGCCCAGGTCATGGGTGATCAGGATGATCGCGGAGCCGAACTCCTGCTGGAGGTCCTTGAGCAGATCGAGGATCTGTGCCTGGACGGTCACGTCCAGCGCGGTGGTCGGCTCGTCGGCGATCAGCAGTTCGGGGTTGCACACCAGCGACATGGCGATCATCGCGCGCTGGCGCATACCGCCGGAGAACTGGTGCGGGTAGTCGTCCACCCGGTTCTTCGGGTCCGGGATGCCGACCTTGCCCAGCATCTCGATGGCGCGCGCACGGGCCTCCTTCTTGGAGGCGCCGCTGTGCTTCATGAACGGCTCGGCGATCTGCCGGCCGACGGTGTAGTACGGCGACAGGGCGGTCAGGGCGTCCTGGAAGATCATCGCCATCTTGTCGCCCCGGAGCTTTTCGAGCTGCCTGGGCGAGGCGTCGGTGAGGTCCTGCCCGTCGAGCAGGATCTCCCCCGTGATGGTGGTCGACTGGGGGTTGTGCAGACCCAGGATCGACAGGTTGGTCACCGACTTGCCGGAGCCCGACTCGCCGACGATACCGAGCGTCTTGCCGCGCTCCAGGTCGAAGGAGAGCCCGTCCACGGCCTTGACGATGCCGTCCTCGGTGGAGAAGTGGACACGCAGGTCGCGCACCGACAGAAACGCGTCCGACCCGGTCGGAGCCGGAGCCCCCTCGGTCTTGGTGAGTGTGGTCACGGTCGTTCTCCTAGGACAGACGTACGCGCGGGTCGATGATGGCGTACATCGCGTCCACGATGACATTGAACAGAAGGATGAAGGCGGCGCTGACGATCATCACGCCCATGGTCAGCGGCAGGTCCTTGTCGATGACGGAGTCACGGGCGAGGCGGCCGATGCCGGGCAGTCCGAAGGTGATCTCGGTGACCATCGCGCCGCCGAAGAGCGCGCCGAGGTCCATGCCGAGGATGGTGACGATGGGGATGAGCGAGCCGCGCCAGGCGTAGCGGAAGAACACATAGCGGCTGCTCATGCCCTTGGCACGGGCCGCGCGCACATGTTCTTCCTGAAGCTGTTCGATCATGGTCGACCGCGACATACGGGTGTAGTTGGCGGTGAAGATCACGGACATCACCAGCCAGGGGATCAGCAGACCCATGAACCAGCCGCCGAGGTCCTCGCTGATCGGGACCCACTTGGGCTTGTCCAGCCAGCCGGTGCTGTAGACGAAGAGTCCGAGCACGACCGGGCCGAGGAAGTAGATCTGCATCGAGCTGAGCACCAGCGAGGCGGAGCTGAACGCCTTGTCGGTGGCGGTGCCCTTCTTCCACGCGGCGATCATGCCGGCGCCGAGGCCCACGATCAGGAAGACGATGAGTCCGCCGACCGAGAGGGAGAGCGTCAGGGGGAACCGGTCGACGATGGTGTCCCACACGTTCTGCTGGTTGGCGAAGGAGATACCGAAGCAGGGGGCGTCACAGTGGCCGACGGCGAAGTCGCGGCCGGCGAAGATGCCAACCATGAAGTCCCAGAACTGTACCGGCACCGGTTTGTCGAGGCCGAGGTTCTGGTGGATGACCGCCAGGGCGTCCGGAGTGCAGTTCTTGCCACACGCGAGCAGGGCAGGGTCCTGCGGGATCGCGAAGAACATGAAGAACGTGACGGCACTGATCAGAAAGAGGGTCAGGACTGCGCCGAACGTCCGGCGAAGAAGGAATTGAAGCATGGCTGGTCGCTGCTCTCAGGACGGCGGCTGTGAGGGGGTCGAGAGAAGAGGTTCGGCGGACCGGAGGTGCGCACTCCGCCGGGTGCGCACCTCCGGGTCCGGCCTACACGCTGATTACTTCTTCAGGAACAGACGCGTGACGTCGACGTAGCTGGAGTCCGTCGAGTAGCGCAGGCCACCGACGTTGGAGCCGAAGATCTGGAACACCTTGGTGTAGTAGATCGGGGCGGCCGGGTTGATCCGCTCGACGATGTCGTGGTGCAGCGCGGTCCACGCCTTCTGGGCCTCGGCCGGGTCCGTGATCTTCACGATACGGGCGATCTCGGAGTTGACCTTCGGGTCGTTGATGTGCGAGTAGACCGAGGAACCGTCCTGGAGCTGCGTACCGTCGTACAGCGGCGGGAAGACGGTGGAGGCGGACGGCCAGTCCTGGCCCCAGCCGGTCATGTAGAGGTCCAGGCCGTTGTCGACCTTGCCGACCTGCTCGTACCAGGTGGCGGAGTCGATCTCCTTCTTGACGACGTCCAGGCCGATCGCCTTCAGACGGTCGGCGATGACGACGGCCTGCTGCTGGCGGACGGGGGTGTTGCCGTACGCGTAGACGACCTTCTGGCCCTCGGCGCCGGCCTCCTTGATGAGCGCCTTGGCCTTCTCGACGTCACCGTTGGGCTTCTTCAGCTTGCCGAAGGGGTCGTAACCCTTCTCGTAGCCCGGGGTGGTCGGGGACATCAGACCGGTCGCGGTCTCACCACCGTAGGCGCCACCGTCGAGCTTGTAGATCTGCGCGCTCGGCATGGCGTAGGTGATGGCGTCCCGGACCTTCTTGTCCTTCAGCCGGTCCAGGTTGAAGTTGAGCTGCCACACGTACGGGGCGTAGCCCTGGATCGTGCGCTTCATCGCCTCGGCGTCGTTGACGACGTTGCGGACCTGGTTGGTGGAGACCTGACCCGTGAACATCACGGCGTTCTTGGCCTCGCCGCGGTCGGCGAGCAGGGTCTTGGTCTGGTCGTCGTCGTCGTGGTTGTACTCGATGTTGAAGCCGTCGACGTACTGGTGACGGACCGAGTCGGTCTTCGCGTCCCAGTTCTCGTTCTTGACGAGCGTCATCGACTTGCCCGGCTTGAAGTCCGAGATCTTGTACGGGCCGGTCGAGACCGGGGCCGTGTCGTACTTCTCCTTGGTGTCCGTCTTGGCGGGGACCACGGAGTAGCCGGGCATCGCGAGCGCCTGCGGCAGGTCGGGCTGCGCGTCCTTGAACTTGAAGACGACCGTCTTGGCGTCCGGGGTCGCCAGGACCGAGTCGGGCAGGTGCTTGCCCTTGTACGGACCGTCCGGCAGCGCCTTGCGGTAGGTGGTGCCCGCGCCGGAGAGCCATGCCTGGATGTAGGTCGGGCCGTCCGTGATGAACGGCGCGTACAGGCGCTCGATGGTGTGACGGATGTCGGCCGAGGTGATCGGGGAACCGTTCTGGTCCTTCAGCCCGTCCTTGAGGGTGAAGGTCCAGGTCTTGCCGCCGTCGGTCGCCTTGCCGGAGTCGGTGGCGAGGTCACCGACCACGGTGAGCTTGCCGTCGTCGGCCTCCTCGTACTGCGTCAGACCACGCTGGAGCAGACGGTCCAGGATCTTGGCGTCGCTGACATAGCTCTGGCCCGGGTCCAGGTGGGAGAAGTCCGAGTCCTGGTAGACCGTCATGGTGCCGCCGGCCTTGGCACCGGGGACCTCGGGGGCCGGGCCGGTGGAGGCCTTCACATCGCCGTAGGCGACCGCCGCGGACTGCTTGGCGGCGTCCTCCTGAGTCTTGCTCTTGTCCTTCGTACCGCTGTCGCTGTTGCCGCCACAGGCGGTCAGCGCCAGCGAGCCGGCCGCCAGGGCGACGACGACAGCGCGTGTCTTGCGCGTGCCAAAGATGCTCATAGTGATGAGTACCTATCTGTCAGTAGTGATCCAACTGTGCTGCCTGGCGCATCCGGTATGACCGGCGCCCGGGTGGCAGCAGCCCCTCGGCTGAACGTCAGCGTCCGGACTTCGGGTCGAAGGCGTCTCGAACCGAGTCGCCGAGAAGGTTGAACGCCACGACGAAGATGACCATGGCGACACCCGGGAAGATCATGTAAGCCGGGTCCTGCTCGTAGATGCTGGCGCCGGTGGCGAACATCCGGCCCCAGTCCGGCGTCGGCTCGACATAGCCGACACCCACGAAGGAGAGAAAGGCCACCGAGAGAATGGTGGACGGCAGCAGCAGGGTGGCCTGCACCAGGATCGGTGTGACCAGATTGGGCAGCAGTTCCTTGCGGATGATGCGCCAGGGCGAGGCACCCGCGATCTTGGCCGCCTCCACGAACTCCCGCTCACGCAGGGAGAGGGTGGCGGCACGGATCAGCCGGGAGAGTCCCATCCAGCCCAGGAACGACAGCACCGCGATGATGGCTCCCGCGCGCAGTGCGGTGGGAGTCTCCTCGTCGGGGCGCACGAAGGCCGCGACGACGACGGGCATGGAGGCGATGAAGAAGAGCTGGCTGGGGAAGCCCAGCAGGAAGTCCGTCAGCCGGCCGAGCCAGTAGTCGACCTTGCCGCCGTAATAACCGCCGACCAGGCCGATCAGCACACCCACGACGACCATCAGCACGGTCGCGGCGAGCGCGGTGTAGATCGAGGTGCGCATGCCGTAGACGAGCTGCATGAACACATCGCGGCCGAGGTTGGGCTCGATACCGAACCAGTGGTCGGCGGACATCCCGCCGAAGGTGCCGGTCGGCATGTTGAACTCGTCGAGCAGATCAAGACTGTCCTGGCCGTACAGGGTGTACGGGTCCTTGCCGTAGACCATCTTGATCACGGGCGCGAGCAGCGCCACCGCGAAGAAGACGATGACGACGACGGCGGAGACGACCCCGGTGCGGTCACGCTTGAAACGGCGCCACATCAACTGGCCGGGCGAGAGCCCGGCGAGCGTCTTGGCCTCCTGGGTCCCGTCCTTCGACACGTCGGCCGCGTCGGGAACGGTGGACGACGAGGCGTCCTCGGTCTGTACAGGACTTGTCACGATCGCTCTTCCCCCGTGGGGATCACTACCGCGCGCCCGACCCATTTGGTGCTTATGGCACCACGCATGGGGTCCTCCTCATGAGTCCACTTGTCACTACAAGAAGGGCACTGTCTACGCGCGCTGACACCCCTGACAGTGCGCTGTCGAGTACCCCGAGTGTGCTCGTGAGTCGACGCTCCCCATAGCGCTTGACCCATTGACCCGAGCTCAATGGCCAACTATTAAGTACGACCGGGCCGTAAACCACACTTAAAGGGTCTCGTTTTGGCAACATCGACACCCACTGTCCGCCCGAAATCCGGACAAAGTTATCCCAGGCAGACACCCGCGAAACGGACCGTTAACACACCATCCGGTGACCACCCACCGATAATCGGACGCGATCCGCAAAAACGAACTTGACGTCAAGCTGTCCGGAATCCGCGCAACGTAACCCTCCAGAACGGCGCGATCGCAACCTGTTCCCCTCCCGTTCCCCTCGCGTCGCAGACGTCACACGCGAAACGGCCCGGCCCCCGCGGAGATCGCGGGGGCCGGGCCGTCGGGCCGGGTACGGTCAGCCGTGCTTGGCGCGGGAGGCGGCGCGGCCGCGCTCCTTCTGGTCCAGGACGACCTTGCGGATACGGACCGTCTCCGGGGTCACCTCGATGCACTCGTCATCGCGGCAGAACTCCAGGGACTGCTCCAGCGAGAGCTTCCGCGGCGGCACCACATTCTCGGTGGAATCCGCGGAGGCGGCCCGCATATTGGTGAGCTTCTTCTCCTTGGTGATATTCACGTCCATGTCGTCGGAACGTGAGTTCTCACCGATGATCATTCCTTCGTAGACCTCGGTGCCGGGCTCGGTGAAGATGACCCCGCGCTCCTGGAGATTGATCATCGCGAAGGGGGTCACGGAACCCGAGCGGTCCGCGACGAGAGAACCGTTGTTACGGGTGCGCAGCTCGCCGAACCACGGCTCGTGGCCCTCGAAGATCGAGTGGGCGATGCCCGTACCGCGCGTCTGCGTGAGGAACTCCGTACGGAAGCCGATCAGACCGCGGGACGGAACGATCCACTCCATCCGGATCCAGCCCGAGCCATGGTTGGTCATGGTCTCCATCCGGCCCTTGCGCGCGGCCATGAGCTGGGTGATCGCGCCGAGGTGCTCCTCGGGGGAGTCGATCGTCATACGCTCGATGGGCTCGTACGTCTTGCCGTCGACCTGCTTGGTGACCACCTCGGGCTTGCCGACGGTCAGCTCGAAGCCCTCCCGGCGCATCTGCTCGACCAGGATGGCCAGCGCCAGCTCACCGCGGCCCTGCACCTCCCAGGCGTCGGGACGCTCGGTGTCCAGCACGCGCAGCGAGACGTTACCGATCAGCTCGCGGTCGAGCCGGTCCTTGACCTGGCGGGCGGTGACCTTGTGGCCCTTGCCGCCCTTGCCGACCAGCGGCGAGGTGTTCGTACCGATGGTCATCGAGATCGCGGGCTCGTCGACGGTGATCAGGGGCAGTGCGATCGGGTTCTCGGGGTCGGCGAGGGTCTCACCGATCATGATGTCCGGGATACCGGCGATGGCGCAGATGTCACCGGGGCGGGCCCGCTCGGCCGGCTTGCGGGTGAGCGCCTCGGTCATCAGCAGCTCGGTGATGCGGACGTTGGACATCGAGCCGTCACGCTTGATCCAGGTGACGGTCTGGCCCTTCCGCAGCTCACCCTGCTCGACCCGGCAGAGCGCGATACGGCCGAGGAAGTTGTCGGCGTCCAGGTTGGTGACATGGGCCTGGAGCGGCGCGGCGTCGTCGTACTCGGGGGCCGGGACATGCGACAGGATCGTGTTGAAGAACGGCTCCAGGCTGTCGCTGTCGGCCGGGACCGTACCGTCCTCCGGCTTGGTCAGCGAGGCGACCCCGTCCCGCGCGCAGGCGTAGACGATGGGGAACTCGATCTGCTCCTCGGTCGCGTCCAGATCGAGGAAGAGGTCGTACGTCTCGTCGACGACCTCGGCGATCCGGGAGTCCGGACGGTCCGTCTTGTTGATACAGAGGATGACCGGCATCTTCGCCTGGAGCGCCTTGCGGAGCACGAAGCGGGTCTGCGGGAGCGGGCCCTCGGAGGCGTCGACGAGCAGGACGACCGCGTCGACCATGGAGAGACCGCGCTCGACCTCACCGCCGAAGTCGGCGTGGCCGGGGGTGTCGATGATGTTGATGGTGATCGGGTCGCCACCCGTCTTGGGGTGGTACTTCACGGCGGTGTTCTTGGCCAGGATCGTGATGCCCTTCTCACGCTCCAGGTCGTTCGAGTCCATCATCCGGTCGTCGAGCTGCTCGGCTGCGTGCGCGGCGAAGGCGCCGGCCTGCTTCAGCATGGCGTCGACCAGAGTGGTCTTGCCATGGTCGACGTGGGCGACGATGGCGACGTTGCGGATGTCGTGGCGCGTGGGCATGCTGGCTGGCGCTTCTCTCGATCGTGGGATGCGGCGTTCTTTCCTCGTACGCCCGCCGGGCTGACACGCCACGGCTTGTCCCATGGTACGGGGCCGAGCTGTCGGGGGCTTCCCGGCCCGATCGAAGCGGCTGAATCTGGGGGTGTGGTGCTGCCCGGGTCAAGGACGGATACGAGCTTGCCCGCCGGGCGGGCCGGCGGGCAAGCGAATTGATCGGGGGATGAGCCGCTCGGGCGGGGGATCACCTGGTGCTTTTCCGCCGCTTCATGCGTCGCTCACCGTTCCTTCGCTACTTCTTCTTCTGCTCCTTGCCACCGGAGCCCGTGGTACCGCTGTTGGCGAACCCGATGTCCTGGAACCGGGGGGCGCCGAGGCCGAAGGCGCCCGCGTTCACCACTTCCGGCTTGGCGGCGACCAGTTGCGGCCGCTGGAAGAGGGGGATGGAGCCGGCCGCGGCCCAGATCCGGGCGTCGGCCTGCTTGACCAAGGAGCGCTGGGCCTTCTCGTCCAGCTCGGCCACGGCCCGGTTGAAGAGCTGGTCGATGTGGTCCGTACCGACCCGGGTGTAGTTCTGCTCCACCAGCAGGGAGCCGTCGCTGGCGGGCACGGGCTTGGCGAAGATCGGCCGGCCGTCGGTCGCCGGGTAGGCGGTGGCCGGCCAGGAGTAGAGGGCCAGGTCGTAGTCGCCGGCGGCCACATGGTCCTTGAAGTAGCCCTCGTCGGGCACCTTGGAGATCTCGGTCTTGATGCCGATGCGGTTGAGCATCCGCGCGATCCGCTCACCGACCGAGCGCAGCGCCTCCGAGCCCTCCCCCGACGGCAGCACGAAGCGCAGGGTCAGGGCCTTTCCGTCCTTGCCGAGCGGGCCGGTCATCGGGGCGGGGGAGCCCGAACCCGAGGGGGCCGGGGCGGCCGTGCCGCGCGGGGCGTAGGCGCCCGTCACGGCCGGCTTCCTGTCCTGGTCCTGGGCCCGCGCGGCGTCGGTGTCCCGTACGACGGAGGCCTGGCGGAGCAGGGTGACGCCCTGGAAGGCGGCGGCGGGAGCGGGGGCGAGGACATGGGTCGCCGACTCGGGGCGGGGGGCCGTCTGACCGGGCTTGTCGTCCTGGACGGCCCCGTGGCCGCGGGCGTCCGGCCCCTGGCCGCCGCCCGGCTTGCGGTCCTGGCCGGGCTTCTCGTCACCGACGATGAAGGTGCCCTCGTCGGAGGGAACGTCCCCGCCGTCCTGCTTGTCGTCCTGCTTGTCCCTCTTCTTGGCCTCCTCTTCCTCCTTCTTGGCCAGCTCCCGCTGCTTCGCGTCGTACTTCTTCTCGGCGGCCGACTTCTCCTTGGGCTTCTCCTCCTCGGCCTCCGCCTCGTTCTCCTCGGCCTCCTCGTCCCCCTCCTCGCCCTCGGGGCTCGCGCCGACGCCCTTGCTGCCCGCCTTGGCGCCGTCCTTCTTCTTGAGGGCTCCGCCGGGCACCCAGCCCGCGTCGGCCAGCAGCGCCCGCGCCTCCTGGGTGTCCTGCTTGCCGAGGGCCGCGCTGCTGTCCGCGTACGCCGCCTGGCCGGCCAGGGCCAGATGGCTGCCGAGCGGCCGCGCGGGCAGTTCGAGCGGTTTGAGCACGACGTCGGCCAGTTCCTGGCGGTCCAGCGCGCGGGCGACGGCACGCCGTACCCGCTCGTCGGAGAGCGGTCCCGCCTCCCCGTTCAGCGCGAGCTGGGTGTAGGCGGGCTCCAGCGACTTGCGTACGACGAATCCGTGGAGCGTCTTCTGCTCCTTCGCGTACCGGACGATGGCCGCGGCCGTCTGCTCACGGGCGATCTGCGCGGCCTCGGCCTCGTCCTCGTCCGAGCCGTTGGCCAGCGCCCAGGAACGGAGCGCCGAGGCCGGGGTGATCGCGACGCCGGGGCCGTGGGTCAGCTTCTGCTCGCCGGAGCCGCGGTCCCGGACCGCCAGGGCGATACGGTCGGCCGTGCTCTTGTCGATCTCGGCGAGGTCGAGCTTGCCGTCCGCGAGGGCCGACGCGCGTTTGCTCCTGGGCACCGCGCGCAGTACGAGTGAGTCCAGCTTGGCGGGCTCCCCCCACCAGCGGGCGCTGCGGACCAGGGTGATCTCCTTGCCCTTGCGGTCGACCTTCTTGATGCCGAAGGGCCCGGCGGTCGTCTTGAGGCTGGATCTGGCCCCGTCGTTGAAGGAGTTGGGCGTGCCCGTCACATCCTTCGGATACAGGGGGGTGAAGAGGGACCGCCAGTCCGCGTAGGGCTTGCTGAAGGTGACTCTGACCTCCAGGTCGTTGGCCCCGCGCTCGATCTTCTCGATCCGTTCGTAACCGGCGTTGCGCGCGGTCCAGTACGCGGAGTTCTTGCCGCTCAGCGCACGCCACTGCGCCGCGAAGTCGGGTGCCCCGATCTCGCGGCCGTCGCTCCACACCGCCTGCTGGTTGAGTTTGTAGAGCACGACCTGTTTGGGCTCGCGCTCGACCACCTTCGCGGATTCCAGATAGTCCGGATTGCGTTGCGGACGGCCTCGTTTGTCGAGCGTGAAGAGAGAGGGAAGTACGGCGGCGGCGATCCGGCCCGTGGAGCCGTCCGCGTCGGCCTGGAAGGCGTTGAGCGTCGTGGGCATGGTGTCGATCGCCCAGCGCATGGATCCGCCCGCGGTGACATGGTCCCGTCCCGTCGACGCGATGTCCGGGGCGGCGTCCGCACTCGCGCCGTCGTCGTCCGAGGTGCACGCGGAGAGGACGGGCAGGGCGAGCACACCGGTGGTGAGGAGCGCGAGGGAGCGGAGCGTTCGGGAGCATGTCCTCCCGCGTGGGGCGCCGACGTGGGACATGGCTAGTACCTCTTCGTCCTGTTTGTGGAATTTAGAGATGATCACACCTATTGCCCACTCACTGAAGTGGAAAGCCGCGGAACCGGCCCGGTGACACGTCGCCCCGCGCCGCAAACGCCACCCGCTCGGGCCAACCGCTCCCCCGTACGGGTGACCCCCGTACCGACCCTTGTGAAAGACGGGTGTGACGCGCGACACTCTCAGGCGCAGACAGAGAGCCGTCCGAGGGGTGACCACACGCCCCTCGCACACCACCCGCGACCGCGGAAGTGAGGGCAACTCATGTCCCTGCAGGACGATGTGACAGCGGTCAGGCGCTGCCTCGACGAGCTGGTCCGCACGGTCGGACGGCTGGAACAGAGCCTCGCGCAAGCGCGTGAGAGCGAGATCCGCGCCCCGTCGGCCGGCCGCGTCGACGACCTGGTGACCATCCCCGACACCCCCTACGACAGCGCGCTGTGGACCGACTCGGACGACGAAGGCCTGGGAGTGAGCGACCGACGAGCCCCCTAGGCCCGGCCTCCCGTCCGGACCGGGCAGGACGTGCCCCCGCACCCCAGGAGACCCCTTGGCCACCGGTACGCAACCCCCACAAGCCAGTTCGGGCGTACGCGGCGCCTCGCGCGCCGCCATCGCGCCCCGCCATCTGCGCACGGACCGCTGGTGGCTGGCGCCCGCCGCGACCGCCGCCGGACTGCTCGCCTTCATCGTGTACTCGACCTGGCGGGCCTTCGCGAACAGCGACTACTACGCCGCCCCGTATGTCTCGCCGTTCTACTCGCCCTGTCTGGCGGAGAACTGCGCGCCGATGCGCGGCGGCCCCAACTGGGAGCTCTTCGGAAGCTGGTGGGGCCTCTCCCCCGCGCTGCTGATCCTGATCTTCCCGCTGGGTTTCCGGCTGACCTGCTACTACTACCGCAAGGCGTACTACCGGGGCTTCTGGGCCTCGCCGCCCGCCTGCGCCGTCGCCGAACCGCATACGAAGTACAGCGGTGAGACCCGCTTCCCGCTGATCCTCCAGAACATCCACCGGTACTTCTTCTACGCCGCCGTGCCGGTCGCCGGCATCCTCACGTACGACACCGTGCTCTCCTTCCGCGACGAGGAGTACGCCTGGGGGCACATGGGGCTCGGCTCGCTGATCTTCCTGGTCAATATCGGGCTGATCTGGGCGTACACCCTCTCCTGCCACTCCTGCCGGCACATCATCGGCGGCCGGCTCCGGCACTTCTCCCGGCATCCGGTGCGCTATCGGCTCTGGGGCTGGGTGGGCCGGCTCAACCACCGCCATATGCAGCTCGCCTGGGCCTCACTGATCAGCGTCGCCGTCTCCGACTTCTATGTCTATCTGCTCGCCACGGGTGCCTTCGACGATCCGCGCTTCTTCTAGGTACAGGGAGACCCTTCGGACATGACGCAACTCGAACGCCGTCAGTGGGACGTCGTGGTGGTGGGCGCGGGTGGCGCGGGGCTGCGGGCCGCGATCGAGGCGCGCGAGCGGGGCGCTCGTACCGCCGTCATCTGCAAGTCCCTCTTCGGCAAGGCCCATACGGTGATGGCCGAGGGCGGCATCGCCGCCTCCATGGGCAATGTGAACGCGGGCGACAACTGGCAGGTGCACTTCCGCGACACCCTGCGCGGCGGGAAGTTCCTCAACCAGTGGCGGATGGCGGAACTGCACGCGCGGGAGGCACCGGACCGGGTCTGGGAGCTGGAGACCTGGGGCGCCCTCTTCGACCGCACCGCCGACGGCCGGATCTCCCAGCGCAACTTCGGCGGGCACGAGTACCCCCGGCTGGCCCATGTCGGCGACCGTACGGGCCTGGAGCTGATCCGTACCCTCCAGCAGAAGATCGTCTCGCTCCAGCAGGAGGACTTCCAGGAGTACGGGGACCACGAGGCCCGCCTCAAGGTCTACCAGGAGTGCACGGTCACCAGAATCCTGAAGGACACCGATGCCGACGCCGAGGACGCCGACGGCGGCGGCAGCAGTGGCGGCACGGACAGCGGCAGCGGCACCGGCACGGGCGGCGGCGGACGGGTCGCGGGTGTGTTCTGCTACGAGCGGGAGTCCGGGCGTTTCTTCGTACTGGAGGCCCCCTCCGTCGTCCTCGCCACGGGCGGCATCGGCAAGTCCTTCAAGGTGACGTCGAACTCCTGGGAGTACACCGGCGACGGGCACGCGCTGGCGCTGCTCGCCGGAGCCCCCCTGCTGAACATGGAATTCGTGCAGTTCCATCCGACGGGGATGGTCTGGCCGCCGTCGGTGAAGGGCATCCTCGTCACCGAATCGGTGCGCGGCGACGGCGGAGTGCTGCGCAACGCCGAGGGCAAGCGGTTCATGTTCGACTACATCCCCGATGTCTTCAAGGAGAAGTACGCGGAGTCGGAGGAGGAGGGCGACCGCTGGTACGAGGACCCGGACCGCAACCGGCGCCCGCCCGAGCTGCTCCCCCGCGACGAGGTGGCCCGCGCCATCAACTCCGAGGTCAAGGCGGGCCGCGGCTCACCGCACGGCGGTGTCTTCCTCGATGTCTCGACCCGGATGCCCGCCGAGGTCATCCGCCGCCGGCTGCCGTCGATGTACCACCAGTTCAAGGAGCTGGCGGACGTCGACATCACGGCGGAGGCGATGGAGGTCGGCCCGACCTGCCACTACGTGATGGGCGGGGTGGCCGTCGACTCGGACACCGCGGCGGCCCCCGGTGTCCGGGGTCTGTACGCGGCGGGCGAGGTGGCCGGCGGGATGCACGGCTCCAACCGGCTCGGCGGGAACTCGCTCTCCGATCTGCTGGTCTTCGGCCGGCGGGCGGGACTGCACGCCGCCGAGTACGCGAGGGGCGCGAGCACGCGGCCCACGCCGGACGAGGGGCAGATCGACGCGGCGGCGGCCGAGGCGCTCCGCCCGTTCAGCGGCGCGGCCGGGCACGGCACGGGGGCCGGTGCGGGGGCAGGGGCGGGCACGGGAACGGGAGCGGGCCCGGGAACGGGGGCCGGTGCGGGAGTTGCTGCGGGAACGGAAGCCGACGGGCCCGCGGAGAATCCGTACACGCTCCATCAGGAACTCCAGCAGACGATGAACGATCTGGTCGGCATCATCCGGCGTGAGGGCGAGATGGCACAGGCCCTGGAGAAACTGGCCGAGCTGCGGACACGGGCCGCGCGCGCCGGGGTCGAGGGGCACCGGCAGTTCAACCCCGGCTGGCACCTCGCACTCGATCTGCGGAACATGCTGCTGGTCAGCGAGTGTGTGGCGCGGGCGGCCCTGGAGCGTACGGAGAGCCGTGGCGGCCACACCCGGGAGGACTGGCCCGGCATGGACCGTGACTGGCGCCGGGTCAATCTGTACTGCCGGCTGACGGAAGCCACCGGTCCCGCCGACGGGCGGATCACGCTCTCGCGCCGGACGACCGAGCCCATACGTCCGGATCTGCTCGCCCTGTTCGACAAGGAAGAGCTGGTCAAGTACCTCGCCGAGGAGGAGCTTCACGAATGAGTGCGAGCACGGGTACGGGTACGGGTACGAGCGCGGGCCCAGGCGGGGGAGCCGGGGCGGGCTTGAGCACGGGAGCGGGGGCGGGTGCGGGAGCCGGGGCGGGGGCGGGCGCGGGAGCCGGGGCGGGGGCGGGCGCGGGAGCCGGGGCGGGGGCGGGCGCGGCGTCCGCGTACGAGGCGAAATTCCGGGTCTGGCGGGGCGACGCCGACGGCGGAGAGCTGACGGACTTCGCGGTCGAGGTGAACGAGGGAGAGGTCGTCCTCGACATCATCCACCGGCTCCAGGCGACCCAGGCGGCGGACCTGGCGGTGCGCTGGAACTGCAAGGCCGGCAAGTGCGGTTCGTGCAGCGCGGAGATCAACGGCCGGCCGCGGCTGATGTGCATGACCCGGATGTCGGTCTTCTCGCGCGAGGAGACCATCACCGTCACCCCGCTGCGCGCCTTTCCGGTGATCCGGGATCTGGTGACGGATGTGTCCTTCAACTACACCAAGGCGCGTGAGGTGCCCTCGTTCGTGCCGCCGCCGGGAGTCGCCGCGGGTGAGTACCGGATGCAGCAGATCGATGTGGAGCGCTCGCAGGAGTTCCGCAAGTGCATCGAGTGCTTCCTGTGCCAGGACACCTGTCATGTGGTGCGGGACCACGAGGAGAACAAGGCCGCCTTCGCCGGGCCGCGTTTCCTGATGCGGGTGGCCGAGCTGGACATGCATCCGCTGGACGCCGCCGGGGAGGCCGGGCTCGACCGGAAGAAGACGGCTCAGGACGAGCATGGACTCGGCTACTGCAACATCACCAAATGCTGTACGGAGGTGTGCCCCGAGCACATCAAGATCACGGACAACGCGCTGATCCCGCTGAAGGAGCGGGCGGTGGACCGGAAGTACGACCCGCTGGTGTGGCTGGGCAACAAGATCCGGCGCAGGGGCGAGTAGCCCGTCCCCACGCCGGAGCCCCTCGCGGCGCACCGGGCCCACTGGGTGCCCGGTGCCCGGTGCGCTGTGCGCTGTGCGCCCGGACGTGCTGGGTACCCGATGCGCCGGGTGTTCGGTCGCGCTGGGTGCCCGATGCCCGGTGCGCGGGGCGTTCGGTCGCGCTGGGTGACCCGTGGGGCGGCCGCTCAGCCGAGGAGCTTCACGATCGCCTCGGTGGTTCCGGTCTCGCCGATCGCCGGGAAGATCTTCTCGACGGAGTTGCGGTGGCTGCCCTCGTCCATGTCGGTGACCGCGTCGGTGACCACGGTGACGTTGTATCCGCGCTCGTGCGCGGCACGGGCGGTGGACTCCACGCCCTTGCTGGTGGCGATGCCCGTCACCACGACCTGGGTGATCCCGCGACGGCGCAACTGCATGTCGAGGTCGGTGCCGTAGAAGGCGCCCCAGGTCTGCTTGGTGACGATGATGTCGCTGTCCTGCCGCCCCAGGCCGGGCACGAGGTCCGCCCAGTCGGCCGCGGGCGCGATGCCGCCGCTCTGCACGGCTTCGTTCCGGCCTGGCGCGCCTTCGGTGACATTGACCAGCACGACCGGCAGGCCCTTCGCCCGGAAGGCGTCGGCGAGTTCGGCGGAGCGTGCGACGACCTCCTCGGCGGGGTGGATCGTGGGCCGGCCGACGATGCCGTTCTGGAGGTCGATGACGACCAGGGCGGTCCTGGGGTCGAGAGTGGTGGCGGTCATGGTGGTACTCCTCGGGGCTGTGCGATGACGGGGTCGTGCGGTCGGGGGGTCGTGCGGTCCGGGGGGTCGTGCGGTCGGGAGCTGTGCGGTCGGGAGCTGTGCGGTCGGGAGCTGTGCGGTTGAGGGCTGTGCTTCTCCGCCCTGGGCGGCCGTCTCACTCACTCCTCTCGACCAGCCGTCGCAGCAGCGCCGCGGCATCGGCCAGGGTGCGGCGCTCGGCGCCGTCGAGCTCCGCGGCGATCGCCTCGGAGAGCCAGCCCTGTTTGGCCGCGCGGACCGCGGCGAGGGTGTCGCGGCCGGTGTCCGTGACCGAGACGACGGACTGCCGGCCGTCGTCGGGATCAGGTGTCCGTTCGATCAGCCCCTGTTCCTCCAGGCCGCCGAGCGTCAGCCGCATGGACTGCGGGCGTACGTACTCGGCGCGGGCCAGCGCGGCCGTGGTGGACGGCCCTTCGCCGTCCAGCCGGGAGAGCACGGACCGCTGGGAGGGCGTGAGCCGGCTGTCGGGCGATGCCGTGCGCAGCCTCCGCACCAGCTTGCGCACCACGGCGGTGAGATCGCCCGCGACCTGCTCGGCGGTCGGATCGCCGGGCCGCCCGGACTCTTCGTACATGCGTTCACCGTAGGAGATGGACAGGTAACCTTGCAAGGTTACCTGTCCATCTCGGGGCAGGTTCCGGCCACCCCGGACGGGGGCCGCCTTGCTCAGGGCGCGGCACGGCACCTAGGGTGAATGCGCTTTCATTCACGAACAGATCATGTACGGACAAGAAGCGGACGGTCGGTCGGGTGAGTGCCCCCACGGTGTACGACGTCGCCGAACGGTCCGGCGTCTCCATTGCGACGGTGTCCCGGGTCTACCGGAACCCCGATTCCGTCCGCGCCCAGACCCGCGACCGGGTGCTGGCGGCCGCCCGTACGCTCGGCTACGTACCCAGCGGAAACGCGCGCGGTCTCGCCAGCAGGACCACCGGAGTGCTCGGGCTCTGCTTCCCCGACTACGCGGACCCGGACGCCGAGACCGGCGCCGAGGCAGACGACACGTACGACGACTCCGCCGTGATGCTCTACTCCGACCAGATCATCCGCGGGATGGAGCGGGCCGCGCGGCGCCACGGATACGCGCTGCTGATCGCCGCGTCCCTGAAGGGCGGGCCCGAGTCGCTGGTGGCGAAGGTGGCGGGGCGGGTCGACGGCTTCGCCGTACTGGCCAGGACCGTCCCCACCGAAGACCTTGAGGTGATCTCCCGGCGGCTGCCGGTGGTGATGCTGGCCGGGCCCCGCGAGATCGACCATCTCGACCATGTCGAAGTGGCCAATTCCGACGGCGAACGCGAACTGGCCCGCCATCTCATCCGCGACCACGGACTGCGCGATCTGGTCTTCATCGGCGGCGAGAAGGAGTCACCGGACGCCGAGGCACGGTTCCGGGGATTCCGCGAGGCATGCGCGGAAGCCGGTCTTCCGGTGCCCGACGAGCCGGAACTGCGGGCCGGGATGATGACCCAGGCCGAGGGCGAGCGCGCGGCGGAGGCACTGCTGGAGCGGGGCGGCCGGGACGGCGGACGGCCGCGGGCGATGCTCTTCGCCAACGACCAGATGGCGATCGGCGCGCTCCACGCCCTGGAGCGGCGCGGGGTGCGGGTGCCCGAGGACATCGCGGTGACGGGCTTCGACGGGATTCCGCTGAGCCGGATGGTGCGGCCCGCGCTGACGACCGTACGGCAGCCGATCCGGCGGCTGGGCGAGGAGGCGGTGGAACTGCTCGTCCAGCGCCTCGGCGACCGCGACCGCGAGCCGGTCTCGCTGATGCTCCCGGTCTCGATGACCCGCCGCGCGAGCTGCGGCTGCTAAGGGCTGTCCCGGCCGCCGCCGGCTCTACGGGGCCGCGCCGCGCGCCGACCGCCGGCACCGTCCCGGCTCTCGGCGCGGTCCTATGACGCGCCCGCCGAGAGGTGTCGAATCCGTCCGGCGGGGCAGGCGCGGGAACGACGAGGAGTCGGCCGGGACTCCGGACGTGCGCCGGATCGACGGGGTGGTCGTGCGCCGGATCGACGGCGTAGCCGTGCCCCGGCGCGGACATGGCCCCGGAAGTGGCCCGCGGGGCACGGAACGCCGGGAATGAGCGGATTCCGTCACCCCTCCATGCGGCGCGTCCGCACCTCGGCGCGGTGCGTGGAAGCGGTCCCGGCAGATGTCCCACATGTTGCACGAGTGTGACCAAGGCCCCTCTTGCGGTTTCCCGAAAGACGGCGGCAGAGTGATGTATGCGCTTACAGGCAGCGCATACATCGGGTCGCTCAAGGAGGAGCCGTCCATGCACCGCACCGCCAGAACCGCCTCCGCCGCCACCGCGCTCGCGCTGGCCTTCGCCATCGCCGCGTGCGGCGGCTCCGGTGGGGAAGGAGTCGCCGCCGACCAGAAGCAGACGCTCACCGTCTGGGCCATGGGCGCCGAGGGCGAGAAGCTCGCGGAGGTGGCCGAGGTGTACGAGAAGGCGAATCCGCACCTCACCGTCAAGGTCACCCCGGTCGGCTGGGACGTCGCGCACCAGAAGCTGGTCTCCGCCGCCGCGGCGGGCAATCTGCCCGATGTGGCCCAGATGGGCGGCAGTTATCTGGGCGAGTTCGCCGAACTCGGCGTGCTGGAGCCGGTGGACACCACCGTCTTCACGAAGGACGCGTTCTTCCCCGCCGCCTGGGAGCAGGGCGAGATCGACGGCGAGGTGTACGGCGTCCCGTGGTACGTCGACACCCGGGTCCTCTACTACCGCACCGATCTGGCGAAGAAGGCCGGCGTCCAGCAGGCACCCGCCACCTGGCAGGAGCTGCGGCAGCTCGCCACCGCCTACCAGGACAAGGCCGGCACCGAGTGGGGCATCTCCCTCCAGCCCAGCGGTCTGGACACCGTACAGAGCTGGTACCCGTTCCTGTACTCGGCCGGCGGCGAGATCGTCACCGACGACGGCAAGACGGTCGTCGACAGCCCGGCCTCCGTCCGCGCCCTGGCGGAGTACGGCTCGTACTTCGACAAGGGCCTGGCCAAGAAGAGCGTCCAGCCCGGCTACGACGTGCTGAAGGACTTCAACACCGGTGACGCGCCGATGTTCTTCTCCGGCCCCTGGATCATGACGCTGATCAACGACGGCTACCCCGACCTCCAGGGCAAGTGGGGTGTGGCGAAGGTCCCCGCCGACAAGGACTCCGTCTCCATGGCGGGCGGCTCCAGCCTGGTCGTCTCCAAGGACAGCGAACACAAGGCCGCCGCCCAGAAGTTCATCTCCTACCTCACCGGCACCGAGGGCCAGCAGGACTGGTTCACCCGCTCCAGCGATCTGCCCGCCAACACCAGCGCCTGGGACTCCGGCAGGCTCGCCGACGACCCCGCGCTCCAGGTCTTCCGTGAGCAGATGGAGTCCTCCAGCGCCTCGCCCGTCCAGCCCCGGTGGAGCGAGATCAGCTCGAAGGTCGACGACGCCATCGCGTCGGTGACCCAGGGCAAGTCCTCGCCGCGGGAGGCCGCCGAGAAGGCGCGGTCCGAGATCGAAGGGCTCGTGGAGTAACCGCCATGAGCACCTCGATCTCGACCGAACCCGCCGCCGGGGCGGCCCCGGTGCAGTCCGGGCCGGGCGGCCGTCCTCCGGCCGGCCGGACCGCCCGCCGGGCGCGGGGCGGCAGGCCCCGTCCGATGGGTGTGCAGAATCTGGCGGGCTGGCTCTTCTCCACCCCCTTCCTGGTGCTGTTCACCGTCTTCATGGCCTTCCCGATCGTCGCCACGCTCGCGATGAGCTTCACCGACTTCGGGCTGCGCGATGTGACCGATCCGTTCTCCGCGGAGTTCATCGGCTTCGAGAACTACACCCGGCTCTTCGGTGACGAGAAGTTCCTCAAAGCCCTCTTCAACACGGCGTACTTCGTGGTCGTCGGCGTACCGCTCACCATCGGCGCGGGGCTCGCCGCCGCCGTCCTGCTGAACAACGGCATCGACCGGGCACGCACCTTCTTCCGGGTCGGCTTCTACGCCCCGGTCGTGACCAGCATCGTCGCGGTCGCCGTCGTGTGGCGCTTCGTCCTCGATCCGTCCGACGGGCTGATCGCGGGCCTGGCCTCCGAAGTCGGCCTTACCGGACCCGACTTCCTGGGCTCCGAGGCGCTCGCCATGCCGTCGCTGATCCTGATGGCGGTGTGGCGCAATCTCGGCACGGTCATGGTGCTCCTCATCGCCGGTCTCCAGGCGATCCCCGCCGATGTACGGGAGGCGGCCCGGCTGGACGGCGCCGGTGCCTGGCAGGAGTTCCGCCGGATCACCGTCCCGCTGCTGCGGCCCACCCTGCTCTACGCCACGGTGATCACCACGATCGGCTATCTCAATGTCTTCGAGGAGCCGTTCGTGATGACCCAGGGCGGCCCCTCGGACAGCACCCTCACCGTCTCGCTGAACATGTACCGCGAGGGCTTCAACTTCTTCCACATGGGCTACGCGAGTGCCATGGCGTATGTGCTCTTCGTCGTGATCATGGGCATCACCGTGCTCCAGCTCCGTCTGCTGAAGGACAACACGAAATGAGCGCCGCACAGACCCCGGCCCCGGCCGCCACCACGACCGGCGCCCCGCCCACCACCACGACCGGCGCCCCGCCCACCACCACGACCGCCACCCCGGCCACCGCCACGACCGCCACCCCGCCCCCGGCCCCGCCCGCGGGCCGGGCCCCCGCGCCGGCCCGGCGCGGCACGCGCGGCGAGCGGCTCAGGAAGCCCGGCGTCTACGCGCTGCTGTCGCTCGGACTGCTGGTCATGGCCACACCGTTCCTCTGGATGGCGCTGTCCGCCTTCAAGACCGACCGTGAGCTGCGGGCCAGCCCTCCGGTCTGGCTGCCCACCGAGTGGACCCTCGATCACTTCACCCGGTTGCTCGACCGGCTGGACCTCCCGCTCCACTTCTTCAACTCCGCGGTCGTCGCCGTCCTGGTGACCGTCTCGAATCTGGTCTTCTGCTCGATGCTGGGCTATGCCCTGGCCAAGCTGCGGTTCGCGGGCCGGAACAAGGTCTTCGCGCTGGTGCTCGGCGCGCTCATGGTCCCCGGCAATCTGATGCTGCTGCCGCTCTTCGTCCTGATGAGCAAGTTGCGTCTGATCGACTCGTACGCGGGGCTGGTCCTGCCGTTCGCCGCCGGGGCCCTCGGGGTCTTCCTGATGCGTCAGTTCATGCTCTCGATCCCCGACGAGCTCCTGGAAGCGGCCCGGATGGACGGCGCCGGTGAGTGGTACATCTTCTGGCGGATCGTGATGCCGCTGGTCAAGCCCGCCCTGGCGACGCTCGCGATCCTCACCTTCCTCGGCTCCTGGAACAACTTCGTCTGGCCGCTGATCGCCACCAACGATCCGGACAAGTACACGCTCCCGGTGGCCCTCGCGACCTTCGCCACCGATCCGAACCAGTCCTCGGGGTCGAACGGGATGCTGATGGCCGGCTCCCTCCTGATCGTCCTGCCGGTGCTGCTCGTCTTCCTCGTACTCCAGCGGTACTTCACCCAGGGCATCGCCACGGCCGGGCTGAAGTAACGACCGGCCGGGGCGGCGTCCCACCCGCCGGGCCGGCGTCCCACCCCTCCGGGGGCAGCGTCCCGCCCGCCGGGGCGGCGTCCCACCCCTCCGGAGGCGGGGGCCGGGCTCATACGACGGACCCTCCCCCGCGACCGCACCACCGGCGGCCCCCACCCGGCGCCGGGCGTATCTCCCCACCCCCCTACCAGAAGGTTTGTACTGCCATGACCGAAAAGTCCGCCGCCCACGCCGACTGGGAGTCACGCATCGGGAAGCCCAGCGACGAGCGGCTCACCGGCATCGGGGAGCTGCCCGCTCCCGTCGGCCTGTCCGCCGAGGACGGCACCGGCCATGTGCTGCTGACCTGGGAGCCGGTGGCGGGAGCGCTCGGTTATCTGGTCCACCGCGCCGACTCCCCCGGGGGTCCCTTCGAGCCGCTCGACCATCTCGGCGGTGATGTGCTCGCCGTGCCTCATCCGCCGTACGCGGACACACTGGCCGAACCGGGCCACGGCTATTTCTACAAGGTCGCCACCTGGTCCGACAGCGGGCCCGGTCCGCTCTCCGGGGCCGTACCGGGCTCCTCCAGGGCCGCGGGCCCCCGCCCCGCGGAGGTCACCGTGGCGGTGGACGCCGCCGCCCCGGCCACCGAGCTGCCGGGCGTCTGGAACCGGATGATCGGCGCCGAGCACTTCTCCCTGCTGACCTGGGACCGGCCCGGCGCGGGCGGCTCCGATGTCGCGAAGGAGTACGGGGAGGCGCTGGCCGTCGTCCGTGACGAGATCGGCGTACGGTCCGTGCGCGCGCACGGGACCTTCCTGCCCGAGACCGTGACGGTCCGGGACGACGGCTCCTTCGACTTCTCCGGCCTCGACACCGTCTACGACCGCTTCCTGGCCACCGGCCTGCGGCCCGTCGTCGAACTCTCCTTCATGCCGAGGGAACTCGCCTCCGACCCCGGCTACACCGTCTTCGACTACCGGGCGCTGGTCTCCACCCCCGCGCGATGGGAGCGCTGGGGTGATCTCTGCCGTGAGCTGACCGTCCATCTCCAGGAGCGGTACGGGCGCGACACCGTCGCCGGCTGGGAGTTCGAGGTCTGGAACGAGGCCAATCTGGAGGTGTTCTGGAACGGCACCCAGGACGACTACCACCGGCTCTACGAGGTCGCCGTACGCGCCGTGAAGGGCGTGGACGAGCGGATCCGGGTCGGCGGACCGTCCTCCGCCGCGGCCGGCTGGGTCGGCGCGCTGCTGGAGTACTGCCAGGAGCACGATGTCCCCGTCGACTTCGTCTCCACCCATACCTACGGCAACGCCCCCCTGGACTTCCGTCCGATGACCCGCGCCTTCGCCGCCGCGACCGGCAGGCCCGAGCCGGAGATCCTGTGGACCGAGTGGGGCGTCACCCCCACGCACTTCCACCGTGTCAGCGACTCCGTCTTCGCCGCGCCGTTCGTCCTGCGGGGGATGCGCAGCGCGCTGTCGTCCACCGACTGTCTCTCCTACTGGGTCGCCTCCGACCAGTTCGAGGAGCTGGGCTGGCCGCCCCGGCTCTTCCACGGCGGCTTCGGACTGCTGACCGTCGGCAATCTGCGCAAGCCGCGCTTCTGGGCGCTGTATCTGCTCTCGCGGCTGGCCGGCGGCCGGATTCCCGCCGCCGTCACCGGCGACGGCGCGGAGGCCCTCGTCGAGGCCCTCGCCACCCGCGCGGAGGACCGCTCCACCGTGGACGTCCTGTTCTGGAACGGCACCCTCGACCAGTCCAAGATCGACGGCGCCGCCGCGCTGGACCGTACGGCGGCCGTACGGGTCGGCGGGCTGGAACCGGGCGCCGTCTACACCGTCGCCTCGCACCGGGTCGACGAACGGCACGGCAATATCCAGGCCGTCTGGCAGGACCTCGGCGGCGGCGACTGGCCGGACGAGCAGCAGTGGGAGAAGCTGCGCGCCGCCGACCGGCTGCCCGCGGAGGATCTCGCGCCCGTCACCGCGGACGCCGACGGCACCGCGGTGCTGACCGTCGCCCTGCCCAACCCGGGCATCCGGTTCCTGCGCCTCGCCCGCGCCTGATCCGTACCGCCCCCACCCGCCCGGGGGCCGGCGGCACCTGACCGCCGCCGGCCCCCGCACCACCACAGCCACCGCCGCCGACACCGCCGACACCACCGGCCACGGCTGTCACCACAGCCGGAGCCGGAGCCACAGCCACAGCCACAGCCACAGCCACAGCCAGGACTACCGCCGCAACTCCGCATCCGCCAAGGGGAGCCGCACTCATATGGACCGTCGCACGTTTCTCGCCGCCGCGGGAACCGGGGCCGCCGCCCTGTCCCTCGGAGCCGTGTCCGCGCCCGCCGTCGCCGCACCGCGTTCCCGTGTCTCCCGGGCCTCCGACGCACCGCTGCTGCGCCGGTGGTTCCGCGACACATATCGCTCGATCGAGGCGATGACGACCGAACTCGGTCTCGCCGCCGACAAGATCGACGTCAGCGGGCCCGGCACACCCGTCCCGTCCCGGAACACCTCACCGACCAATATCGGCTGCGGTCTCTGGTCCACCGTCGCCGCGGCCGGCCTCGGCGTGATCGACCAGGAGACCATGCACCGCCGGCTGGCCCGTACCGTCTCGGCCGTCGAGCGGCTCGAACGCCACCACGGCTTCTGGCTCAACTGGTACGACGCCTATGACGGTTCCGTTCTCACGAGCTGGCCCGGCACCGGGGACCCGGTCCGGCCCTTCCTCTCCTCCGTCGACAACGCCTGGCTCGTCACCGGCCTGCGGATCGCCGCCGACGCGGACCCGCGGCTGCGCGGCCGGGTCGCCGCGCTCCTCGCCACCGCCGACTGGTCGTACTACTACACGCCGTACGACCCCGCCGACCCGGTGGCCGGGCCCGGCCAGCTCCGCGGCGGCTTCTGGACCGACACCGGCGAGCCCACCGGCCACCACTACGGCGCCCTCAACACCGAGCCGCGCATGGCCAGTTACCTGGGCATCGCCGACGGCACCCTGCCCGGTGAGCACTACTGGCACATGCTGCGCACCATGGTCCCCGAGAACGGACAGGAACAGCCCCCGCAGGGCTCGTACGAGACCGTCGACGGGGTCCGCGTCTGGCAGGGCCACTACACCCATCGCGGCCGCAGGCTCATCCCCACCTGGGGCGGCTCGATGTTCGAGGCGCTGATGGTGCCGCTCTTCGTGCCCGAGTCCGAGTGGTCGCCCCGCTCCTGGGGCGCCACCCACGGCCGCTATGTCCGCTCCCAGATCGAACACGGCCTGGAGGAGGCCGGATACGGCTACTGGGGCTTCTCCCCCTCCAATGTGCCCGAGGGCGGCTACCAGGAGTACGGCGTCGACGCGATCGGCATGCAGACCGACGGCTACGCCTCCAACACCGACCGCACCTTCGTCACCCACGGTGAGCCGCTGCCGCCGCCCTCCGC
The DNA here is from genome assembly GCF_042890865.1 of Streptomyces sp. NPDC002018. Classification (NCBI taxonomy): domain Bacteria; kingdom Bacillati; phylum Actinomycetota; class Actinomycetes; order Kitasatosporales; family Streptomycetaceae; genus Streptomyces; species Streptomyces sp. NPDC002018. Next base: position 284,580 of record NZ_JBIASO010000002.1, read on the forward strand.
CTACACCAACGGCGTCGTCACCCCGCACGCCTCGTTCCTCGCGCTCCCGCAGGCGCGCGGGGAGGCCGTCGCCAATCTGAAGGCGATCGCGCGCGACTTCGGCGCCTACGACGACCGCTACGGCTTCCGCGACTCCGTCAATGTGGGAACGGGCCGGGTCAGCGACTTCGTCCTCGCCCTGGACCAGGGCATGATCGCCGCGGCCCTCGCCCAGGAGCTGCGTCCCGGGCTGCTCCAGCGGCCGTTCCGCACGGGCGGGTTCGCCGCGCGGGTGCGGCCGCTGCTGGCGAGGGAGCGGTTCAGCATCCAGGGGTGACGCAGCCCCAGCCCTCGCGGTACGCCGTCCAGTCCTTCTCCCTCGCGGCGAAGTCGGCATAGAGGGCGAGCCCGAAACGTGCCCGGTCGCGGTCCGTGCGCCCCAGCCCCAGCCTGGCGCCGCGGACCGCGGCCGCGACGGTCTCCGCGTGTCCGTGGTGGCTCAGGTCCTCCTCGTAGGAGAAGGGCAGCCCCATCAGCAGGTCGGTGTCCCCCGGGGGGCGACCTCCAGCGTCCCCCGGGGCGACCTCCAGTGCGAGCGCGGTCTGCTGAGAGCGATCATTTCCGGTCGCGATCGACTCAGTCCGGACATAACCTCCCCATTGTGACGCTTCCCGAAAGCTTCACCCGGACGCGCATATCCGGGCGGACCCTCCGGACCCTCCGGACCCTCCTGGCCGTACTGGCCGTACTGGTCATGGCGGGGTGGTGCCTGATCGTCCCCGGCGTCCCGGGCGCTCGGGCGGAGGATCCGATCACGCTGTCACAGCGGGGGCAGATCACCGACAAGGTGGACGCGCTGGACGGGCGCGGGGCGGCGGTGGAGACCTCCCTCGACCGCCTCCGCACCAAGCACCGTGTGCGGCTCTTCGTCGCGTACGTACGCGACTTCTCCGGACGCTCCCCGGAGAGCTGGGCCGATTCCACGGCGGTGCGCAGCGGTCTCGGCCGCGACGACATCCTCCTGGCGGTCGCCACCCATGACCGGCGGTACGCCTGGTCCACCGACGCCGGCTCCCCTCTCACGGACAGCCGGCTCGCCGAGGTCGCCAGGACCGCCGTCGAGCCCGCGCTGCGGCGGAACGACTGGGCGGGAGCGGCGATCGGCGCGGCGAACGGGTACGGCGCGGTGCTCGCGGGCCGGCCCGTGCCCGTCCCGTCCCTCACCCCGGGCGAGCCGGACCCGGGCGGCAGGGCGGCCGAGGCAGGCGCGGCGGCCAATCTGGTGCTGCCCGTCGTGGTGGTACTCGGGGCCGTGGCCGTCGCGGCGTACCGCTACCGCAAGCGCAGGCGGCGGGCGTCGGCCTCCGCCCCGGCCCGCGCGGGCGCTCAGGGCCGGGGCTCCCCCGGCGAAGCCCCCCGGCCCCCGCCGACGCCGCTGCCCGAGCTGGACGGCCGGGCGAAACAGCTCCTGGTCGAGACGGACGACGCCCTGCGGACCAGCCGGGAGGAACTGGGTTTCGCGACCGCGCAGTTGGGCGAGGAGGCCACCGCGCCCTTCACCGACGCGGTGCACTTCGCCCAAGGGGAACTGACCCTGGCGTTCCGGCTGCGGCAGCGACTGGACGAGGCCCTGCCGGAGGACGACACGGTCCGGCGCCGGATGCTGGACGAGATCATCGCCCGCTGCGCGGAGGCCGGCGACCGGCTGGACGCCGAGGCCGAGGGCTTCGACCGGCTGCGGGCCCTGGAGCGGAACGCCCCGCAGGCGCTGGACGCGGCGCGCACCGCCTTCCGTGAGCTGGGTGAACGCGCCGCCACCGCGCGCGGCACCCTCGCCACGCTGCGCGAACGGTACGCCGACTCGGCCTCCGCGCCCGTCGGGGACGGTGTCGAGCAGGCCGAGGACCGGCTCGCGTTCGCCTCCGCCGCACTGGACGAGGCGGGTGGCTCCCTCGACGCGGCGGACAACGGCGGGGCGGCCGTGCGGGTACGGGCGGCCGAGGCCGCGATCGGGCAGGCGGCCATCCTCGTCGGGGCCGTCGAGCGACGCGCGCGGGAACTCGCGGAGGCGGCCGGACGGCTCCCCGGCGCGCTCACCGGGACGGAGACGGACCTCGCCGACGCCCGGGGCCTGCTGCGCGGCACCCCGCCCGGGACACCGACGGCCGACCTCCAGGGCCGGATCGGCCGCGCCGAGGCGGTGGTCGCCGGCGTACGGCGGGAACGGGACGCGGGGCGGTACGACCCGATCGACGCCCTGCGCCGGGTCGAGGAGACCGACGCGGTGCTGGACGAGGCGCTGGCCGGGGCCCGTGAGCATGAGCGGGGCGTCCGCCGGGCCGGCACGCTCCTGGAGCAGGCGACGCTCGGCGCGCGTTCGGCCGTCGGAGCCGCCGACGACTACCTCACCACCCATCGGGGCGCGGTGGGCAGCCAGGCGCGCACCCGGCTGGTGGAGGCGCGGCGACGGCTGGAGCGGGGGCACGCGGCGGCGGCGGTGGGCGATGCGCGGGGCGCGCTGGCCGAGACGCGGCTCGCGGACGGGCTGGCCCGGGAGGCCCAGTACCTCGCCGAGGAGGATGTGCGGTCGTACGGGAACCAGTACGGCGGGAGCGGGACCACCGGGAGGACCCGGAGGGGGCCCGGGTTCGGGGGTGGGGCGTGAAGGAACTCGCGCCCGGCGGCGGGAAGCGGGAAGGCGGACGGACTGCGCTCGTCCGACCGGAGGGGGGAAGGCGGCGGACACCTTCGCGCCGGCGCCGACCGTACGGCTGCCACCGCCCGGTCCGCGCGCGGCGGCCCCGGCTCCGGCCTGACGCGGCGCCCCCGGCTCAGGCCGGGCGCGGTTGCCCCGGCGGCGGCCGGACGGGGTGGTCCCGGCTCGGGCCCGACGGGGTGGCCCCGGCGGCGGCCGGACGGGGTGGCGGTCCGTCAGAACATGCTCAGGAGCTGCTCCACCGTCGGCTCCGCCGTCGAGTCCCCGTCGGGCAGGGCGAGTTCGAACCAGACCGTCTTCCCGCGCGGGGTCCGGCGCGAGCCCCACGCCGCGCTCAGCAGGCCGACCAGTTGGAGCCCCCGGCCTCCCTCGTCGGTGTCGCGGGCGCGGCGCCGCCGGGGCTGGACCAGACCGGCGTCCCACACCTCGCAGACGAGCGTACGGTCGCGGAGCAGCCGCAGCCTGATCTCGCCCTCGCCGTAGCGCATGGCGTTGGTGACCAGTTCGCTGACGAGCAGCTCGACGGTGTCCACGAGCGGTTCGAGATCCCAGGCCAGAAGCTGCGCGCGGGCCAGTTCCCGGGCCTTGCCGACGGAGCGGGGCTCGCGCGGCAGCCGCCAGTCGCCGACCGCCTCGGCCGGCAGCCCCTGGATACGGGCCATCAGGAGGGCGATGTCGTCCTCGCCGTGCCGGGTGTCGAGCGTGTTGAGTACGTGGTCGCAGACGTCTTCGAGCGGGCGGCCCGCGTTGGTGAGGGAGGCGCGGAAGGCGCTCAGCCCCTCGTCGAGCGGATGGTCCCTGGACTCGACGAGGCCATCGGTGTAGAGCGCCAGCAGCGCGCCCTCCGCCAGATCGACCTCGACCTGCTCGAACGGTTCACCGCCCACACCCAGCGGCATCCCGGGCGGCACGTCGAGCATCAGCGCCTCCTCGCCCGGTTCGACGAGGACGGGCGGGAGATGGCCGGCGTTGGCGAAGGTGCAGCGCCGGGTGACCGGGTCGTAGACGGCGTAGACACAGGTGGCGAGATAGACCTCGGAAAGATCGGCGTCCCGGCTCTTGTGGGCGACCCGCGAGGCCTGCTGGGCCCCGCTGGGGGTGCCGAGCCCCCGGGCGATCTCGTCGAGCGCGGAGAGCACCTCCGCGGGCTCCAGGTCGAGCAGCGCCAGGGTGCGTACGGCGGTGCGCAGTTCCCCCATGGCGACGGCGGCCCGCAGACCGCGTCCCATCACATCGCCCACGACCAGCGCGGTCCGGTGGCCGGGCAGTTCGATGACGTCGAACCAGTCGCCGCCCACCTCGGTGGCGGTGTTGCCCGGCAGATAGCGGCAGGCGATGTCCAGCCCGGCGGCCTCGGGGTCGCCGGGCGGGAGCAGACTGCGCTGGAGGATCAGCGCGCGCTCGTGCTCCCTCCGGTAGAGACGGGCGTTGTCGATACAGACCGCGGCGCGCGCGGCGAGTTCGACCGCGAGGGCCCGGTCCCGTTCACCGAACGGTTCGCTGCCCTTCGTCCGGGAGAACTGGGCGAGTCCGATGACGGTGTCATGGGCGACCATCGGCACGGCCAGGGTCGACTGGACCAGGCTGCCGGTCCCGCCGGGGATGGACTGCACCCGGCCGGTCCGCAGGGCGTTCGCGCTGAGCGAGCTGAAGGGGAACCGGTGGACCGCGCCGACCTCCGGCGGGACATACCCCCCGTCGCCCACACCGCCGGGCCCGGTCAGCGGGGCGTCGGACACGGCGCTGGCGAAGGCGACGCGGCGCAGCCGTGCGCTGCCGCCGCCCGCGTCGTTTCCGGAGGAGCCCCACCGTCCCGGCGGTGCCTCCTCGCCGGTGAGCAGGCTCTGGTAGAGATCGACGGCGGCCAGGTCGCAGAAGCCCGGGACCGCCACGTCGAGCAGTTCGCGGGCGGTGGTCTCCAGATCGAGGGAGTTTCCTATCCGGGCGCTCGCCTCGTTGAGCAGCGCGAGATTGCGGCGGGCGCTGGCGGCCTCGCGGGCGGCGATATGACGCCGGGTGACATCGGTGCCCACCCCGGCGACCCCGATGGGGCGGCCCGATCCGCTGTGCACACGGTAGAGATTGATCGCCCAGTGCCTGCGGTCCTTGCCGCCCGGCTGGGTGCCGACGATCTGGAGATCGGTGACGGCCTCCCCGGTCTTCAGGACCCGCTGGAGGGCGGCGGTCATCCGCTCGGCCTCGGGGCGGGAGAGATAGTCGTACACCGTGCGTCCGCGGTGGTCCCCGGCCTCGCCGCCGAAGACGGTGGCGAACCGCTGGTTCGCGCGCTGCACCTTGAGATCAGTGCCGAACAGGAGGAAGCCGAAGGGAGATTGGCCGAAAATGGCCTGCGAGGAGGCGAGATCGGTTTCGATCCGGCGCAGGGCCCGGACATCGACGACGATACAGAGCGCGCCCCGTTCGCCGCTCTCCGTCTCACTCGGCATCACATAGACCTCGGCGAGCCCGTACTCTCCCCGGCCTCCGCGCTCACTCCCGGTCCGGAACGGGACCAGGCCGGTCCACTCCTTGCCGTCGAGGATCTCCCTCACCCGGCGCCGACCACGCGGGCGCAGGTCGGCGGGTACGAAGACCTCGACCGGGTCCTTGCCCCTGACCTGGTGGGAGGCGATTCCGAACAGGTCGGCGGCCCGCTGGCTCCACTGGTCGACCAGCCCGTCCGGGCCGATCGAGAAGGAAGCGACTCTGATGTAGTCATATATCGAGCCGGGCGGACTGCTCTGCCATACGACGTCGCCCGTCGTCCCAGATATCTCGCTCACGCGACCGTCCCCTCCAGCTCACGCACCGGACCGGCCATGCCCGCAGTATTCAGCACTACGGCCCCGGCCGACACGCCGTTCACGATCACATCACGGTCTCGTTCTTTTTGAGCCGAGTCGACGTGATCGTTGTCCCCTGAGACTTCTAACCAGGCAGAGGCAGCTCGAACCACACGGTCTTGCCCGTCTTGCCACGTCGGGTGCCCCAGCGCTGGGCGGAGCAGGCCACGAGCTGGATTCCACGCCCTCCCTCGTCGTCGGGGCCGGCGGGCCGCTCGGTCGGCGGATCCGGCAGCGGGTCCGAGACCTCCACCAGGAGCGCGGCACGCCGCGCGTCCACGGAACCCACACCGTCCCCGGCCCCGTCACCGCCCTCGCCCCGGCCGCCACGGCCGCCGCCCCGGGAGGCACCGGGGCCGGGGGCCAGGGCGCGGAGGGCGAGGCGTACCCCGATGGGCCCCGAGGTGTACCGCAGAGAGTTGGTCACCAGCTCGCTGACCAGCAGAATCGCCACATCGCCGACGGCAGGGGGGACCTTCCAGGCACGGAGCGCGTCACGTACGGCATGGCGGGCGGCGTGGACGGAACCGAGTTCGGCGGGGAAGGTCCATACGGCCTCCGCGCCGTCCTCTGTGTCGATCAAGCCGATCACTTCCCAAGACCGACGGCAGGGGCCGCGTCCCTTGTGAGGGGGTAATCAGCACATACCCGATATTCAGGACGGTTATCGCCACCCCCGAGGCACGGTGGGACAAACGGAGTAGCCCCCGCACCGGCGCCCCGCACCGCCGCCCACCATGGGCGGGACCGACCCGCGGGCCGGCGGGACGACCTCTCGGAGGACGGACCCCCGACGGAGGGGATCCGGGGGGGCCGGAAGGTCTCCGGGGGGCCGGAGGAAGCCCGGGGGGCCGGAGGACGGACTCCAGGAAAGTGACCTATGTCACGGCGTCCGGCGAGGCGGCGCGGAGCCGGCGGGCGGCCTCGGCGACGGCCGGGCGGTCCTGGTCGAGCCAGTCCACCGTATGGATCTCGTCCGGGCCGAGCCAGCGCAGCTCGTCGTGGTCCTCCAGCGGAAGGGGCTCACCGGAGAGCAGCAGGGCGGTCCACACCTGGAGCACATAGCCGGGCTTCAGCGGCCACTCGCCGGGGATCCGCTCCACCGGCCGCGCCTCCACGCCGAGTTCTTCCCGCAGCTCACGCACGAGCGCCTGCTCGGGCCCCTCCCCCGGCTCCATCTTGCCGCCGGGCAGCTCCCAGCGGCCGGCCAGCTCGGGAGGCGCACTACGACGGGCGGCCAGCAGTCGGCCCCGGTCACACACGGCGCCCGCCACCACGACACGATCACTCATGCGCCGGAGCGTAACGCGCTCGCACACGGCACCCGCGACGTCCGACCGGACAAGGGCCGGCCCCGGGGCACGCGAGCCCGGCAAGATCCGAACGAGAGGCCCTAGTGCGTGGCCTGGCCGACGCGCTCGACCCAGTAGAGCTGCTTGTGTCCGCGATCGTCGAGGCTGTCCGCCATCTTCTTCGCCTCGTCCTCGGTGGCATATCTGCCGACGCGATAGCGGTTGCCGTTGTCGTCCTCCCGTATCACCAGCCATGGGAGCGCGACCACGCCCTCGTTCATCGGGCTCCTCCCGCCACCGGCCTGCATGTCTCTGAAGATTCCCAGGAAACCGCACTCCGCATATGCCCGAGCCTACGCCTGACCTTCACTCAGCGGATACGTGTTTTCACGAAGAGATACGCATCCGGCCAAGAAAGCTCCGGAAAACGGGGCGCGCTCCGGCGTGCGCCGTCGCCCCGGTCCGGTGGAACAGGGTGTGGCGCAACGATACTTCAGTGCGCCCGGAGCCATGACGGCCGCAGCAGAACGGAATATGACACCCCGTCAGCACCGCCCACTCGTCGGCCGCACACCGGCCGTCCGCCGCCCTCACACCGCCACCATCACGGGCGGCGGAGGTCAGGAGCGGTCGGACGACGGGCGCTCGCGGCCGGACAACGGCGGCCGGGGACAGGTCACTTGACGGAGAGGTGATACGCGATGCGGTACCGGTCGCCGGGGACGACCACATCCGCCGTCTCCACGGCCCGCCCCGACGCGAAATACGTCCGCTCCAGCACCATCACCACATGGCCGGGCACACCGCCGAGCGCCATCAGCTCCTCCGCGAGCCCGGGGCGCGCGCCGATCTGCTCCAGCACGTTGTCCACGACGATGTCGATGGCCGCCATCCGCTCGACCACCCCGCACCCGCCGAGCGGCCCCTCCTCGGGCAGCATCACCGGCGTACGCCCCGTGAGCGCCAGGGGCTCCCAGGAGGTGGAGAGCATCATCGGCTCGCCCCCGTCCCGGAACACATAGCGCGTCCGCATCACCCGGTCGCCCGGCTGGATGCCGAGGCGGACCGCGATCTCGGCCCCCGCCTCCTCCTGCTCGCTCCTGGACTCCCAGGTGCCCCGCGCGCCCTCCTCCGCCTGCTCCTGGCGGAACGGGCTGGAGCCCGCCGGCGGCCGGTACCCGGAGCGGGAGATCCGGCGTGGCACGGGCCGCTCCCGCACATAGGTGCCCGACCCCGAGCGCCCCTCGACGAGCCCTTCCGCCATCAGCACCTTGCGCGCCTCCAGGGCGACCGTGTCCGAGACGCCGTACTCCTCGCGGATACGGGCCTGCGACGGCAATCGGGTGTGCGGCGGCAGCGCTCCATTGACGATCTTGTCTCGTAGATCGCTCGCAACGCGCAGATAGGCGGGCTGCTCACCGAAGGCCACGGGCACTCCCATCAGGTTGACAGACAGCAACAGCCTGGCAACCGTCGGTTGTTGGCCGCAAGCGTGGGCCAGAGTTTCACCCGATGTGATGAGTTGGGGTTTAGCCGGAATCGGCCACCCGGGCCGACCTGGGCAACTGCCATGCTGGGCACCATGGCGACGACATATCTCTGCCCGGTCGACGGCACCCGCGCGCCCGTCGATGTGTCCGCCTGGTGCTGCCCCGTCTGCCGGGGGCCGTGGGATCTCGACCTCGACACCGCGCCGGTGACGCTCAGTTCCCTTCCCGGACGGGTCGGCTCGCTCTGGCGCTACGAGGAGGCGCTGCCGCTCTCCGCCCCCGTCACCAGTCTCGGTGAGGGCCGTACCCCGCTCGTCGCGCTGACCCCGTCCGTCACCGCGAAGCTCGACTTCCTGATGCCCACGCTCTCCTTCAAGGACCGGGGCGCGGTGATGCTCGCCGAGCTGGCACGGCGGCTGGGCCCGGAGCGTGTCGTCGCGGACAGCAGCGGCAACGCGGGAACGGCCGTCGCGGCGTACTGCGCGCGGGCCGGGCTGCCCTGCACCGTCTATGTGCCGGAGGGGACCTCGCCGAAGAAGACCGAGCAGATCCGGGCCCACGGCGCGCACCTCGTCCGTGTCCCCGGCGACCGCGAGGCCACCGCGCTGGCCGCGCGCGCCGCGGCCGACGAACCGGGCACGTTCTACGCGAGCCATGTCCACAACCCGTACTTCCTGCACGGCACGAAGACCTATGTCTACGAGCTGTGGGAGGACCTCGGGGGCCGCCTTCCCGAGGCGATCGTCGTACCGGTCGGCAACGGCACCCTGCTGCTGGGCGCCGCGCTCGCCATCGCGGAGCTGTACGGGCACGGCCTGATCGCCGAACGCCCGCCGCTGATCGCCGTGCAGGCCGAGGCGGTCTCGCCCCTGGCGACCGCCTTCCACGCGGGCGCCGACAGCCTGCCCCACTCTCCCGGCACCAGCACCGCCACCGCCACCAGCGCCAGCGCCAAGACCGGGAACGGGAACGGGAACGCCACCAGGAACGCCATCGCTGGTCCCCGTCCCGCCGCCACCCTCGCCGAGGGCATCGCCATCCCCCGTCCGCCGCGCGCCCGTCAGATCCTGCGCGCCGTACGGGAGTCCGGCGGCACCTTCCTCACCGTGACCGAGGACCAGCTCCGCGCCGCCCAGCTCGATCTGGCCGCCCGGGGCCTCTTCGTGGAGTCGACGGGCGTCGCCTGCTGGGCGGCGGTGGGCCACTGGACCGACCGCTCCGTCGTCGTACCGCTCTGCGGCGCCGGCGCGAAAACAGGACTCGCGCCCGCGCCCGGACCGAGCGACGCTCAGCCCGGCCGGTAGAGGCGCGTGCGACGAGGCTGGTCGTCAGCGCCGTACCTGGATCAGCGCGTGGGTGCCGCCGGTACGCCACCGCCGGCCGTCGTGCTCGGCGTCGAGCGCGGCCTCCGTCAGCGCGTCGAGTCCGACGATCACATCGGACTTCAGTGTGCGCAGCGCCGCCACGGGGCCCGGGAAGTACGCCGTACGCCCGGCGAACGACGTGGTGGCGGGCCAGAGCCGATCGCCCACCAGACGCCGGTAGTTCAGGTCGCCCTTCATCAAGGTCACCGTGGCCTCCGCGAAGTCCTGGCGCAGATCGTCGGGCATCTCCGCGTACGGGAGGGGCGCGCAGGAGAAGGCGTGCGCCCGCACGACGAGCCGGCCGCTCCCCATGGCCGCCCACAGCCGTGCGCCGACCGCCCCGGCGACGCCGTCGGCCCGCCTCACATGGCGCAGGCAGTCGATCACATCGGCGGTCGTGGCGTCGGAGACGAAGTACGGATACGGCTTGACGTGCAGGACGACGTGTTCGGCGTACCGGTGCCGCAACAGATGGTCGATCAGCAGGAGATCGGGGACGAGCTCACGTCCGGCGTTGTCCGCGACCAGGCAGACCGTGTTCCCTCCTCCGGCGGGCAGCAGGGACCACAGCGCCGTGGAGTCGTCCGCGACGAGCGGGCCTCCCGCGCCGTCCGCCGCCGCGCCGCCGGAGAGCAGATGGAAACCGAGGTCGGCGCGGTTGCCCCACAGGGCCCCCTGGAGCAGTGCGTGGCCCTGCTCGTCGACGGGCCGCGCGGCGAGCCGGTCGAGCGCCGCCAGTTCGGCGGCGGCCTCTTCGGTGCCCAGCTCGGCCCGCTTGAAGGGCCGGAACGGATCGATCCCCTGCCAGGGCCCCGGCCCGAAGTACCCCACGGCGTCGAGCAGCCTGCGGTAGAAGTAGCTCTCCGCCCACAGGAACGGCGCGTCGAACCATGATCCGCCGACATGACCCCGGTCCCACGCCTCCCACCGCTCCCGGTCACGCGCGTCGGGCCCCAGCGGCTCGATCACGCCGCCGGTGATCTCTGCGAGCAGGGCATCGAGCGCCCGGTGCTGACCGGGCCCGTACGGAAAGGCGTCGCGCACCCGGCCGATGAGCGCCGGATGCCGCTCGCTCAGCACGCCCCAGGCGAAGGATCCGGGCCTGTTGCTCAGGATGACTGGCGCGTCAGCGGTGTCGGACATGGCTCGATGATCCCCCGGAAGACTGCCCGCCCGCCGCCGGCAGGCACGAGGAGGTGCCCCCCGGGGTGCTTTCTCCCCGCAAGATCCTCCGCGACATCGCGCTGCGCATCGTGGCCAAGCCGACCGAGCTGGAGAGCGACCCTCTCGGCTTCAACACGACCGCACTCGTGTCCCGGCCCGAACGTCGCCGCCTCCGAGTCGGCGACCACCGTGTCGTCTACACGATCAACAAAGGCGAACTGGTGGTATGGGTCGTCCACATCGGACATCGCTCCACCGTTCACGGCGCCTGATCACCACTGACCCCGTATCCGGATATTCAGAGCCCATCCGGCACCGGGACGACGAAGGAGCCGGGCTCACCAGCCCCCGGCCCCTCCGAAGAGCGCTTCCCTCGGCCCGTTCGTCAACAGGGAGGGCGACACGGGCGGTCCACGTTGATCGCCGGTGCTGTCGACGGTGGTCTTGATACACGGTGACCGAGCCAGTGCCTTCGACGGCGGAATCAGGGGCCGCGCGAGCTCCCACAGCCCATCCGGAACAATGCATGGAACTGGCCGGCTCGCAATTCACGCATACTCTCCGGCGAGAACTGGTTGGCTCTTGTTCACCCGAGCGGCGGGCCCGAGGCAAGCCATGACATCACCCTTGCAGCGGCAACCCCAGAGGATATCGCCTGGCCGGAGAATGCGCCGGGATTCACATGGCGCTCGTACTCCGGGGTTCAGAACTACACAACCGACGAGCCACTCCCCGGCAGGTAACCACGACATAAATCGGTCGGAAACCCCGACCAATTTCTCAGTCTTGCGTGGCGATATCACCACAGCTGCGAGCATTCCATTTCGCCGCCTCTCATGATCGAGTTCACAAGGTTGCCGATCTGGGTGCGAACAGGTGGCACACAGCGAACTTCGTCATTCCTCCACGACCCGGAGTTTCACGAAGTACCGTTCTCGCACATCCTCGACGAATTCGGCCGCCCCGTGGGAGGGACCCGTCGGTCCCACCAGACGTCGCTCCCAGGGCGGATCAATGGGCCTTTGCTCACCAGCTCGCGGAAATGATCGTCGATGCGACGGATCCGTTGCGCGAAGGGAACGTACGTCTCAGTGCGCTGAGCCGCCTCGGCGTCATCCAAGACCGCCTGGAGCAATCGACGGACAGACAGGTCGTTCAGGTATTCTGACAGGTCGAATGCATAGCCGCTCTCGCACGCCGTGACGAATTCTTCCCACATTCCGAGCGCCTGCGCCGGACGGGGGGGCGATCCCCATCCTGAGGCACGTGCGATCAGCTGAAACCGCTCGGTGAAGTTGCCGTCCGCGAGTGTCACTTGAACCGACTCCAGAAGTACTCGACCGGATCACCCTTGGGCCGGTAGAAGGTGGAGATCGTTCCCGAAGAGTTCATATAGCCGAAGTAACCAGCCTTCGGGTCGACCCCGAACATCCCGCCGCCGGAACTCGGCAGAGATATGGACCCCTCAGGTCCCGCACCGGACATGAACTGTTGAGCAGCTTCGCGGTAGCGCACCCGACCACCGGGGCCCTTGAACTCCGGCAATTACCGCCCCCTTCGACCGCTGTCACTTTTCCCTTGTTCCCGGCCTTCACGCCCAGGACGTGTTTAGCGTAATGCCTGTTCGCCGACCGACTCGAATTAAAGTCCGCCCTGCGGGCCGGAGAGCTGAGCCCTTTTCGCAACGATGCCCTTGCCGTCGGCGGTGAGGGTGGTGAGCAGCCCCTGGGCGGAGTAGTCCCACTCGACGGTCTCCGCCGCGAGTCCGCCGGCCGCGGGCTCGGTGGTCTGCCCCAGAGTGCCGTCGATCTTGTAGTGGGCGGTGGAGTCCACCACCTTCGAGGCGAGTGCCTTCGAGGTCACCAGGGGTTTGTGGCGGCTTTGCCCTTGCCCGAGGTGACGGTGCTGGTGGCGGTGGAGTCACCGGTGCAGGTGGTGGTCGGCCACTTCTGTACGCCGCCGACCAGGAAGGTCGTCGTGGTCAGGCGTCCGGCGGCGTCGTATCCGGTCTTGGTCAGGCTGGGTGTTGCCCCGACCTCGGCCTATGCGTACTCCCCGGAAGACGCGACGGTGTCGAAGATGTCGGCATAGGTCTCGCGCACCGCCAGGCAATTCCCATCCCGGCAACGGTTGTGTACACATGACACACTCGGTACACTTGAGTGCATGACACAGCCACTGCCCATAGAGTCCATCCGCGACGTACGTGCACACCTAGCCGAGGTCGTGGAGCGCGCCGATCGAGATGACGTGCCCACCGTGATCACCCGACGGGGCAAGCAGGTTGCCGCCGTCGTCTCAGTAGAGGTGCTGCGCAAGTACCAGGAATGGGAAGAGCGCGAGATCAACCGGATCATCGACGAACGCATGGCCAACCCGGCACCCGGCATCCCGATCGAGGACATCATGAGGGAGACGCTGGCGCGCGGTGAGTGAATACCGAACCGTCTTCCGGCCAGAGGCACAGGCCGAGCTCCGGAAGATCCCTCGCGACATGGCCCTACGCATCCTGACCAAACTGACCGAACTGGAGAGCGACCCCCTCGGCTTTAACACCACGGCGCTCGTGTCACAGCCAGAACGCCGTCGACTGCGGGTCGGCGACTACCGGGTCGTCTACACGCTCGACAAGGGAGAGCTCGTGGTATGGGTCGTCCACGTCGGGCATCGCTCCACTGTTTACGACACCTGATCCCGACTGATCCAGAGTCTGAACATCCAGAAAAGGTCCAGCAGAGGCAAACCTTTGGCCTTCTGCACCTACATGCGGGCGCTATTCCATCTCACTTCTCCGTTCCCACTGAGCGCTGTTCCAAAGCGCCCTGATGACAGGAACCATGTGCTCGGGATCCTGATAGGGCGCCATCTCCGACAGTGCTCTAACAAACTTGTGCAGCATGCCGAGAGAGAAGTTTTCAGGCCGCATGAAGTTCTTGCGCAGCGTCTCGCGCGTGTTCGGCGCGAGGCCCATGGCAGCGATTGCTTCGGCGAACGTTGGCATGCCGGCATCGACGTACAAAAAGTACAGGCAGCGCCCTAGATTCCTCCTGGCGCCCAGGGGAGCCGCATGGGGTGGCGCCCATGGTCGCCTGGAAGAGTTTATTGGCTGAGTGGCGTGAGCCGAAGCTGCCTGCTTTACAGCGTCTTCGTGATCTGCAAACGCACGAGTTACGTCGTCGTCCCAGGCAGCCGGTGTTCCATCAGTAGCGTCAGCCGTCCTAGCGCCTTCAGCGCCATCGCTGGACACACCCTTCCGCTCTCCGATTGCCGCTTCATCCCACAGCATGTGGAACCGAGCAACTTCAGGCTCGGGTTCCAGGCCGGCAATATCCTGAGCAAGGATCAGAACGACCAGCGCGAGGAAACCCCAGTCGGGGAGCACCGGCTTTGAGAACAGGTCGTGCACGCGCCCGTGACTACCGATCCCGTTCGTCCTGCGGGCCAGTTCACGCGTTGACGGAAATCCGGCCTTCCGATGCAGCCCATGTAGCTCTTCACTCAGCCGTTGCATGGGCCCACCCGGCAGCTCTGGCGCCCTCAGCTTTGCCACGGCCCCCCCTCCGAGGCGAACCTCGACCACTGCGCGTAACACGCGTCTAATCCCGTCCAGTGACGTCTGATGTTGTCCAACGCTGTCCAGAACTGTCAAAACTGCGCTCGTGGCGGGCCACGCTTGATGCGTCAACATCGAGCGAGAGGACGCGACATGGCTCTGCAACGGCTCCTAATCGAGGGCCTGCTCACTCAGCTACCTGCATCCCTGATCGCTGGCGGCTTGGCAGCCGCTGGCAGCTGGGCCGTCCGCCGCTGGCGGCGCCGGAAGGCAGGAGCTCACGCAACCGATCAGGTCGTCACAGCGGTTCCATCATCAGGGCCGAGCAGAGGTGACTGATCGTCAGGAGATCCAGCACCGAACCAGCACGGCATGGACGAAGGGGCCGGGCTCTCAAGAGCCCGGCCCCTTCTGATCTGCTTGTTTGCCACATCAGCGACGCGGTGTTGTTTCATCCGCTCACACGTTGAAGCGGAATGTTTGGTGCAGAGCTCCCACCTGCGGAAACGGGGTTTCCGGGGTGCCTATCCCAGCACCATCCCAGCACGGAGTTCTATCCCAGCACCATGCAGCTCAGTCGCCTCACCGGCAGCCCCTTGACCCGTCGCCTGGGTGCTAACGCCGGATTCGGTCGGCGCCTCAGTCGGGCCCGCCTCAATGAGGGGTGCTGGCCGCATCGCGTTCTGCAGGACCGTACGACAGCGGCCCCAAGCGCTCGGCAACAGATGCCCGTAGATGTCGATCGTGGTCTTGACCGATCGGTGGCCCAGCCAGCGTGACACCTCGTGGATCGGGACGCCGTGGGCCAAGGCGGTCGAGGCGAAGAAGTGCCGCAGGCTGCCAGGGGTGTATGCCGCCTCGCCGTCCGCGCCGACCAAGCCCGCCGACTGGCACGCTTTTCTGAAGTGGTAGCCGTAGGTGGACGCGGTGGGCATCCTGCTTTTGCCGTGGGAACGCGGGGAGAAGAAGGCTTCAAGCCTGCGCGGCTTGCCCCTCTGCCCGATGAAGATCACGGGCACCGGCTTCCATGTCGACAGGTGAGCGTCCATCTCCTGATCAACAAAGAGAGCGGTCGGGACATCGCGATATTCACCCTCCGTCCGATTTTTGAGCGGTACGAAGACCGTGCGGCAGTCCGCACGGTGGGCCATGGCGCTGACCTGCCAACGAATCCTGACGAATCCGGACCGCCGACATTCAGTGGAGAAGGCGAGGGCTTCGCTTGGACGCTGGCCAGTGCCCGCCTGCAAATAGACCGCGAGCCGGTATTGCGGCGATATATGCGCCGCAATAAGGTCGACCTCCGTCGGCGTCGGGATTTCGTCTTCATCCGCTGCTGCCGGCCTCGCTCGGGATATCCGGATCCCTCGTGCGGGGTTGTCCGGGATCTGTTTGTCGACTACGGCCGCCTGCAGTATGGCGGCCACCACGAGCATGCGATCGTTGACCGTGGAAGCCGCCAGGCCCGCACCCGATCCGTGCTGGCTCTTGGCGAACTGTTCGAAGTCGCGGCGCGCCAGACTGGCCAGAGTCCTATGTCCCAGGCGCGGCACGAGGTGGTTGCGAATGAAGCCCTCGTAGTTGCGGCGAGTCGTGTCACCGATGGCTCGCCGCTCGACCCAGTCCTGTGCCCAAACCTGCAGGCGCACGGCTCCCCGAGCGGGGTCCAAGAGGGTGCCCGACTTCTTGTCGTTCTCGACATAGACGACAAAGGCGTCCGCACCGTCCGGGCCCACCCTCCGAGAGAACGACTTCTCCCGTTGCCGGCCCCGCCTGCCGCCCGGCTCCCGACATCGCACCGTCCACCTGTGGCCGCACCTTGGACGTTCGCAGGGATAGCTCGGGTCCCGGACATCCCGCTTGCACTTCTGGAAAACGCTGGCCACCCACGCCTCCTCTGCTCGTACCGAGATCGAGGCAGCCGCTGTATCGCTCTCTGCGGCAACCCAGCCCGCGGCCATCCGCGTCAGCCATCCGTCCGGACCGGCGCGTGCTCCGCCTACTAGGGACCTCACCGCTGCGGCCTCCGTGCGCCGAGCGGCAGTCCTCCCTGACTCGCCCAGCACCCGAAACCGTGCTCCCTCTACTCAAGACGGGCAAGGAAAAACTGACCAAACCCCCCCTTGCGGTGAATGTGCAGTCCCGCTCGTGCACTCCCCGGGCCGAACGGGAAGTTCGGCGCGCCCTTCACACAGCCGTGGAGGGACCATCCGCCTCCTGCCCCATCCGAGGGGCGGCGGATGGCGTAGCGCCGCCGGCCGGAACGGGATCTTCGAAGCGAGCGTTGGCTTCTCGCAGGCAGATCCTCGATCCGGAGGCAGGCTGAGGGGCTGAAGGAACGCGGGGCCTGAGAGGGGCACCGAACACCTAGGTTGCCTGCACTCGGCCCTTGCTCGGCATACATGATTCGGGCATCACCGGCAGACAAACCTGCCGCCGCCTGGGTTACAGATAGATCCCAGGCCAGCAGGCTGCGCGGGTTCTGGCACCGCGATCCGCTCATTCGGAACATCACGGCCAGTGGAGGATCCGGGCAGCAGCCCGGAGCCCAGAGCCGTACGATGCAGGCGCAGGGGCCCGCTGATTTGGGTATACCTCTTCTTACAGGCAGTCCACATCGGAGGGTGACAGGCGTATGGCGGCGAACGCCGATCACCTGAAAGCTCTTGTGCGGGCGCACTCCGAAGCCAACGACGACCTCTTCTACAGCGTCGCTCTACAAGTTGCGGCGAAGTCCGCCCGCCAGGGGCAGGGAAAGTTCGCCGTAGAGCTGCGAGAGCTGGTCGAGGCCGCCCAACAGAGGCAGGGGAAGCCGGACACCCAGCGTGCCGCTACCCCGGTGGTGCAGCCCCGCGGTGAGCTGACCAGTCTCCTGACGGCAGGCTATCCGGACACCCAGCTCGACGACATGACCCTGGACACCGGACTGCGCGCCTCGCTGGATCGCGTGCTGCACGAACAGCGACAGCGTGCACGGCTTGAGCGTTTCGGCTTTACCCCGGTGCACCGCATTCTGCTGTCCGGGCCTCCCGGGACGGGCAAAAGCATGACGGCAGCGGCACTGGCAGGAGAGCTGAAACTGCCCCTGTTCACCATTCGCCTGGACGGGCTGATCAGTCGGTTCATGGGCGAGACCGCCGCCAAGCTGCGTCTGGTCTTCGACGCCGTGGCTCAGACCCGTGCGGTCTACCTGTTCGATGAGTTCGACGCTCTGGGAGCCGAACGGGCGGCAGGCAACGACGTCGGCGAAGCGCGCAGGATCCTCAACTCATTCCTGCTGTTTTTGGACGAGGCACCCTCTGAGAGTCTCGTGGTGGCCGGCACCAACCACCACCAGCTTCTGGACCAAGCTCTGTTCCGTCGCTTCGACATGATCGCCACCTACGGTCCTCCCACCGGGGAGGAAGCTGTACAGGTGCTGCAGCGACGTCTAGCCGGAATGGACACAAGCACACTACGGTGGGGCCTCGTGACAGAACGTGCATCGGGCCTGAGTCACGCCGAGCTGGTCAAAGCGGCGGAAGCAGCGGCCAAACGAGCCATCCTGGCTGACCGGGACGTGGTGGACGAGCAACTGCTGCTGGAAGCCCTGAGCGAGCGGCACGCCACCCACCATGCCTGAGCCCGACTCTTCCGCACAGCTCAGTCCGCACCTGATCGTGCCCTGGGAAGCCGCCACCCTCACGCCGCGCTCCGAGGCTGCCGGCGGGAGCGGCCCGGACCTGGTTCAGCACACGGACCGGCAGAGGCATGCCGACGCTTTGGTGGACGGGCTGGAGAAGGCCCGCAGTGAGGCAACCCAGCTCATGCAACAGGTTGCCGAAGACCGTCAGCCTGACGGTTTCGCGGTGCGCATCGAGGCGGCTCGCGACCATCCTCTGAGCCTGGAGCGCCTGGACGCATCTGGCCTGACACTCATGAGCAGCCGCCCACAGACCGAAAGCACTCAGCAGGACGCGCTGGTCTGGGTCCCCTTCGACAAAGTCGCCTCGTTCACCCAGCGGATCGCCGACTTCACTGACGACACCCCCGGCGGTAAGCCTAAACAGGCCGTGCTGGTGGCCAATATGGAACAGGTCCAGCGGGCTCTGCTGGAGCACCTCTGGCAGGAGCGGCAGGATCTGCCGCCGCTGGACGAGGAGCGGTGGTGGGAGTTGTGGTTCGATCCGCGGATCTCGCCGACGGCGGTTGCCACCTTGCGTTCCCTGGCCGAAGATCACCGCTGGCGGGTCAGCGAACGGGCGATCCACGTCGGAGAACGGTTGGTGGCGCACGTCGCGACGACCGGTAACGACCTGGCGTTCCTGTTGGCCACGAACGCCTGCCCTGCTGAGATCCGCAGTCCTACCTTCGCCGAGGGCCTCTACACCGTCGACCGCGAGTTCCGCGTGGACCTCGTCAAGGATCTCGCCGCGCGAATCGAGCCGGCCGCACCGGAAGCCCCGGCGGTATGCATCCTGGACACAGGGATAGCCCAGGAGCACGCCCTGCTGAAGCCCGCGTTGCACGAGCGCGCCTACAGCGTGCTCCCTGGCAGCACGCCGGCCGACCGGATCGGGCACGGCACGCAGATGGCTGGGCTCGCCCTCTTCGGGGACTTCGCCGCAGCCCTTGAATCACAAGGTCCCGTCGTTCTCGGTCACGGCCTTGAGTCCGTGAAGATCCTCAACGACGCTCACGCACCCGACGTGTCCCCGCGGACCTGTGCGGAGACGACTGCGAACGCGGTCGCGACCGCTGAGATCGGCAACGGAGGCCCCGCACCATCGGGACGGGTCTTCTCGATGGCCGTCACCCGGGAGTCCGGGGAAGGCGAGAATGGCGTAGACGGCACGGCGACCCTGTGGTCGGCCACGCTGGACGCCCTGGCAGCAGGCACGGACGTCACCGTCCGGGACGACCGGATCGAGCTGGTCGGAGCTCCCGATCCTGAAGCGTCACGGCTGATCATCGTCAGCGCTGGCAACATCCGCGGTGCTGTCCCCCACCAGATGCGCCGCGACGACGGCACGCTCGATCCGCTGCTCCTCTCCGACCTGTCGCGCATCGAGGAACCCGCCCAGGCGCACAACGTACTCACCGTCGGGGCGTGCACGCATATGGACGCCGTCCCCGATTCCGCCCTGTTCAGCGGATTCCGTCCGCTGGCCGTTCCCGGGGCCCTGTCCCCCTTCAGCCGGACCTCGGTGGCGCTGACCAACGGCTCCATCACCAAGCCCGACATCGTTCTGGAGGGCGGCAACATGCTCGTCGCCCCCGACGACAGCATCCTGGACCCACACGATCTGGTGAGCGTGGCGACCACCCACCACGACCCTGCGCGTCAGCTGACCTGGACGAACGCCACGAGCGCCGCCACGGCGCAGGCGGCTGCGCTCGCCGCCACGGCGATGAGCGCCTACCCCGGACTGCGACCGGAGACGGTCCGCGCCCTTCTCGTGCACGAAGCCCAGTGGACCCCAGCCATGGTCGAACAGGGCCTGTTCAAAAAGACCGGCACCCCCAGACTCGCCAAGGGCGACGTGATGCGACAGGTGATCCGCCGGTACGGGTGGGGCATGCCCACCGCTGGTCGTATCCGCAGCAGCGCCTCGAACGCTGTCACCATGATCGTCCAGAACACCCTGGTGCCCTACAAGGTCAAGGGCGGGCAGGTTCGCCTGGCCGAGCTCAAGCTGCACGAGCTGCCGTGGCCCCTGGAACAACTGCGCGACCTGGCCGAGACCACCGTCGACCTGCGGGTGACGCTCGCCTACATGATCGAGCCCAATCCCGGCCGACGCGGCATGCTCGGCCGCTACAGCTACGCCTCGCACGGCCTTCGCTTCGCCATCAAGGGCTCCACCGAATCCAGCGACTCCTTCCAGAGGCGACTGGCCGAACAGGCCGAACACGAGAGCGACGGCCTTGGCAACCCCAAGGCATTCGAGTCCAACAGCAGGTGGCTGGTCGGCCCCCGCACCCGCAATCTCGGCTCCCTGCACGCGGACATCTGGCGCGGATCGGCGGCCGAACTCGCCGACTGCGGCACGCTCGCCGTCTACCCCGTCGGGGGCTGGTGGAAGGCGAACAGGCGCAACGACCGCATCGGCCTACCCGTCAGCTACGCCCTCCTGGTCTCCCTGCGCACCCCAGAAGTCTCCACCGACCTGTACACGCCCATCGCCAACCAACTCGGCGTGTCGATCGGGGTGACTCCACACGCCCAGACCGAAATCGTGGACGGCATCCCCATTCAGATGGAATTCGGCTGGTAGCTTCCCAGGCGAGTTCGGTCGAGGCCGAGCTTGGTCCGACCGCGCCCACGTGGGGCTCCCCTGTCGGCAGCCAAGCGACGCCCAAGCCGTCCAAGCTCTTGGCCCGGGTGAGATCCGCAGCGCAGCAAGCCCACGAACGCTGCTGAGCCGCGTCTCTACCGTCGCGCGAGCCTCGCAAGGAATGTGTCTACGAACTTCTCAACTTCAGCTTTCGAGTGCACATCGCGAACGTCGAGGCGGCTGACCCACTCAACCCCAGCGTTGATCATCAGGCTGTCCCGGCTGCTATCACTTGACGCTCTGCCAGGCTTTCCGTGATGGGGGCCATCCACCTCGATGACCCCCGCACGCCCTCTGTAAGTGACCAAGAAGTCCGGCTCTCGTGTAGACCCGAGCAGCCGCATCCTGCCCAGGGGCATGATGCCGATCGTCTCGCTGTCCGACAGAGTGGCTTGCCGTTCCTTCAGCACTTGGTAGACCCTGTGCTCCCACTCGTTGGTGAAGTGCAGGTCATCCTCGATCGGATGCTGATCCTCGGGCTCAAGGCGGACCTTCCTTGCCTGGTTCGTCGGCATGGGCCCGTTAGCCGTGCGGAGTTGCTTCCGCCAATCCGCGCTAGGAACCGGGACAACCGGACTGACCTCGATCGAATCGATGCGAATGCTAGCCCGCCTGGGCACGACGGCGTGCATGCCATCCTCGATGCGGCTCACCACCGCTTCCGTGAACTGATCAACCAGGTTCGGTTCCACCGTGAAGTACACCATGTACTCGTCCGGCTCGTACTCGTTTGAGTTCCAGAGAGTCAGATCGACCGCAAGCACGTCAGTGGCGGCAATCGCAGCCTCGGTATCGCCCTGCTGATAGAGCAGAGTGGCAGCAACGGCCAACCACTGCTCCCCCACTTGGTCGATCGGATTCTTCTCCATGATGTCGGCCAGCGACAGCGCTTCACCCATACAGAGCATTCTGACAGCCAGCACCGACAACGCCGTTGTTCTCCGACCGCGTTGGAACGGTCGACCGGATCAGGCCGGAGGCGCCAGCTACACTCTGTCGCGACATAGACACGGGGGTGGGGGCCACAATGCTGGTCGAGCTGCTGGCAGGAGCTGCGTTCGGGGTTCTCGGTGGACTGATGACAGCCTGGCGCATCGCAGCCAAGGGGGCTGTACTGGCATGGCTGGAGGAGCTCCGCGACGTCGTCAAGGTACGCAAGACTGACCGTCGCAAGAAGCAGGCGATCCGCCACGCGAAGCTTGACCAGCAGGTAGCGGCAGACGCTACAGCCAAGGAGGCGGAACGCAAAAGGGTCCGCCGCGCACACGCCGAGCTCAAAAAGGCGCTGCCAGTCGCCAATGAGGCCCTGCGGACCCACACGAGCCAGAGCTTCCTCGACACATTGGCATACGCAAGCCGGACATTCCCTACCCTGACAAACCAATCCGAAGTCGACACCGAGCGTGCGAAACTCGTCCGCTACCTAGCAGCCATCGACCAGCTAAGCAACCAGGTCGAAACACTCTCCGGGTTGGGAGTTGATATCACGCGACGCTCCAGCGACTGGAGCGAAGTGAGTTATCTCGACCTTGAAGTACTAACTGCCAAGATCGACAAGGCCACCAAGGAGTACGCCCTCAAGCTGTGATTACCTGCCACCCAGGTTGCTCCCATCGATGAGGGCCGTCCCCAGGGCCCCATCCCCCTGTTCCTCCGCGCGGCGGCCGGTCAGCGCCGGGCGTCCGGCGCGTGTCGGCGGCCTCCGTCACGCTCGCCGGACTCGGCGGCGGCTCGAAGCCGCACAACGACGCCGCCGACTTCGGCCGCAACCCGCACGGCGCCGAGTTCGGCGAGTACGGCCGCTGCCAGGTCCGGTTCGGCAAGGCCAAGAAGGGCTCGCCGCCCAAACGCCGTGGGGTGCTGACCGTCTTCGACTGGACCCGCGAGAACTCCGAGCAAGCCCGCACCCGCCTGAGAGGCGTCCTCAACTGGGCCATGCAGGGCCGCCTCTGCCCACGTTCCCTGGCCGTCCCCACGATGAAAGATCTCCCGCCGGCCCGCACTGAGCGAGGACCAACGCCTCGCCGTCCTTGGGTGCCTGCTGACTGACACGGAGATACCGATGCGACTCCGCGTCGCCGGAGTCATCGCTCTTCTCTACGCGCAGCCTCTGAGCCGCGTCGTCCGGCTCACCGTGGACGACATCGTCACGACGGCGACGCCGTGCTGCTACGACTCGGCGAGCCGGCGTCGCCCGTCGCCGCCCTGCTGCTGGAGCCCCTCGCTACCCGCAGCAACATGAACCGCCGCCAACCCGGCGTCGCGCTGGCTCTTCCCCGGCAGTCGGACCGGCCAGCCGCTCGGCTCGAATCACCTGTCCGCACTCGTGAACAAGGCCGACATCCCGATCGCCGCCGCCCGCGGAGCCGCCGTCCGGCAGCAACTCCTCGAACTCCCCGCACCCGTCGTCGCGGACGCTCTCGGCTACCACGACAAGACCACCAGTCGCCTCCGCAACGAGATAGGAGGGACCTGGAGCCGCTACGCGCCCGGGGACCACACCAGGTCACCAGCGGGCTGGGTTCCGCGGGAACCGGCGACAGTTGAATACGAGAGCCCACCAGTACCGAGGCCGATAATGGAACGGTAGCCGGACGGGAAGTTGCGTCGGATAACCTCTCCATTTATCAACGCGGCAACAGGGGTGAAACGGGAGTCGGTTGACCGGGAGGGGAACCCACACTGATGAGCGGATCCGAGGGGACGGCCACGGCGGCCACAACCACATCCGGCGACACCGCCACCACGGCGCCGGGAGGGGCCGGCATCGAGCAGGACTCCCGCCCAGCGCGCCGGATGCGACGGCTACCCCCCTCCGCCCCGCCCCGGACGCCGGGTCCCCCGCAGCTCGACTTCCCCCCGGTGAAGAACGGGCTCGACTACCTCACCAGCGTCGTAGAGCACCTGGACGAGACCGAGTCCGAGGTGACGCCCAGCGACGTGAAGTACGCAGTCCTCCACCTCCAGGCCGCGGTCGAGGTGCTGTTCAAGGCGCGACTGCTCGCCGAGCACTGGACCCTCGTCTTCACTCACCCTGGCGAGGCCAACCGGAAGGCCCTGGAGGAGGCCACGCTCAACAGTGTGTCCACCGACAAGGCCATTGCGCGGTTGCGGAACATCGTTGGCGTTCCCATTACCGACAAGGAGCAGAAGGCGCTCACCAGGCTCACAGAGGACCGCAACAAGCTCCAGCACTTCGGCCTGACCCACAACGCTCGCGCCGTCGAGGCACGCGCTGGCGCCGTCCTCGACTTTTTGATCCACTTCATTGAGGACCAGCTCCTGCCTTATCTCGACGAACCAGAGATGGCGGAAACGGAGCGGGAGCTTGATGGTCTGCGCGAGGGGCTGAACAACATCAACTCCTATGTGCGTGAGCGGATGAACCGGATCGGTGGAGAACTGAAGGCGGAGGGGGTCGAAGCTCGCACCATCGAGTGCGTTTCCTGTCAGGAGACCGCCCTTGTGGTGCAGCCACGTACAACCTCGGGGCTTCCGGACGACTGGGGCGACCGTGCGACATGTCGTTTCTGTTCGACGTCCTGGCCCCCGCAAGGGCTCCACATCCACTTTCGGGGAAGACCAGTGTGGGAGGAGGCAGACATCTGCCCGATGTGCGGTGTGGCGGCGCTCGGCATCGACGTTCGGGTCCGCAGCGAGCCCGAACCTGTCTACTTCTGTTTTGCCTGCTCCCACATCGCCAAGGAAATCGCACCCTGCGACGGGTGTGGCAAGCCGATAGACGTCTCGGACGAAGGTTCCGCGCCGCTGTGCCGCCCGTGCGAAGACGCATGGGAGCCCAGCCCCGCAGCCGAATACGGGCCGCCTTACGAGGACCCGGCGGACTACGGCTTCGACGAGGACGCAGAACCGCCCGCCTACGAAAACAGCTGGTTCCCCAGGAAAGGAGACGGAGCATGAGCCGAGCTCGCCAGGCGTTCCTCCTCGGGCGGCACCTGCCGGAGGTCACCTGCGTCGAGGCGATCCTGGAGTGCGTCCGCGGCGCCGAGTGGAGCATGTGAACTGGCCCGACGGCCCGCTCTACGAGATGCGCGCACACCTGGACGAGGGCTCGCCGACCACCGCTTCACCGAGATGCGACCTGCGGTCCCGGCCCAGCGCAAGGCCCGTCGCGAGTACACGAATCGCGTCAGCACGCTCACGCTCTGATCATGATCGTTCTCAGTTTCGGCAGTGGGCCGGACCAAGAGAACCTTACGGAGCCAGTCCTACGAAGAGACCACGCACAGTTACTGGAAGGCTGGGCTCAACGGGGAACTGGCGACAGTCGAATACGCGAGCCCGCCAGTACGCTTGGTAGCTGTTCGCTCACTGCAGGAGTCGGTCCGTGCGAGAGCTATCGGCAGGTTGCCCGCTCCGGGTGTCGCCAGCGGCTGGAGTTTCCGTTGTAGCGTCAGACGCCGTTTCGGCAGCGGCAGCGGTGCGGCGTTTGCTCCACTTGTCGTAGGCGACGGTCCCCGCGATGGAGGCGCTGGTGATAGCGCCGCCGATGATGATGCCCCGCCCGGTGTAGAAGGCGCGCAGCGCGGTGGGACCGCCGCGCTTGGCTGCTTCCTTGGCCAGTTCCGCGTAGGCCCACGCCATGGTGCTCCTCAATTCGTGTCGCTCACTCAAAGATGGATCAATGATCGCAGGGCGACACGTCGTGGGTGGGGCGTTCACGGAAGTACGTCATCGGGTGCGGGAGCCTCCGCCGCCGATGGTGCGAGGCGCTGAGGGCACCCTGTCCGCTGCGCGACGGTCCTGGCAGTGGTCGGTGAAGGAGACCAACCGGCCCTGAAACCGGACGCCGTTCGCGATCACGGACCGTCACGAGCCGGATAGAGTGCCCGACGAACCCGCGACAGTTGGATCCGAGAGCCCACCAGCACAAGGACGAAAAAGAATGGGACGGCTGAGGCAGGGGGAAGGGAAATCTTCACCCTCGCATTCGAGGCCCCCGTCAAGACCGCAGGGACACCTGATGGGGCCGGGACGAACTCGTCCCGGCCCCATCAGTCACTTGTACTTTCGCATTGAATTCCCTCACGTCGGCGACGCGGGGGAATTCATAGACTGAAGCGGAATTCGACCACGTCGCCGTCCTGCATGACGTAGTCCTTGCCCTCCATGCGGGCCTTGCCGGCGGAGCGGGCGTCGGCGACCGAGCCGGTGGTCACCAGGTCGGCGAAGGAGATCACCTCGGCCTTGATGAAGCCCTTCTGGAAGTCGGTGTGGATCACGCCGGCCGCCTCGGGGGCCGTGGCGCCCTTCTTGATCGTCCAGGCGCGGGACTCCTTGGGGCCTGCCGTGAGGTAGGTCTGGAGGCCCAGGGTGCGGAAGCCCACGTGGGCCAGGGTGGCGAGGCCCGGTTCCTGCTGGCCCACGGACTGGAGGAGTTCGAGGGCCTCCTCGTCGTCCAGCTCGGCGAGGTCGGACTCCAGCTTGGCGTTGAGGAAGATCGCCTCCGCCGGGGCGACCAGAGCGCGCTGCTCGTCCTTGAAGGCGTCGTCCGTCAGCTCCTCCTCGTCGACGTTGAAGACATAGAGGAAGGGCTTGGTCGTGAGCAGATGCAGTTCGCGCAGCGGCTCCGCCTTCTCCGTGCCCTGGACGATGCCCGCGGAGAAGAGGGTCTCACCGGTCTCCAGGATGGCCTGGGCCTCCTCGATCGCCTTGACCTGGCCCAGCACCTCCTTCTTGATCCGGGACTCCCGCTGGAGGCGCGGAAGGACCTTCTCGACCGTCTGGAGGTCGGCGAGGATCAGCTCGGTGTTGATCGTCTCGATGTCGTCCTTGGGCGAGACCTTGCCGTCGACATGGACGACGTTCTCGTCCTTGAAGGCCCGGATGACCTGGCAGATGGCATCCGACTCACGGATGTTCGCCAGGAACTTGTTGCCCAGACCCTCGCCCTCGGAGGCGCCGCGCACGATACCGGCGATGTCGACGAAGTCGACCGTGGCGGGGAGGATCCGCTGGGAGCCGAAGATCTCCGCGAGCTTGTTCAGCCGCGGGTCCGGCACACCGACCACACCGACGTTGGGCTCGATGGTGGCGAACGGGTAGTTGGCCGCCAGCACGTCGTTCTTGGTCAGGGCGTTGAACAGGGTCGACTTGCCGACATTCGGCAGGCCGACGATTCCGATCGTGAGCGACACGTTGGCGACTTCCTGGAGTGAGGACGGGCTGACGGAGACCGACCGGAGGGGCCGAGGTCCCGTGGATGGCCTGCTGGTGGCCCCGGGGGGGGCCGATCCCCCAGTTTACGGGCGGGCCGCGAGGGCCGACGACGGGTTCGGGCCTCCGTGCGACCCGCCCCATGATCTCGAACTCAACTCCAAGGTCACCCAAAGGGCGTGTCCATCGCCTGATTCCTCCCCTTGCGCCACCTACGTTGGAGCGGTGGAGCAGCACAGGACACGTCAGCCCGGGAGCCGGCAGCGGCCGCAGAACCCGCCCTCCTCGCGGGATGCCGTAGCGGGATCCGCCGACGTGTACCGGCTGTCCGGGACGGGCCGCAGGCGCGTGCCGTCCACCGCGCTCCCCCCGCGCACCCCACGCGACGCACGGGACTCCCGGAACGCACGGAAACCCGGCCGGCCGGGAAGGCCGGGAAGACCGGGGATCCCGGGAAGGGCGGGCAGGCTCCGGAGGGCGCGCGGACTGCCCAACCCACGGTTCACCGGACTCGGCGCCGGACTCTTCGCCGCCGCGACCATGCTGTGCGTCGGCTTTCTGGACCGGCTGCTGCTCGACGGCGCGCCCGTGGTGTACGGAGTGCTGTTCGTGTCGGCCAGCGCGTTGACCGCGCTCTGGGTCCGGACCGCCGACCTGGTGACGGCCCCGATCAGCGTGCCGATCGCCTTCGCGGTGGGCACGCTCCCGATCGCCGGCGGCTCCGGCGGTCTCGGCGGCCAGATCATGGCGCTGGTCACGGCGCTGGCCGTCCAGGCGGGGTGGCTCTACGGCGGCACACTGGTCGCCGGGCTGATCGCGTCCGTGCGGAAGGTGCGCCAGATGGGGCGCAGACAGCGCGCCCGGGACGCCGCCGCGCTCCGGGCCGGGGCCAGGGTCAGAGCGCCACGGACCCCGCCCGACGGAGCCACGGCGTACCGCGCCGTAGGACGCGGTTAGGCCCTGTCAGTCGGCCCGGACGAGCCCCGCCGGTCCCGTCCAGCCCTGTCCGGCCCTGGCCACGTCCGGCCCCGGCCGGTCCGGTCCGGGTCCGGTCCCAGTCCAGTCCAGCCCGGTTCCGGGTCCGGGCAGCCGCGAAGCCGGCACGGCACCTCGACGCCCTCGCGCCATCCGGGCCGCGCCGCCGCCCTCGACCACGACCCGCCTCCCGGCCCCCGCTTCCGCCCCGGCCCCCGCCCGACTCCCCGTACCTCCTACCGGCCCGCCGCCGCCATCGCCGCGCCCACGATCCCCGCGTTGTTCTGGAGCTCCGCCGGAATGATCTCGGCCCGGATCCCCTCGATCAGCGGCAGGAACTTCTCCGACTTACGGCTCACCCCGCCGCCGATGATGAACAGCTCCGGCGAGAACAGCATCTCCACATGGGCCAGATACTTCTGCACCCGGTGCGCCCAGTGCTGCCAGGTCAGATCCGCGTCCTCCTTGGCCTTCGTGGACGCGCGCTTCTCCGCCTCATGGCCGTGCAACTCCAGATGGCCCAGTTCGGTGTTGGGCACCAGCTTGCCGTCGATGAACAGCGCGCTGCCGATCCCCGTGCCGAAGGTCAGCAGGAAGACCACCCCCTTGCGGCCACGGCCGGCGCCGAAGGACATCTCCGCGACACCTGCCGCGTCCGCGTCGTTCAGCACGGTGGTCCGCAGATTCAGCTTGTCGCCGAACAGCCGGCCCGCGTCCGTATTGATCCACGCTTTGTCGACATTGGCGGCGGTACGGACCACAGAACCCGTGACCACTCCGGGAAAGGTGATACCGACCGGACCTGACCAGCCGAAATGCCGTACGACCTCCGCCACCCCTTCGGCGACGCCGTCCGGCGTGGCCGGGTGCGGGGTGAGCACTTTGTACCGCGGCTCTGCCAGATCGCCGCGCTCCAGGTCCACGGGCGCGCCCTTGATGCCCGAGCCGCCGATATCCACTCCGAAGACGTTCATGGACACAACGTTACGGCCAGACGCTGACAGCGACTTCCGGGAGAACAGCTTGCGGGGGCGTCCTTACGAATCTCCCCCGCGGCCCTCACTTCTCCGCGAGGGCGGCGGCCTCCGCCCGCAGGTCACGCCGCAGCTCCTTGGGGAGGGAGAACGTGATCGACTCCTCCGCCGCCTTGACGATCCCGACATCCTCGAAGCCCCGCTGCGAGAGCCACTCCAGGACACCCTCGACCAGGACCTCCGGAACGGACGCGCCCGAGGTCAGACCGACCGTGGACACACCCTCCAGCCATGCCTCGTCGATCTCGTCGGCGCCGTCCACCAGGTGGGAGGCGCCCGCGCCCGCGCCGAGGGCGACCTCGACCAGCCGTACCGAGTTGGAGGAGTTCTTGGAGCCGACGACGATCACCAGGTCCGCCTCGGCGCCCATCTGCTTGACGGCGATCTGGCGGTTCTGCGTGGCGTAGCAGATGTCGTCGCTGGGCGGCGAGATGAGCTGCGGGAACTTCTGCTTCAGCGCGTCGACCGTCTCCATCGTCTCGTCCACGGAGAGCGTGGTCTGGGAGAGCCAGACGACCTTCGACTCGTCGCGCACCTGGACCTGTGCGACATCGGCGGGGCCGTCGACCAGCGTGATGTGGTCCGGCGCCTCGCCCGACGTACCGATGACCTCTTCATGGCCGTCGTGGCCGATCAGCAGGATGTCGTAGTCCTCGTTGGCGAACCGGACGGCTTCCTTGTGGACCTTGGTCACCAGGGGGCAGGTCGCGTCGATGGTGGCGAGCCGGCGCTGGGCCGCCTCCTCGTGGACGACCGGCGCGACGCCGTGCGCCGAGAACATGACGATCGACCCCTCGGGGACCTCCGCCGTCTCGTCGACGAAGATCGCACCCTTCTTCTCCAGGGTCTTGACGACGTACTTGTTGTGGACGATCTCGTGACGGACGTAGATCGGCGCCCCGTACTGCTCCAGAGCCTTCTCCACGGCGATCACGGCGCGGTCGACACCCGCGCAGTAGCCACGGGGAGCGGCGAGCAGGACGCGTTTGCCGGCGCGGCGCGCGGCGTCTCCACTAGGGGTGGCGGCGGGCGACGGGCGGGACGTTGCAGTCATGCGTCCCATCGTAAGGCCGCCCAGAAGAGGCGGGAGTTCGCCCGTCCGCCCGGCACGGGCGGTACGGGCACGGCCCTGCCCCCCGGCGCAGAGGGGGCGCCGGGGGCGGACCGGCCGGTGGCGGGGACGGACCGGTCTGGGCCGCAGGTCGGTCCGGGAGTGATGTCGTAGGGGACGGATACGCTCCTCGGTATGGCTCTGCATACGTCCGCGGACGCTCCGCTGCCGGTCGGCGAGGTGTCGCGGCTCATCGGCGGGTGGATCGACCGGCTCGGCGCGGTCTGGGTCGAGGGGCAGATCACCCAGCTCTCGCGCCGGCCCGGCGCGGGGGTCGTCTTTCTGACGCTGCGCGACCCGTCGTACGACATCTCGGTGAGCGTCACCTGCTACCGGCAGGTCTTCGACGCGATCGCGGATGTGGTCTCCGAGGGTGCGCGGGTCGTGGTGCAGGCCAAGCCGGAGTGGTACGCGCCGCGCGGGCAGCTCTCGCTGCGGGCCACGGAGATACGTCCGGTCGGGATCGGCGAACTGCTGGTGCGGCTGGAGCAGTTGAAGAAGTCCCTGGGCGCGGAGGGGCTGTTCGCCGCAGACCGCAAGAAGCCGCTGCCCTTTCTCCCGCAGTTGATCGGGCTGGTCTGCGGGCGGGCGTCGGCGGCCGAGCGCGATGTGCTGGAGAACGCGCGGCGGCGGTGGCCCGCGGTCCGCTTCGAGGTGCGCAACACGGCGGTGCAGGGGGTCAACGCGGTGGCGCAGGTCGTCCAGGCGGTGAAGGAGCTGGACGCGCTGCCCGAGGTCGATGTGATCATCGTGGCGCGCGGCGGCGGGAGCGTGGAGGATCTGCTGCCGTTCTCCGACGAGCAGTTGGTGCGGACGGTGGCCGCGTGCCGTACGCCCGTCGTCTCCGCGATCGGCCATGAACCGGACGCGCCGCTGCTGGATCTCGTGGCGGATGTCCGGGCCTCCACGCCGACGGACGCGGCGAAGAAGACCGTGCCGGACGTCGGGGAGGAACTGGACCGGGTGCAGGCGCTGCGTGACCGGGCGCTGCGGACGGTGCGGGGGCTGCTCGACCGCGAGGAGCGCGGGCTCGCCCACGCGCTGGCCCGTCCCGTGATGGAGCGCCCGCACCGGATGGTGGACGAACGCGAGGCCGAGGTGGCCGCGCTGGCCGACCGGAGCAGGCGGGTGCTGCGGCATCTCCTGGACCGCGCGGACTCGGAGCTGTCGCACACCCTGGCGCGGGTGGTCGCGCTGTCCCCCGCGGCGACGCTGGAGCGCGGGTACGCCGTGCTGCAACGGCCCGACGGTTCGGTCGTACGGTCACCGGGCGAGGTCACCGCGGCCGAGGAGCTGCGGGCCCGGGTGGCGGAGGGTGAGTTCACGGTCCGGGTCACGGAGTGAGGCCGGTGCCGGACATCAGCGCATCGTGAGCCGGTGCGGAAGCCGGTGCGGGAGCCGCGGTGCGGGTTACGGCACGGCCTGCGGCGCGGGCAGGCACGCGGGCCGAGGTACAGGCAGGCGCGCGGGCCGCGGCACGGGCATGGGTCGCGGGTCGCGGGTCGCGGGTCGCGGGTCGCGGGTCGCGGAATCGTTGACGGAGTCGTTGTCGGATCGCGCACAGGCGCGCGTACATAGGGTGGATGGCATGGCCAGGACGGACGAAGCCGCCGCGCTCGGATACGAGCAGGCACGGGACGAGCTGATCGAGGTCGTACGCCGGCTGGAGGCGGGCGGTACGTCCCTGGAGGACTCGCTGGCCCTGTGGGAGCGGGGCGAGGAGCTGGCGAAGGTCTGCCGCCGCTGGCTGGAGGGCGCGCGGGCACGGCTGGACGCGTCACTGGCCGACGAGAAGGCCGGGGCGGGGCAGGAGCCGGACGCGGAGTAGCGAAGACAGCGGAGTAGCGAAGACAGGGGCCCGCGGAGGCGTGGCGCGGAGGCTCTCGGGGGCGTGGCCGCTGTGAGACAGGTCACCGAGGGGCCGATTTAGTTGAAGGTTCATCCATCTAGTTGTACCTTCAATGAGATTAGTCGGTCCACCGCACGCCCCGGAAGGTGCCCCCCAGATGTCCCTCTCCCTTGACCCCGCAGCTCAGGACCTCCTCTTCCGCGAGGCCCGCACCGCCAACACGTTCACCGACGAGCCGGTGACCGAGGAGCAGGTGCGGGCGATCTACGAGCTGGTCAAGTACGGACCCACCGCCTTCAACCAGTCGCCGCTGCGCATCGTCCTGGTGCGCTCCGCCGAGGGCCGTGCGCGCCTGGCTCCGCTGATGTCCGACGGCAACCGCGACAAGACCGTCACCGCGCCCCTGGTCGCGATCCTGGCCGCCGACAACGAGTTCCACGAGGAGCTCCCCCGGCTCCTTCCGCACTTCCCGCAGGCCAAGGACGCGTTCTTCAGCGAGCGCGGTGTCCGCGAGCAGAACGCCTCGATGAACGCCGCTCTCCAGGCCGGCTACTTCATCCTCGGCATCCGCGCCGCCGGTCTCGCCGCGGGCCCGATGACCGGCTTCGACTTCGCCGGGGTCCAGAAGGAGTTCCTGGACGACGACCACACGCCGCTGATGATCGTCAACATCGGCAAGCCCGGCGAGAACGCCTGGTTCCCGCGCAACCCGCGCCTCGACTTCGACGAGGTCGTCACGACCGTCTGAGGTCGTCACGACCGGTCTGAGGTCGTCACGACCGGCCGGGCCCGGCCGAGCCCCGGAGCGTCCGGAGCTCCCGGGGCCGCCGAGGCCCGGATCCCCGTGCCGCACAGCACGAAGGCCGCCGTCCCCGGAGGGACGGCGGCCTTCGCCGTACAGGCCGTACGACCGGCCAGGGCGTCGAGGCGTCAAGACGTCAGGGCCCCGGCGTGCCCGGCTTCAGCGCGGCGGCCATCTCCGCCAGCCGCTCGTACGAGGCCGTCCCCGTCACCACCGTCGTCGCGTTCCCCTCCGTGCGGACCAGGGCGTCGTACTTGGGCCCCTCCCAGCGCCGCCAGGCCTCGCCCGCCACCTGCTGGCTCCTGCCGGTGTCGGTCGCCTCCCGGCTCACCTCGGGCACATACGTCCTCGCCGGCGCCGTGGACTGCTCGACCGCGACATACTCGCCGTCCGGGGCCAGATAGCCGAGGTGCCAGGCATCGGCTTCCTGCGCCCGGTACGAGACGGAGGTCGGCTTCCACTGCTCCGTCAGCCCGGCCGGCGCCAGCACCGGATAGGGCGCGACGCGGCGCGCGGTCAGCAGCTCGACCCGGTAGTCGACCGCCTTGACCGGAACCGCCTCGTCGTCGTGCGGAATGAAGATGTAGATCCCCGCGACGACGACTCCGATGGCCGCCATCGACAGGAACATGTCCCGCACCGTCTGTCTGCCTCGCATACCTGCCACCCCACCATCGTCGCATCAGGGCTCCCCGCTCATCCGTGGGCCCCTCTGCTCAATCTGTCGCGCTGCGGATACAGTCGTATCACCCTCTTTTCCGGCCGTCGCCGTACAGAAAGGTGCGTTCCGATGACCGAACACCACCTGCCGCCCCCGCTCGAGGTGTCTCCCGAGGCACCCGACCGCAACCTCGCCCTGGAACTGGTCCGGGTCACGGAGGCCGCCGCCATGGCGGCCGGCCGGTGGGTCGGGCGCGGTGACAAGAACGGCGCGGACGGCGCCGCGGTGAACGCCATGCGCACCCTCGTCTCCACCGTGTCGATGAACGGCGTGGTCGTCATCGGCGAGGGCGAGAAGGACGAAGCCCCGATGCTCTACAACGGGGAGCGGGTCGGGGACGGCACCGGCGCCGAGGTCGACATCGCGGTGGACCCCATCGACGGCACGACCCTGAACGCCAAGGGCATGCCCAACGCCATCGCCGTGCTGGCCGCCGCCGACCGCGGCGCGATGTTCGACCCGTCCGCGGTCTTCTACATGGACAAGCTGGTGACCGGGCCCGAGGCCGCCGACTTCGTCGACATCGACGCGCCCGTCGCCGTGAACATCCGGCGGGTCGCCAAGGCCAAGCGTTCCTCGCCCGAGGACGTCACGGTGGTCGTCCTCGACCGTCCCCGTCATGACGGGATCGTCAAGGAGATCCGGGAGACCGGCGCGCGGATCAAGTTCATCTCCGACGGCGATGTCGCCGGTTCGATCATGGCCGCGCGCGAGGGCACCGGCGTCGATCTGCTGATGGGCGTGGGCGGCACTCCCGAGGGCATCATCTCGGCGTGCGCCATAAAGTGCCTCGGCGGTGTCATCCAGGGCAAGCTCTGGCCCAAGGACGAGGCGGAGCGGCAGCGCGCGATCGACGCGGGGCACGATCTGGACCGCGTCCTCGCGACCGACGATCTGGTCAGCGGTGACAACGTGTTCTTCGTGGCCACCGGCATCACCGACGGTGAGCTGCTGCGCGGGGTGCGCTACCGCTCGGAGACCGCGACCACCCAGTCGCTGGTGATGCGGTCCAAGTCCGGCACGATCCGGCAGATCGACTCCACCCACCGGCTCTCGAAGCTCCGGGCCTACAGCACGATCGATTTCGACCGCGCCAGATAGCGCCCGCGGCCCCACCCGTCGGAACGGTCCGAATGCTCCGGACAGCCCGAAGGGTCCGAACGGTCCGAAGACGGTCCGATCCGAAGACGGTCCGAACGGTCGGACAGGGCGGTGGACAGCCGGCGGACGGCGGATGCCGGACCGGATGCCGGATGCCGGACGCGGACAGGGAGAGGGCGCCCCGTTGTGCGGCGGGGCGCCCCTTCCGCAGCCGTGTCCGTGTCCCGGCCCGTGTGCGGCGGGCGGGGAAGCCGGGCCGGTCAGCCCGCGGCGGCGATCCGCTCGCCCGCCGCGGCGGCCTTTCTCAGCTCCACCTCGCGCCGCCTCCGGCGGGCGAGCACCACCCGGCGCTCGGCGGCCGTCAGCCCGCCCCACACGCCGTACGGCTCGGGCTGGAGCAGCGCGTGCTCCCGGCAGTCGACCATGACGGGACAGCGGGCGCAGACCCGTTTCGCGGCCTCCTCCCGCGCCAGCCTCGCGGCTGTCGGTTCCTTCGAGGGGGCGAAGAACAATGCGGCTTCGTCCCGGCGGCACACCGCCTCCGAATGCCAGGGGCCGGCCTGATCCTCCCGAGCGGGACTCCGCTGGGAGGGCACGGCGGCGACCTGCAGGGGCTGATGCGGCAGTTGCAGCACGGTCTACTCCTGACGACGGCTTCGCGAGCGAGAGACGATGCAGCTTTCCCTACCCGCTGTGCGCGCGCCTAAGCACTGCGTGGCACGCCGTTCGGAGTTCGGAACGCCGTGCGGAATTGTGGACGTTCAATCACCGTCGGACGGCTTTGGCCGGAAAGAAACAGTCGCCCCGGTCCGCTAACCGGCTCAGTAACCGAGGTGCTTACGGAGCCGGTCGTGGAGGTCCGCGACGCGCTTGCCGCGCTTCGGCTTGGCCTCGACATTGCCGAACACCGAGTATCCGTTCACGACGACGGCCGGCGCGTCCGCGTCGGCGGCCTCCAGCGTGACGACTTCGAAATTGCCGAAGACACCCGTGCCGCTGCCGCGCAGCGAGATGTTCTCGGGGACACGGACCTCGACATTGCCGAAAATGGCCGTCGCGTTGATCACGGTGGTGCGCTGTCCGAAGAGCGCTTCGGTCAGATCGATCTCGACATTGCCGAAGAGCGCGAAGGCATTGGTCCTGCGGCCGATGCGCCAGCGGCCCTTGCGCGTCGAACTGCTGAAGACGGCGACCAGATTCTCGGCCGGGGCGTCCGGGTCCTCGGGCCCGTATCCGTACCCGGCCGCCGAGGGCGCGGCCCCGGGGGCCGTCCGGCCGTCGGCGCCGACCGCGGGCAAGTCCCGTACCAGCGGCTCCAGTTCGCCGAGGGTCTTGGCGCGGTAGACGGAGTCGATGCGCTCGGCATGCTCCTCGGCGTCCAGGCGGCCCTCCGCCAGGGCCTCCCGGAGGATGTCCGCGATCCGGTCCCGGTCGGCGTCGGAGGCCCGGATACCGGCGGGCTCCACCGGCGCGGCCGGCTTCTGGGGGTGCTTTTCGAGGTCCACCGCCCCAGGGTAGCGAAACGCGATAGATCGCGACTAGGGCCTGGGCCCTGTCCGGTCGGACAGCGTCCGGAGCCCGACCCGCCCCGTCCGCACGCGGTGCCCCAACG
The DNA here is from genome assembly GCF_042890865.1 of Streptomyces sp. NPDC002018. Classification (NCBI taxonomy): domain Bacteria; kingdom Bacillati; phylum Actinomycetota; class Actinomycetes; order Kitasatosporales; family Streptomycetaceae; genus Streptomyces; species Streptomyces sp. NPDC002018. The sequence continues at coordinate 320,680 of NZ_JBIASO010000002.1, forward strand.
GCCCCGAACGGGCGGCGCCGACGGGCGGCGCGAGCCTCGTCGCCCCTTTACCGAGCCCTACCTCCTTTACCGAGCCCTATCTCCTTTACTGAGCCCTACCTCACAGGTGCGGCACCGGTGCGGCGCCCTACGCTGGAGGGCGCGCCGCCAATGGAGGCCGCGCCGCCGTCTGTCGAGTGAGGAATGGCCGTAATGCCAGAGTTTGCGTACTCCGATCTGCTCCCGCTGGGAGAGGACACCACGCCCTACCGGTTGGTGACCGCCGAGGGCGTCTCGACCTTCGAGGCCGACGGTCGTACGTTCCTCAAGGTCGAGCCGGAGGCACTGCGCACCCTCGCCGCCGAGGCGATGCACGACATCTCGCACTATCTCCGCCCCGCCCACCTCGCCCAGCTCCGCAGGATCGTGGACGACCCCGAGGCCTCGTCGAACGACAAGTTCGTGGCGCTCGATCTGCTGAAGAACGCGAATATCGCGGCAGCCGGTGTTCTCCCGATGTGTCAGGACACCGGCACGGCGATCGTGATGGGCAAGCGCGGACAGAACGTGCTGACCCGGGGCAGTGACGAGGAAGCCCTTTCGCACGGTATCTACGACGCGTACACCAAGTTGAATCTGCGTTATTCGCAGATGGCTCCGCTCACGATGTGGGAAGAGAAGAACACCGGCTCGAACCTGCCCGCGCAGATCGAGCTGTACGCGACCGACGGCGGCGCGTACAAGTTCCTCTTCATGGCGAAGGGCGGCGGCTCCGCCAACAAGTCGTTCCTCTACCAGGAGACGAAGGCGGTTCTCAACGAGGCCTCCATGATGAAGTTCCTGGAGGAGAAGATTCGTTCGCTGGGTACGGCCGCCTGCCCGCCCTACCACTTGGCGATCGTCGTGGGCGGAACATCCGCCGAGTTCGCCCTCAAGACCGCGAAGTACGCCTCCGCGCACTATCTGGACGAATTGCCGTCCGAGGGTTCCCCGACCGGACATGGCTTCCGTGACAAGGAGTTGGAGGAGAAGGTCTTCGAGCTGACGCAGCGCATCGGTATCGGCGCCCAGTTCGGCGGCAAGTATTTCTGCCACGACGTCCGCGTGGTGCGCCTGCCGCGGCACGGTGCCTCGCTGCCGGTCGCGATCGCCGTCTCCTGCTCGGCCGACCGCCAGGCCGTCGCGAAGATCACCGCGGAGGGCGTCTTCCTGGAGCAGTTGGAGACCGACCCGGCGCGCTTCCTGCCGGACACCACGGACGAGCACCTGAACGAGGGGGCCGGGAGTGCCGAGGACGACGTCGTACGGGTCGACCTCAACCGTCCGATGGACGACGTACTCGCGGAGTTGACGAAGTATCCGGTCAAGACCCGGCTCTCGCTCACCGGGCCGCTGGTCGTGGCCCGTGACATCGCGCACGCCAAGATCAAGGAGCGGCTGGACGCGGGCGAGGAGATGCCCCAGTACCTGAAGGACCACCCGGTGTACTACGCGGGACCGGCGAAGACGCCCGAGGGATACGCCTCCGGCTCCTTCGGCCCGACGACGGCGGGCCGGATGGACTCGTACGTGGAGCGGTTCCAGGCGGCCGGCGGCTCGAAGGTGATGCTCGCCAAGGGCAACCGTTCGAAGCAGGTCACCGACGCCTGCGCCGCGCACGGCGGCTTCTACCTCGGCTCGATCGGCGGCCCGGCGGCCCGGCTGGCGCAGGACTGCATCAAGAAGGTCGAGGTCGTCGAGTACGAGGAGCTGGGGATGGAGGCGGTCTGGCGGATCGAGGTGGAGGACTTCCCCGCGTTCATCGTGGTGGACGACAAGGGGAACGACTTCTTCACCGAGCCGGCTCCGGCGCCCACGTTCACCAGCATCCCGGTCCGCGGTCCCGGGCTCGGCTGACCACCCCAGGGCTCAGGCCCCCCGGCGCGCCCTCCCCGGCCTTCCTCCGGGGAGGGCGTTCTCCTGTGCCCCCTGTGCCCCGGACACCCGTGCCGTCCGCCCCGCCGCCCCGCTGTTCCACCGGCCCGGTGCCTCGCCGCCCCGCCGCCCCGCCTTTTCACCGCCCCGCCGCAACCCTTTCGTGGGAACGCTCCCCGGGAACACATCGGATCGGCCGGACGCTCTTCCCTCAGGAGGTACGACGACGATGACGACGGACGAGAACCGGTACCGCACCGAACACGACTCGATGGGTGAGGTGCGGGTCCCCGCCCACGCCAAGTGGCGTGCGCAGACCCAGCGGGCCGTGGAGAACTTCCCCATCTCGGGACAGCGTCTCGAACGCGCCCATATCGAGGCGCTGGCCCGGATCAAGGCCGCCGCGGCCAAGGTCAACGCCGAGCTGGGAGTGATCGACAAGGACATCGCCGACGCCGTCCAGGAGGCGGCGGCCGAGGTCGCCGCGGGCCGCTGGGACGACCACTTCCCGGTGGACGTCTTCCAGACGGGCTCGGGTACCTCCTCGAATATGAACACGAATGAGGTGCTGGCCACGCTGGCCACCGAGCGCCTCGGCCGTGCGGTCCATCCGAACGATCATGTGAACGCGTCACAGAGCTCCAACGACGTCTTCCCCTCCAGCATCCATATCGCCGCGACCGCCGCCGTCACCGGCGAGCTGATCCCGGCGCTGGAGCATCTCGCCGCCGCCCTGGAGCGCAAGGCCGGGGAGTTCGCCTCCGTGGTCAAGTCGGGCCGTACGCATCTCATGGACGCCACGCCCGTCACGCTCGGCCAGGAGTTCGGCGGGTACGCCGCGCAGATCCGATACGCGGTGGAGCGGCTGACCGCCTCCCTCCCCCGGCTCGCCGAACTGCCCCTCGGCGGTACGGCGGTGGGCACCGGCATCAACACCCCGCCCGGCTTCTCCGCCGCCGTGATCGCCGAGGTGGCCCGCGCCACGGGACTGCCGCTGACGGAGGCGCGCAACCACTTCGAGGCGCAGGGGGCACGGGACGGGCTCGTGGAGACCTCGGGGCAGCTCCGTACGCTCGCGGTCTCCCTCACCAAGATCTCCAACGATCTGCGCTGGATGGCCTCGGGGCCGCGCACCGGACTCGCCGAGATCAGCCTGCCGGATCTCCAGCCCGGTTCCTCGATCATGCCCGGCAAGGTCAATCCGGTGATTCCGGAGGCCGTGCTGATGGTCGCCGCGCAGGTCACCGGCAATGACGCCACGGTCGCCGCGGCGGGCGCCGCCGGGAACTTCGAGCTGAACGTCATGCTCCCGGTGATCGCCAAGAACCTCCTGGAGTCCGTGCGGCTGCTGGCGAACGTGTCCCGGCTGCTGGCGGACCGTACGGTCGACGGTGTCGTCGCCCACGTCGAACGGGCGCGTGAGTACGCCGAGTCGTCGCCCTCCGTCGTCACCCCGCTGAACAAGTACATCGGGTACGAGGAGGCCGCGAAGGTCGCCAAGAAGTCCCTGGCCGAGCACCGGACGATCCGCGAGACGGTCCTGGAGCTGGGGTATGTGGAGCGCGGGGACCTCACCCTGGAACAGCTCGACGAGGCGCTGGACGTGCTGCGGATGACCCGTCCGTGACGGGCGTGACGGGGCGGCGGGGGGAGGACGGCGGCCGGCGGACCGTGTGCCGTGCCGGGACCCGCGCGCCGGACGGGACCGTGACGACAAGCCCTAAGATCTGCGCATGACAGAGACGGCGGCGACCGGGCACTGGGCGCCCGGCACACAGATTCTGTGGCGGTACCGGGAGAACGCCGGGGACCGGGTGCACATCTGCCGTCCCGTCACGGTCGTCGAGGACTCCGACGAACTGCTCGCCGCCTGGCTGGCACCGGACACGCCGTGTGTGAAGCCGGCCCTCGCGGACGGTTCGCCGATCCAGAACGAGCCGCTCGCCACCCGCTACACCACCCCGCGCACGGTGGTGCGGGACCGGTGGTACGGGATGGGCGTGCTGAAGCTGGCCCGGCCGGGGGAGCCGTGGTCGGTGTGGCTGTGGTGGGGGCGCGACTGGCGCTTCCAGAACTGGTACGTGAACCTGGAGGAGCCGCGCACCCGTTGGGCCGGCGGCGTCGACTCGGAGGACCACTTCCTCGACATCGACGTCTTTCCCGACCGGAGCTGGCGGTGGCGTGACGAGGACGAGTTCGCCCAGGCCCAGCAGGACGGTCTGATGACACCCGCCCAGGCCCGCCGGGTCAGGGAGGCGGGGCTCGCGGCGGTCGAGCTGATCGGCGCCTGGGGCACGCCGTTCCGCGACGGCTGGGAGCACTGGCGGCCCGAGCCGCACTGGACGGTGCCCGAGCTGCCCGACGACTGGGACCGGGCGCCGGTGGACGCCGGGGTGCAGGCCCGTTGAGCGGCCCGTCGCGCGGGCTTTCGGCACCGCCCCGCGCCCTCTCCGCGCGCCCCGCGCCCCGGCCGTCCCCGGGTACGGCCGCACAGAACCCCGTACGCCCCGGCGTGCGGCTGTCCGTACAGCCCTTCGCACCGCCCCTCGCACAGCCGTGCGGCAGCTCTCCGCCGGTCCGAAGACCTGGCCGGAAGCGGCCCGGGTGGCTGGAACGATGCTGACCAACACCGTGATCACAGGGGCACCGCCGCCGCCGTCGTGAGACCCTTGATGTGCCCCCAGGGTTCAAACGTAGGATCGTCCTCCGGAAGACTGCACCGGGGCAACGGGCGCGCGCAGCAACCGGCCTGACCATTAGTCACACCGCATGTCACCAGACGTCACACCGTTAGCCGCTACGACCGCACGTCATGACGACCGTGAGTCACTACGAGGGGGTGGAGCCATGCGTCGCGGGCCCAGCAGGAACCGCAGGACGCCCCCGGGTGTCCTGAGCCGCACCAGGTACCGGACAGGGCCTGGGCGCAGACCCCGGCGGGGAACGGCATGGCCGGGACCCGACCCAGTCGCAGCGACCGCATCGCACCACCGGCCCGGACGGACGGAATCCCACGCGTGACGGAGCACCCACCCTCCCACGAAGGCAGGCAGCCCCTGGTTGCCCGGCCGCAGGAACGTACGCGGCCGCGGCAGGAGGCGGGCGCCTCCGGGGTACCACAGCCCTCCGTGCCCGCGCCCGCGCCCGACCCCGCGGGGACCGCGCGGCGCGAGGGCGACCGGCTGCGCTTCGTGGGCGCCGCGACCCGCCGTATCGCACGCGGCATAGACCTGGACGAGATCGTGCTCGGGCTGTGCCGCGCGACCGTGCCGACGTTCTCCGACGCCATACTCGTCTATCTCCGTGATCCGCTGCCCGTCGGTGACGAGCGTCCGGTGTCGCCGTTCGTGCTGCGGCTGCGGCGCACGGACCGGCTGCGGCTGACCGACGACGACACCGAGGGCGGCGGTGTCCCGCTCCAGCTCAGCGACGGTCTGCTGCTGCCGATCCTCGATCCGCAGTCCGATGTGATGCCGGCCGCGGAGCTGTGCGAGGTCGGTTCGGGCGGCGCGCTCTCCGAGGTCCTGCGGGGCGTGCGCCCGGTCTTCGGCGACTCCGCCGCGGCCCGCGCCGCGCTGCCGGAACTGCTGGGCGCCGACCGCGCCGTGCCGAACGGGCACCGCGCGATCCTCGCGCCGCTGCGCGGCCGCCGGCGCGTCATCGGCGCGGCCGTCTTCCTGCGCAGGCCGGACCGCGCCGCCTTCGAGCCGAACGATCTGCTGGTGGCGGCGCAGCTCGCCACGCACACCGCGCTGGGGATCGACAAGGCGGTGCTGTACGGCCGTGAGGCGTATATCGCGGACGAGCTCCAGCGCACGATGCTGCCGGAGAACCTTCCGCAGCCCACGGGTGTCCGGCTGGCCTCCCGCTATCTCCCGGCCGCCGAGACCGCCCGGGTGGGCGGTGACTGGTACGACGCGATCCCGCTGCCCGGCAGCCGGGTCGCCCTGGTCGTCGGCGATGTCATGGGCCACTCCATGACGTCCGCGGCGATCATGGGCCAGCTCCGTACGACCGCGCAGACCCTCGCCGGTCTCGATCTGCCGCCGCAGGAGGTGCTGCACCATCTCGACGAGCAGGCGCAGCGGCTCGGCTCGGACCGGATGGCGACCTGCCTCTACGCCGTCTACGACCCGGTCTCGCACCGGATCACCATCGCCAACGCGGGCCATCCGCCGCCCATACTGCTGCATCTCGGCGGCCGGGCCGAGGTGCTCCGGGTTCCGCCCGGGGCACCGATCGGGGTCGGCGGGGTGGACTTCGAGGCCGTGGAGCTCGACGCGCCCGCCGGGGCGACCCTGCTGCTCTACACGGACGGGCTCGTCGAGTCCCGGCTGCGTGACGTGTGGACGGGGATCGAGCAGCTCCGGGAGCGGCTCGCGGCCACCGCGCAGCTCACCGGGCCCGATCATTCGCCGCCGCTGGAGGCGCTCTGCGACGACGTCCTCGATGTGCTGGGCCCCGGCGACCGTGACGACGACATCGCGCTGCTCGCCGCCCGCTTCGACGGGATCGCGCCGAGCGATGTGGCGTACTGGTTCCTGGAGCCGGAGGACGCCGCTCCCGGCCGGGCCCGGCGGCTGGCCAGGCGGGCGCTGGCCCGCTGGGACCTGGAGGAGCTGAGCGACTCCGTCGAGCTGCTGATCAGCGAGGTCGTCACGAACGCCGTGCGGTACGCCGAGCGTCCGGTGACCCTGCGGCTGCTCCGTACGGATGTCCTGCGCTGTGAGGTGGGGGACGACTCGCCGCAGCTCCCACGGCAGCGGCGGGCCCGGGACACGGATGAGAGCGGACGGGGATTGTTCCTGGTCAACCGGCTGGCGCGGCGCTGGGGAGCGACGCGTCTTTCGACCGGCAAGGTCGTCTGGTTCGAGCTGCCGACCCGGATGTGAGCGGAAGAGCGCCCCACACCACAAAAAGGACATAAATAGATGTTGCCGACATGGTGTGGGAGGGCTTGACTGGGGAAGGCGCTCTCAATGAACGCTGCCATTCCCCGGGTCGCCCCCGGTTTCCCGGGCCTGCTATCGACGGGAGTACGTTCGTGACCGCGTCATCTCCCAGGACGGCTTACACGACGAACAACGTCGGCATCCCGGTGGAGAGCGACGAACACTCGCTCACCATCAGCCCCGACGGGCCGATCCTGCTGCAAGACCACTATCTGATCGAGAAAATGGCCCAGTTCAACCGGGAACGGGTCCCCGAACGCGTGGTCCACGCCAAGGGCGCGGGCGCGTACGGCGTCTTCGAGGTGACGAACGACGTCAGCCAGTTCACCAAGGCCGATCTCTTCCAGCCCGGCAGGCGCACGGACATGCTGGCCCGTTTCTCGACGGTCGCCGGTGAGCTGGGATCGCCCGACACCTGGCGCGACCCCCGCGGCTTCGCGCTGAAGTTCTACACCGAGCTGGGCAACTACGACATGGTCGGCAACAACACGCCGGTCTTCTTCGTCCGTGACCCGAGCAAGTTCCAGGACTTCATCCGTTCGCAGAAGCGCCACCCGGCCACCGGGCTGCGCAACAACGACATGCAGTGGGACTTCTGGACCCTCTCCCCCGAGTCCGCCCATATGGTCACCTGGCTGATGGGCGACCGGGGCATCCCGAAGTCGTTCCGGCACATGAACGGCTACAGCTCGCACACCTATATGTGGGTGAACGGCGCGGGTGAGCGGTTCTGGGTGAAGTACCACTTCAAGACCGACCAGGGCATCGACTTCCTCACCCAGGCCGACGCCGACGCGATGGCCGGTTCCGACGCGGACCACCACCGGCGTGATCTGTACGAGTCGATCGAGTCCGGGAACGCGCCGACCTGGAGCCTCAAGGTCCAGATCATGCCGTTCGAGGACGCGGCCGACTACCGGTTCAACCCGTTCGATCTGACCAAGGTGTGGCCGCACGGTGACTACCCGCTGATCGATGTCGGCCGGATGACGCTGGACAAGAACCCGGACGACTTCTTCATCCATATCGAGCAGGCGGCGTTCGAGCCCTCGAATCTGGTGCCGGGCATCGGCCCGTCGCCGGACAAGATGCTGCTCGGCCGGCTCTTCTCGTACCCGGACACGCACCGGTACCGCATCGGACCGAACTACGCCCAGCTCCCGCCCAACCGGGCCCGGGTGCCGGTCCACTCGTACGCCAAGGACGGACCGATGCGGTACGAGCCCTCGACGGCGGCCAGGCCGTACGCGCCGAACTCGTACGGCGGTCCCGCGGCCGACACGGAGCGCTTCGGCGATCCGGCCGGCTGGGCCGCTGCGGGCGAGATGGTGCGCCAGACGTACCGGCTGCACCGCGAGGACGACGACTGGGGCCAGGCGGGCACCCAGGTCCGCGAGGTCCTCGACGACGCCGCCCGCGACCGGCTGGTGTCGAACGTCAGCGGACATCTGGCCCAGGGCGTCTCCCGGCCGGTGCTCGACCGGGCGATCCAGTACTGGCGCAATATCGACAAGGTGATCGGCGACCGTATCGCGAACAAGGTGAACGGCGGCTGACCGTGCCGTCCCCGGGGAGCGGCCCCGGCCGGTGGAGGATCACCGGCCGGGGCCGCTCCCTGTTGCGCCCTGTCGCGCCGGGTCAGTGACCGCCGGTGGCGCGGCCCTCGGGAACGTCGGCCCCGGCGGTCGGCACATCGCCGGTCTCACCGTCACCGGGATCGCCGCTGAGGGTGTTTCCGGGGCCGGGCTCGGTGACGGGCGGGCTCTCCTCGGGCGTCTCGGGCGCGCTCTCGCTCGGGGTGTCCGACGGCTCCGGCTCCTGCGGCGCCGAGGTGGTCGGCGCCGGCTCGGTGCTCGGCGTCTCGCTCGGCGCCGTCTCGCTGGGCGTCAGCGTGGGCTCCTCGCGTACGGGCTCGGCGATCTCCAGGTCGAACCGCGCGTCCGAGCCGCCGTTCAGCGCGCCGAGCGTGTAGTCCGCCCAGATCCTGGCGGGGAAGCCACCGCCGTTGGCCCGGCCGCTGTTGGCGGTGCCGGTCAGGGTGACCTGTCCGCCGCCCTCCTTCGGGGACTCGCCGAAGAGCGCCACCACCGTCGTGAGCTGGGGGGTGTAGGCGGCGAACCAGGCGGACTTGTTGTCCTCCGAGGTACCGGTCTTGCCCGCCGCGTCATAGGCGGACGTGTCGGCCGCGGAGCCCGATCCGTTGTCCACGACGCCCTGGAGGACATGGGTCACGGTGTCGGCCGTCTCCCGGCTGAGCACCCGCTTGCCGACCGGATCGGGCAGGTCGGCCGTACGGTCCTTGTGCGAGGCCGACCGCACGATGGCCGGGGTGACCTTCCTGCCGTGGTTGTCGAGCGTCGCGTAGACACCGGCCATGTCCCAGGTGGAGGCGTTCATCACGCCGAGCGTGATGGCGGGGCGCTCGGGGAAGTCCTCGCCGTCCCGCATCCCGAGGTCCAGCGCCGTGCGCTTGACCTTGGCGGGGGTGACGTCCACGACCATCTGCGCGAAGACCGAGTTGATCGACTTGTTCATGGCGGTCTGCACGTTCACCGTGCCGTAGTCCCGGTCGTCCTCGTTCTCCGGGGCGAAGGGGGTGTCGCTGCCCACGACCTTCCGCTTGCTGGTGCCGTCGTACCGCGTGTTGACGCCGATCTTCTCGCCGTCCTGGGTCTCCGAGCCGTTCTCCAGGGCGGAGGCGAGCACCACCGGCTTGAAGGTCGACGCCGGCTGGTAGTCCTCGCGGGTGGCGTTGGAGATCCAGTGCTCGGTGGCGCTCCTGCCCCCGTAGAGCGCGACGACATGTCCGGTCCTCGGGTCGACGGAGGTCGCGCCGGCCTGGACCGTCGCGTCGGTCGTGTTGTTCTCGCGGTCGAGCTTGCTCTCCAGCTCCTTGTCGACCGACTGTTCGAGCTGCTTCTGCCGCTTCCTGTCGATGTTGAGGGTGATCGTCCAGCCGCCCGCCTCGATGTCCGCCTTGTCGATGCCCTGGCGTGCCAGTTCGTCGTCGGCGGCCTCGACCAGATAGCCGGTCTGGCCCTCCATCCCGCGGGCGGCCTTGGGCTCGTGCGGTACGGGGAACTTCAGAGCGGAGCGGGCCGACGCGTCCAGCCAGTCCATCTCGACCATGTTGTCGAGGACGTAGTTCCAGCGCTGGGTCACCAGCCGCTTGCCGGTGTCGCCGGCCACGGCCCAGTCGTACTGGCTGGGGGCCTGGAGCAGCGCGGCGAGATACGCGCCCTGGGAGACGTTCAGCCGCTCCGCGTCGACGCCGTAGTACGCCTGCGCCGCGGCCTGGATCCCGTACGCACCGCGCCCGTAGTAGCTGGTGTTGATGTACCCGGCGAGGATCTCGTTCTTGTCCTTCTTGCGGTCCACCTTCAGGGAGATCACCAGCTCCTTGAGCTTGCGGGTGATCGTCTGGTCCTGGTTCAGGTAGTAGTTCTTGACGTACTGCTGGGTGATGGTCGAGCCGCCCTGCTTGCCCTTGCCGGAGACGGTGTTCAGCAGACCGCGCGCCGTCCCTTTGAGGTCGACGCCGCTGTCCTGGTAGAAGCTCTTGTTCTCGGCGGCGACGAAGGTCCGCTGGACCTCCTTGGGTATCTGCTCCAGACCGACGATCTCGCGGTTGATCCGGCCGGTACGGGTCAGGACCGTGCCGTCGCTGTACTTGTAGACATTGCTCTGCATCTCGGCCTGCGCGTTGGCGCTCGGCACCGGGACCAGCAGATAGATCACGAAGAACCCGCCCATGGCGAGCAGGCAGAGCCCGAAGAAGGTGCCGAGCAGCTTCTTCGGGCCGAAGAAACGGCGTATGCCGCCCTCTTTCGGCGCCCGGCGCGTTCCATGCCGCCCCGCCCGTCCGGCTTCACCTCGGCCCATCGCCGTGTCGCTCCGCTCTCAGGTCATGTCGTCAGGACTCGCGCCCTCCATCGGAATCAGCTCAGAAAGCTAACACCACTCCCTGTGACAAAGGGCATCCGATCCTGACTTTCCGGACGTGACAATCCGCACCCATCTCTATGGAACCGACTCACCAGACGGCCGAAGGGTTGCCAGAACCAATAATGTGTAATCACAATGATAGCTACCGCGGTCGCGCGGACCAGAGCCGGAAACGGGGTAGGAACATGACCATCACCAGCACCAGGACACCTGTCGACGATCTCCCGGAGATGCCGGATCCGCAGGTACGGGAGTTCTCCGCGCACAGCATCGGGGGCGCCCTCGCCCTGCTGCTCGGGCTGCTCGGCCTCGCCGCCGGCGTGCTGCTGATCGTCTTCGGCGCCCTGCTCGGCTCCGCCGGCGCCAAGGTCGCGGTGATCGTGACCGGCGCGCTCATCGCTCTCGCCGCGTTCCTCGCGATGTGCGGGCTGAACATGGTGGCGCCGGGCGAGGCCCGGGTGGTCCAGCTCTTCGGCCGCTACCGCGGCACGATCCGCACCGACGGACTGCGCTGGGTGAACCCGCTCACCTCCCGCGTCAAGATCTCGACGCGGGTACGGAACCACGAGACCCCGGTCCTCAAGGTCAACGACGCCTACGGCAACCCGATCGAGCTGGCCGCGGTCGTGGTCTGGCGGGTCGAGGACACCTCCCAGGCGCTGTTCGAGGTGGACGACTTCCTGGAGTTCGTCTCCACCCAGACCGAGGCCGCCCTGCGGCACATCGCCATCGAGTACCCGTACGACAACCACGACGAGGAAGGCCTGTCGCTGCGCGGCAACGCCGAGGAGATCACCGAGAAGCTCGCCGTCGAACTGCGCGCCCGGGTGGACGCGGCGGGTGTCGACATCATCGAGTCCCGCTTCACGCATCTCGCCTACGCCCCGGAGATCGCCTCGGCGATGCTCCAGCGCCAGCAGGCGGGCGCGGTCGTCGCCGCCCGCCGGCAGATCGTGGACGGCGCGGTCGGCATGGTCGAGGCGGCCCTGACCCGGCTCACCGAACAGGACATCGTCGAGCTGGACTCGGAGCGCAAGGCGGCGATGGTGAGCAATCTGCTGGTCGTCCTCTGCGGGGACCGCTCGGCACAGCCGGTCGTGAACACGGGCACGCTCTACCAGTGACCGAACGCAAGCAGGTCCTCCTGCGACTGGATCCGGCGGTGTACGACGCCCTGGCCCGCTGGGCGTCCGACGAACTGCGCAGCGCGAACGCGCAGATCGAGTTCCTGCTCCGCCGGGCCCTGGCGGAGACGGGGCGCCTCCCGGGCAACGCGGCGCCGATCCCGCGCCGCGGCCGCCCCCGCAAGCCCCCGCCCCCGGACGAGACGCCCCCGCCTCCCGGCTAGGCCGTGTCCGGGGGGCGCGGTGCGGGGCCGGGGTCCGAGGGACCGGTCCAGGGGTGCGGTCCGGGAGCGCGGTCCGTCTTCGGCGGCGTCCACCGCCGGAGGCGCGCGCACCGCGCCTTCGGTCGGCTATACACGCGGTGTATAGTTCCGGCATGTCAATCGGGCACACCCTTCTCGGGCTCCTGGAGTCCGGACCGCGCCACGGCTACGACCTCAAGCGCGCCTTCGACCAGCAGTTCGGTCACGACCGGCCGCTCCACTACGGCCAGGTCTACTCGACCATGTCCCGGCTCCTGAAGAACGGCCTCGTCGCCGTCGACGGCATGGAGGCCGGCGGCGGACCGGAGCGCAAGCGGTACGCCATCACCGACGCCGGCGTCACCGATGTCGAGCGGTGGCTCGCGCAGCCGGAGAAGCCCGAGCCGTATCTCCAGTCCGCGCTCTACACGAAGATCGTCATCGCGCTGCTCACCGGCCGCAGCGCCGCCGATCTGCTCGACACCCAGCGCGCCGAGCATCTGCGGATGATGCGTGATCTCACCGCGCGCAAGCGCGAGGGCGACCTCGCCGACCAGCTCGTCTGCGATCACGCCCTGTTCCATCTGGAGGCCGATCTGCGCTGGCTGGAGCTGACCGCCGCCCGGCTGGACAAGCTCGCCGTGGTGGTCAGGCCGTGACGCCCGAAGGCTCCCTGCTCGTCGCCGAGGAGCTGCGCAAGTCGTACGGTCCGACCCCCGCGCTCGACGGCGCCTCGTTCTCCATCCACCCCGGCGAGATCGTCGCCGTCATGGGTCCCTCGGGCTCGGGGAAGTCGACCCTGCTGCACTGTCTCGCCGGGATCGTGCGTCCCGACGCGGGCGTCATCACGTACCGGGGCCGCGAGCTGACCGGCCTGCCGGACGCCGAGCTGAGCGCCCTGCGCCGTACCGACTTCGGCTTCGTGTTCCAGTTCGGCCAGCTCGTACCCGAGCTGACCTGCGTGGAGAATGTCGCGCTGCCGCTGCGGCTCTCCGGTGCCCGGCGCAAGGACGCCGAGCGCACCGCGCTGGAGTGGATGGAGCGGCTGGAGGTCGCCGGGCTGAGGTCCAAGCGTCCGGGCGAGGTCTCCGGCGGGCAGGGCCAGCGGGTCGCCGTGGCCCGGTCGCTGGTCACCTCTCCGCGGGTGATCTTCGCCGACGAGCCGACCGGCGCGCTCGACTCCTACGGCGGCGAGCGGGTGATGGAGATGCTGACCGAGGCCGCCCGGTCCGCCGGCGCCGCCGTGGTCCTGGTCACGCACGAGGCCCGGGTCGCCGCCTACTCGGACCGGGAGCTCGTCGTACGGGACGGGAAGACACGCGATCCGGAGTACGCCGTATGACGCTGCTCGACCGGCCGCGGCCCCCCGTACCCCCGCCGGTGCGGGCGCCGGGCGGCGCGGGCTCCTGGATACGCGATCTCGGCCTCGGCATACGGTTCGCCGCGGCGGGCGGGCGCGAGGGCTGGATCCGTACGGGACTGACCGCGCTGGGCGTCGGGCTCGGTGTCGCCCTGCTCTTCTTCGCCGCCTCCGTACCGCGTGCCATCGAGGCGCGGGACGCGCGTGCTCAGGCGCGCACCACCGCCGAGGAGGTCTCCGGCACACCGGTAGAGCGTTCGGACACGACGCTCGTGTGGACCGACGCGGGAACCGAGTACCGGGGTGAGGGCGTCGGCGGGCGGCTCGTGCGCCCGGACGGCTCGCGTCCGCCGCTTCCGCCCGGGGTGACCGCGCTGCCGGGTCCCGACGAGATGCTGGTCTCCCCCGCGCTGCGGGACCTGCTCGCCTCGCCCGGCGGCGCCCTGCTGAGGGAGCGGCTCGGCCACCGGATCACCGGCACCGTCGCCGACGCCGGTCTGCTCGACCCCGACGAGCTGTACTACTACGCGGGCAGCGACACCCTCACCCTGGCGAGGGGCGCCCAGCGGACCACCGGGTACGGCGACCACCGGGCGCCCAACCCGATGGAACCCCTGCTGGTGGTCCTGACCGTACTGATCGCCGTCGTCCTGCTGGTGCCGGTGACCATCTTCATCGCCACCGCCGTGCGCTTCGGCGGCGACCGCAGGGACCGCAGGCTCGCCGCGCTGCGGCTGGTGGGCGCCGACATCCGGGCCACCCGGCGGATCGCCGCCGGGGAGGCGCTGTTCGGTGCGGTGCTGGGCGTGCTGACCGGGTTCGGGCTCTTCCTGGCCGTGCGCCCGCTGGCGGGCGGGGTGCGGCTGTGGAGTCTGAGCGCCTTCCCCGCCGATCTGGTCCCGGTACCGGCGCTCGCGGCTCTGGTCGTGCTGGGCGTACCGGCCGCGGCCGTCGCCGTCACGCTGCTCGCGCTGCGCTCGGTGACCATCGAGCCGCTGGGCGTCGTACGGCACACGGTCCCCCGGCGCCGCCGGCTGTGGTGGCGGCCGCTGCCGCCCGTCGTCGGCGTGGTGCTCCTGGCGCGGATCGGGATCGTCGACGAGAGCAGGGTGGCGGTCGATCCCTATCCGATCGCGGCCGGGGCGATCCTGGTGCTGGTGGGTCTGACCACGCTGCTGCCCTGGCTGGTCGAGGCGGTGGTGGCCAGGCTGCGCGGCGGTCCCGTGCCCTGGCAGCTCGCCGTGCGCCGGCTCCAGCTCAACAGCGGTTCGGCGGCCCGCGCGGTCAGCGGTATCACCGTCGCGGTGGCGGGCGCCATCGCGCTCCAGATGGTCTCCACCGGGGTCCATGAGGCGTTCCTGCATCCCACCGGGCAGGACCCGGCGCGGGCGGACATCGCCGTCTCCGCGGAGTACGGCAGCGGGGAGCTGGCCCAGCGGATGATCGACGGCTTCCGGGACACCGAGGGGGTGACGACGGTGGTCGGCACGGTCGAGAGCTATGTGATCCGGCCCGGCCGCGTGGGCCCGGACGAGATCCAGCCCACCACCACGCTGACCGTCGGAAGCTGTGCCACGCTGCGGGAACTCGCCGAGCTGCCGTCCTGCCGCGACGGGGACGCGTTCGTCTCCCATCTCCCGGGGCGCGGGGAGCAGAACGACTGGACCGACAGGACGGCCAGGCCGGGCGGACAGGTGGATCTCAACACGCGCTCGGTGGACGACGGTTCGAAACCCTCGCTGTGGACGCTGCCGGCGTCGGCCCGCACGGTCGCGGCGAGGAAGGACCCGGTGGGCCGGGAGATCAACGGCATCCTGGCGACGCCCGGCGCCGTCGACGCCGATCTGCTGCTCACGGCCTCGACCACCGCCGCGATCCGCATCGACGCCCGGGTGCCGGACGCCGAGGAGTACGTACGGAACACGGCGGCGCGTCTCGATCCGACGGCGCGGGTGTGGACGGTCAAGGCCGTGGAGCGGGACGCGAAGTACGCGAGTGTGCGCAAGGGGCTGCTGATCGGCGGCACCGCCACGATGGGGCTGATCGCGGCGAGCATGCTGGTCTCCCAGGTCGAGCAACTGCGGGAGCGCAGACGGCTGCTGTCGGTGCTGGTGGCGTTCGGCACGCGCCGCTCGACGCTCGCCTGGTCGGTGCTGTGGCAGACGGCCCTGCCGGTGGTGCTCGGTACGGTCCTGGCGATCGCCGGCGGGCTGACGCTGGGGGTGGTCCTGCTGCGCATGGTCGCCAAGCCGTTCACCGACTGGTGGGCCTTCCTGCCCTTCGCGGGCGCGGGCGCCGCGGTGATCATGCTGGTGACGGCGGCCAGTCTGCCGCCGCTGTGGCGGATGATGCGGCCGGAGGGGCTGCGGTCGGAGTGAGCGGCGGCCGGGTGTGCGGCGCGCCCGCGGGGGTGCGCCGCACAGCGGTACGGATCACGCGGGCGCCGGACGGCGCACGGTTCAGGCGGGTGCCGGACCGCGCACGGGTCACGCGGGTGCCGGACCACGTGCGGGCCGGGCCACCCGTACCGGCAGGATCCGCAGCGCCTCCCTGAGCGCGTCCGCGAAGGTCTCGAACTCCTCGCTCCGGGCCGCGCCCGTCCGCATCGCCAGCGCGACCGTGCGCGAGGGCGCGGGATCGGCGAAGTACCCCGTCGACAGGCGCTCGTTGCGTCCCGTCTCGACCCGCACCGCCGTACGGGGCAGCAGCGTGACCCCGAGGCCGCCCGCGACCAGTTGGACCAGGGTGGAGAGACCGGCCGCGGTGGTCGTCGCGGGCACCCCCTCGGCCCGGCCCGCCTCGCGGCAGATGTCCAGCGCCTGGTCGCGCAGACAGTGCCCCTCGTCGAGCAGCAGCAGCGGCAGCTCCCGCAGCGCCTCACGCGGCAGGTCCCGGCGTCCGCCGAACTCATGGCCCCGCGGCGCGACCAGTACGAAGTCCTCGTCGAACAGGGGCAGTTCGGTGATCCCCGGCCGCCCGAGCGGTACCGCGAGCAGCAGCAGGTCCAGCCGGCCCGCCAGCAGACCGTCCAGCAGGGAGGCGGTCTGCTCCTCGTGCACCTGGAGGTCCAGCTCCGGATAGCGCTCGTGCACGAGCCGCAGGACGGTCGGCAGCAGATACGGCGCCACGGTCGGGATCGCCCCCAGCCTGAGCACTCCGGTGAAGGGGGCCCGTACCGCCTCGGCCTCGTCCAGCAGTGTGCCCACCGCGTCCAGGACACCCCTGGCCCGCACCGCGATCCGTTCCCCGGCCGGGGAGAGCAGCACCCTGCGGGTCGTGCGCTCCACGAGCTGGACGCCGAGCACGTCCTCCAGCGCCGAGACGGCGCCGGAGAGCGCGGGCTGGCTCATCCCGATCGCGGCGGCCGCGTCCCGGAAGTGGAGCTGCTCGGCCACCGCCACGAAGGCGCGGAGCTGGGAGAGGCTGGGCTGTCTGGCCCGGTGGCCGGGCTGGCTGAGCGGGCTGTGCTGGGTGAGGCGGTGCATGGCCACCACTGATAGGTACCTCCGATCACGGCGACCGAGTCTAGCTATTTCTGTGATCAATACGCCCTGTGCCACCATCAGTAATCCGTGCAACCCTCCGGAAGGCCCCAAAAGGGACTTCCATCCCCCACTAGGAGAGCGTGTGCTCACTGTTGGTGACAAGTTCCCCTCGTTCGAACTGAACGCCTGCGTCTCGCTGGAGAGCGGCAAGGAGTTCGAGGAGATCCATCACAAGACCTACGAGGGCAAGTGGAAGATCTACTTCGCCTGGCCCAAGGACTTCACCTTCGTGTGCCCGACGGAGATCGCGGCCTTCGGCCGGCTGAACGACGAGTTCGCCGACCGTGACGCCCAGGTCCTCGGCTTCTCCGGCGACTCCGAGTACGTGCACCACGCCTGGCGCAAGGACCACGCGGACCTGCGTGACCTGCCGTTCCCGATGATGGCCGACTCCAAGCACGAGCTGATGCGCGCACTGGGCATCGAGGGCGAGGACGGCTTCGCGCAGCGCGCGGTCTTCATCGTCGACCCGTTCGACGAGATCCAGTTCACGATGGTGACCGCCGGTTCCGTGGGCCGTAACCCCAAGGAGGTCCTGCGGGTGCTGGACGCCCTCCAGACCGACGAGCTGTGCCCGTGCAACTGGAACAAGGGCGAGAACACCCTCGACGCCGCCAAGCTGCTGTCGGGCGAGTGATCCTGATGGGACTCGATCAACTCAAGTCGGCCATACCGGACTACGCCAAGGACCTGCGGCTGAACCTCGGTTCGGTGATCGGCAACAGTGAGCTGCCCGCGCAGCGGCTCTGGGGCACGGTGCTGGCCTGCGCGATCGCCTCGCGCTCGCGGGCCGTGCTCTCCGCGCTGGAGCCCGAGGCCAGGGCCCGTCTGAGCGCCGAGGCGTACACCGCCGCCAAGTCGGCCGCGGCCGTCATGGCGATGAACAACGTCTTCTACCGGACCCGGCATCTCCTCTCGGACCCCGAGTACGGGACGCTCCGCGCGGGGCTGCGGATGAATGTCATCGGCAACCCGGGTGTGGAGAAGACCGACTTCGAGCTGTGGTCGCTCGCCGTCTCCGCCATCAACGGCTGCGGCCAGTGCCTGGACTCGCACGAGCAGGTGCTGCGCAAGGCGGGCGTGGACCGGGAGACGGTCCAGGAGGCGTTCAAGATCGCTTCGGTGATCCAGGCGGTCGGTACGACGCTCGACGCGGAGGCCGTTCTCGCGGAGGCCGCGGAGGCTGCGGAGGCCGCGGGAGCCGGGACCGGCGCCGAGTAGGGCCCCGCACCCGGAGTGCGGGCCGGGCGGACCGCCGAGGGGCCCGTGGACACCGTCCACGGGCCCCTCGGTCCGTCACGGCGTCCCGGTCACGGCTCAGCGCCGGCCGGTCGCGGCCCGGCCGGCCGCCTCGCCGGCGTCACCGCTTGAGCGCGGCCATCAGATCCCTCATGTCCTCGATCATGGCGGGTTCGACCCCGGAGAAGTCCGGCCGCTCCGGCTCACGGACATGGCCGGTGACCGGGTCGGCGGCATAGTTGGCGACACGGTTGACCGCGATCGTGAGGACGGCCTGGCCGTCGAGGACCTTCAGCTCCGGGGACTCCCCCGAGGGGTCCGTCACCAGATACGCGCGCTCCCCCAGGTCCGGTATCCGCAGGACGCGCCGCTCCAGGGCCCCTTCGGGGGCGAGCCGGGTCACCGTCGCGTCGAACTCGGGCCCCGGGTCGGTCCGCTTGTGCCGGGCGTACTCGATGTCGACGCGGGTGTACGGGACCGGACGGGTGTCGTTCTTGACCTCGTTCCGCCGGCCCGTGGTCAGCGCCAGCGTGCAGGAGGCCCGGTCGATCGCGAGCTGTTCGTCCACCGCCGCCATCGGGAACTGCCGCTTGCCGAGGAGCCCGGAGAGGGCGGGCAGCTCCGCGTCCAGACAGAGGTTGGCGCTGACCCGGTAGCCGCCCAGATCCGGCCCGGCCGTGCCGTACGCGTACAGTCCGGCCGCCCATACGGCGGAGGAGACCACCGCGCCGCCGAGCGCCCACAGCCAGGGGCCCCGCCGGGACGGCACCCGGGGCAGGCCCTGGCCGGAGATCGTCTCGGCGCCGGTGCCCGTCCCTGCTCCCCCGACCGCCCCAGGAGCGACGGCGGACCCCGAGCCGGAGGGCGGCCTGAAGGCGGCCGAGGAGTCGAATCCGGCGAACCCCGCTGAAGCGCCCGGTACGCCGCCGCCCGCCCGGGGGGCGGGGACCGGGGGCACGGTCCTGGACGAGCCGTCCGGCGGCCCGTCGTCGGCGCCCTCCAGTTCCGGCTCGGAGATCATTCCCGGCCGTCCGCGCCTTCGGCGGCCACCGGCGTGGTCACGGGCACCGCGGCCGGAGCCGCCGGGACGGGCACCGGGGCCGGCTCGGAGACACCCGCCGCGGCGCGGTCCGCCAGGGACGCGAGCCGCAGGTCCCGTTCCAGGCTGTACGCGCGGAGATAGCCGACGACGGTGTTGGTGACCGCCACCAGCGGTACCGCCACCACCGCCCCCGCGATCCCCGCCACCAGACCGCCCGCGGCGACGGCCAGGACCACCGCGAGCGGATGCACCCGCACCGCGCGGCCCAGGATGAACGGCTGGAGGACATGGCCCTCGATCTGCTGCACCCCGAGGACGATGAGCAGCACCATCAGCGCGGTGAACACATCCTGGGTCACCAGCGCCACGACCACGGCCAGCGCGCCCGACACGACCGCCCCGACCAGCGGGACGAACGCCCCGAGGAAGATGATGACGGCCAGCGGCACGGCCAGCGGGACCTCCAGGAAGTAGAGCCCGAGCCCGATGAAGAGCGCGTCGATCATCGCCACGATCACCGTGCCGCGCACATAGGCGGTCAGGGTGTGCCAGGCGCGCGGCCCCGCTCCCGCGACACCCTCACGCGCCTGGGCCGGGACCAGCTTGAGCGACCACTGCCAGACCTTCTTGCCGTCGTACAGCAGGAAGAGCGTCGAGAACATCGCGAGGAAGATGCCGGTCAGCATCTCGACTATCACGGTCACGCCCTGGAGCCCGG
Organism: Streptomyces sp. NPDC002018; assembly: GCF_042890865.1. Classification (NCBI taxonomy): domain Bacteria; kingdom Bacillati; phylum Actinomycetota; class Actinomycetes; order Kitasatosporales; family Streptomycetaceae; genus Streptomyces; species Streptomyces sp. NPDC002018. Next base: position 340,740 of record NZ_JBIASO010000002.1, read on the forward strand.
CGGACGTGATCTCCTCGGTGTTGGAGCCGACGGCGTCGCTCAGGCTCTTCGCGATGTCGTTGATCTGGCCCTCGGTCACATGGAACGGGCTGTTGAGCAGCCAGCGCTTCAGCTCGTTGATGCCGTCCGTGACCCGGTTGGAGAGATCGTCGATGTTCTCCATGACCTGCCACACGACGAACCAGCCCACCAGTCCCATGAGGACGAATCCGGCGATCGTCGTGAGGGCGGTGGCCACCCCGCGCGGCACCCCCAGCCTCTTCAGCCAGGCGACCGTGGGCTGGAGCAGCGCCGTGATGAGCAGGGCGGCGACGAAGGCCATGACCACGAGCTGTACGGCGCTGATGACCCGCATCAGCACCCAGACCGTCCCGGCCAGGACGAGCAGCCGCCAGGCGGCCTCGCCCGCGACGCGCATGCCCCAGGGGATGGCGGAGACGGGGTCGGGCTTGGCGGCGACGGCGGGGGCGTAGGAGGGAGGCGGCGGAACGGCCTCGGGGGCGGTGACGGTGAGCGGGGGGTCCTCGGCCTCGGCCCTGCGCTGGTCCAGGCGCTGTCCCATACGGGTCAGCCCCGTACCCATCTGGTTCAGCCACGCCTGAGCTCTCGACATGATGTGTCCTCTTCCCCCCGCCCCTCGCTCCACGCACTCCCCCCGAGATGTCCGGATCGACCGTACACGGGTGAAGCCCCCCGCCGTAGGACGGCGGGGGGCTTCATGAGGTTGAGCGCCGGGCGGGGCCGGTGCGGTTCCCGGGGCTCTCGCGAGACGCCCCGGTACCCGTACCGGCTGCCGGTACCGGTGGTCCTAGTACCAGTTGTTGGCCTGCCAGAACGACCAGGCGCCGCAAGGGCTGCCATAGCGGTCGTCCATGTAGTTCAGACCCCACTTGATCTGGGTGGCCGGGTTGGTCTGCCAGTCGGCGCCCGCCGAGGACATCTTCGAACCGGGCAGCGCCTGGACCAGACCGTACGCGCCCGAGGACGGGTTCTGCGCCGTGTAGTTCCAGCCCGACTCGTGGTCCACGATGTTGCTGAAGCACTGGAACTGGTCGGCGGGAATCATCTGCCGTGCCATCGCCTGGACCTGTGCCACGGTGTACGAACTCTGCGTCGCGAAGGAGGAGGCGGAACGCACCTCGTCACGGCTGGCGCGCTCGGCGGCCTCCTTGGCCTCCCGCTCGCGCTCGGCCTTGTCCTCGGCGGCTTCCTTCTTCGCCTTGGCGTCCTTGGCGGCCTGGATACGGGCCGCTTCCTCCGCGGACTTCTTCGCGGACGCGTCGGCCGCGGCGGCCTGTACGTCCGCCTGCTGGGTCAGCGACGCGGTCTGCACCTGCGCCTGCTGCCCCGCGGGAATGTCTGCGAGGAGCGTCGTGTCGGCTGCGGCCGCCTCGAAATTGTCGCCCGAAACCTGGGGGTCGCCCGAGGCGACACCCACGACAGCGCCGACGGTGGTGACCGCAGTGGCCGATGCCACGGCGAATCCCCGGACCGAGATCCGGCTCACACGGTGTCCTTCCAGCATCGCCCGCACAGGTGACCCCGCGGGCGCGATCGTGCCCCTGGCACTGGCCTCCGCACTACTTGGGTCACGGGAGACACGGGCCCGGTGGGCAACCCCCTTGCGGGGACTGCCGCGTGGTGCGCGGGCGGCATACGGCGGCAGTTGTTGAGTTGTGTGGTGCCGCACCACTGGGGGTGCGCGTGTGCCGCATGCGGGGCCTGACGGAAGCAAGACTCTGCCGGAAGGCAACGCCGTGAGGCAATTCTTCGTTACGTGGGAAAGCTCACACCCCGTTTGGCCGGGAAGAAAAAGGAAAGAGCCGCGCAGCACAGCGCCGCCCGGCTAAGCTCTTCGGCTTCGCCGGGCGGCGCCAACTGGGCCGATAAGGCCTAGATCTGACCGTCCTCCAACATTTCGGTCACCAGCGCGGCGATCTGGGAGCGCTCGGAGCGCGTGAGGGTGACATGCGCGAACAGCGGATGACCCTTCAGCTTCTCCACGACGGCGACGATTCCGTCGTACCGCCCCACCCGGAGGTTGTCGCGCTGCGCCACATCGTGGGTGAGCACGACCCGGGAGTTCGCCCCGATCCGGGACAGAACGGTCAGCAGGACATTCCGCTCCAGGGACTGGGCCTCGTCGACGATGACGAACGCGTCATGGAGGGAGCGTCCGCGGATATGGGTGAGCGGCAGCACTTCGAGCATGCCGCGCCCCAGCACCTCCTCGATCACCTCGCGGCCCGCGACCGCGGAGAGCGTGTCGAAGACCGCCTGGGCCCAGGGGCTCATCTTCTCGGCCTCGGTGCCGGGCAGATAACCCAGCTCCTGCCCGCCCACCGCGTACAGCGGCCGGAAGACCATCACCTTCTGATGCTGCCGGCGCTCCAGGACCGCCTCCAGGCCCGCGCAGAGGGCCAGCGCCGACTTGCCCGTGCCCGCCCGGCCGCCCATCGACACGATGCCGATGTCGGGGTCGAGGAGGAGATCGAGGGCGATGCGCTGCTCGGCGCTGCGGCCGTGGATCCCGAAGGCCTCACGGTCGCCGCGGACGAGCCGGACATTGCCCTCGGCGGTGACCCGGCCGAGCGCCTTGCCGCGCTCGGACTGGAGCACCAGCCCGGTGTGCACGGGCAGCTCGCTCGCCTCGGGCACATAGAGCGACTCCTCGGTGAAGAGGAGGTCGACCTGGTCCGCGGCGAGCGTCAGCTCGCTCATCCCGGTCCAGCCGGAGGAGTCGGTGATGGCGAGTTCGGCGCGGTACTCCTCGGCGAGGAGACCGACCGACGACGCCTTGATGCGCAGCGGCAGGTCCTTGGAGACGACCGTGACGTCGTACCCCTCGGCCTGGAGATTGCGCGCGACCGCGAGGATCCGTGAGTCGTTGTCCCCCAGACGGAAGCCGGCGGGCAGGATGCCGGGATCAGAGTGGTTGAGCTCGACACGCATCGTGCCGCCCAGGTCGCCCAGCGGAATGGGGGCGTCGAGACGGCCGTACCGGACCCGGAAGTCGTCGAGCAGGCGGAGAACCTGCCGGGCGAAATACCCGAGCTCCGGATGGTGCCTCTTGGCCTCCAACTCCGTGATCACCACGATCGGCAGCACTACCTCGTGCTCGTCGAAGCGGGACATGGCGTTCGGATCGGCCAGCAGGACGCTGGTGTCGAGAACATAGGTGCGCCTGTCGGGCATGCGGCGCTTTGTGCTGGTCACCACGGAAGGACGTACCCCCTCGAATGAGGTCGGGGTGCGACGGCGTCGCGGGCGGGTGGGCCGGGCTCGGGTCCCATGCGCGGGCCGAGCTCCGGCCCTCCATGTCGCCCGTACGTCTCAGCGCACGGTCGTCCTGGTGCAAAGGGCCTCCCGGGCGGACGGCCCCATGCCGTCCGCTGAGATGCGACGTCCACGGACCTGGCTTTCGGACATCGACCTGGAAGAGGTATTCCCTCGAACACGCGCAGCCATGCCATGGCATATGACGGACGATGGATGAACCACAGGTGAAGAGGGTGCACAGGGGCCGAACGGGGGACCCCGACGGTGCCCGCCAGGCGCTTTTCCCGGGCCCCGGGGGCGCCCGCACGCCTCCGGAGGCGGCCGGATGCCGACCCTCCGGGTGGCCTGGGAAGGCCTTGCGCGGCCCCGCCCGGCCCGGAAAAGAAGCGGAAGGTCAGCTTCCGTAGCGGCGGTGACGCGCCGCGTAGTCACGCAGGGCGCGCAGGAAGTCGACCTTGCGGAAGGCGGGCCAGAAGACCTCGCAGAAGTAGTACTCCGAATGGGCGCTCTGCCAGAGCATGAAGCCGGACAGACGCTGCTCGCCGCTGGTGCGGATGACGAGATCGGGGTCGGGCTGGCCACGGGTGTAGAGATGGGAGGAGATCAGGTCGGTGTCGACGATGTCGGCCAGTTCCTCGAAGGTGGTGCCCTTGTTGGCGTGGTCCGTCAGCAGGGAGCGGACCGCGTCCGCGATCTCCTGCCGGCCGCCGTAGCCCACGGCGACATTGACGAGTATGCCCTTGTTGCCGATGGTGGCCTGCTCGGCCTCCTTGAGGACGGTCTGCGTACGGCCGGGCAGCAGGTCCAGCGTGCCGACGTGGTGCACCCGCCAGCGGCCGTCGGCGGCCAGGTCACGGACCGCGTTCTCGATGATGCCGAGAAGGGGGATCAGCTCGTCCTCGGGCCGGTCGAGGTTGTCCGTGGAGAGCAGCCAGAGGGTGACGACCTCGACATTGGTCTCGGAGCACCAGCCGAGCAGTTCCTGGATCTTGGTCGCACCGGCTTTGTGTCCCTGCTCGGTCGTACCGCCGGAGGCCTTGGCCCAGCGGCGGTTGCCGTCGAGGATGACGCCGATGTGCTTGGGCACCTGAGCATGATCGAGGCGGCCTTCCACCCGGCGTGCGTAGAGCCCGTACACCAGGTCGCGCAAGTTCACTGAGTCCACCTCTCGATTCCATGGGGACCGGCACGTCCGCTGGCGGGATCCTGGGGCCGGCCCAGGGACCCCGAAGCCGTCACATTACTGCGCGGTCCCCACGGGCACCCAACCCGGTCTGTCACAAGTCCGTGATAAGGAATGAACCGTGACTGATTTTCCCTCTTACCTCGCAGCCGACGGCCGGTACGACTCCATGGAGTACCGGCGCAGCGGACGCAGCGGCCTGAAACTGCCCGCGATCTCGCTCGGCCTCTGGCACAACTTCGGTGATGACCGGACCCTCGATTCGCAGCGCGCCATCCTGCGCCGCGCCTTCGATCTCGGCGTCACCCACTTCGATCTGGCGAACAACTACGGTCCCCCGCCGGGATCCGCCGAGCTGAATTTCGGCAAGCTCTTCGCACAGGACTTCTCGCCCTATCGGGACGAACTCATCATTTCCACCAAGGCCGGATATCTCATGCATCCCGGCCCCTACGGTGAATGGGGTTCGCGTAAGTACCTGCTGTCGTCGCTCGATGCCTCCCTCGACCGGATGGGCCTCGATTACGTCGATATCTTCTATTCGCACCGATTCGACCCGGACACCCCGCTCGAGGAGACGATGGGGGCGCTGGCCTCCGCCGTACAGCAGGGCAAGGCGCTGTACGTCGGTGTGTCCTCGTACACCGCGGAGCAGACCGCGGAGGCGGCCCGGCTGCTGAAGGAGATGGGTGTCCCGGCGCTCATCCACCAGCCGTCCTACTCGATGATCAACCGCTGGACCGAGGACGACGGTCTGCTGGACACGCTGGAGGCGGCCGGGATGGGCTGCATCTCCTTCGTACCGCTGGCCCAGGGTCTTCTGACGAACAAGTACCTGAAGGGGATTCCGGAGGGATCGCGGGCCACCCAGGGCAAGTCCCTCGACCCGGATCTGCTGTCGGACGAGGTCACGCGGCGGTTGAACGGGCTGAACGAGATCGCGCAGCGGCGGGGCCAGTCCCTGGCGCAGCTCGCGCTGAACTGGGTGCTGCGCGACCCGCGGATGACGTCGGCACTGATCGGCGCGTCGAGCGTGAAGCAGTTGGAGGAGAACGTCGCGGCGCTGGCCGCGGCACCGCTCTCCGCCGATGAGCTGAAGGAGATCGACAGCTACGCGGTGGACACCGAGGGCACGAACATCTGGGCCGGACGGGGCTGACGCTCCACGGCGGTCCGGCCCGCCGAGGACCGGCCCGCCGAGGACCGACAGCCGAGGACCGGTGCACGGGCGGGTCGGCGGGTCGGCGGGTCGGCGGGTCGGCGGGTCGGCGGGTCGGCGGGTCGGCGGGTCGGCGGGTCGGCGGGCCATGAACGGTCCGCCGACCCGTCGCCGGACAGAAAACGGGCCGGTCCGTGGGGGGGATACGGACCGGCCCGAGGGGGGGTTTCCACCATAACCCTTCGTAAGGGATGGTGCGCGCCACGACAGGCCGGGATGACGCTCCGGAGGCGGCGGACGGCCCCGCGACACCGGGAAATCCCCGCTCACAGGGGGTACGGACCGGGCGTGGCGAGTAGGAGCCACGCCGCGCCGTCCCCCTCAGGAGCGAGGGACGGCGAGTGAGGCGTTGACGCCGGGCTCATACGGAGACGCCGGGCTCATACGGACCGGACCGGGGAACAGGGCCGGACTCCCCCGTGCGGATCACGGTCCTCCGGGTTCCTCGCCACGAACGGTCCCCCGGCCTCGGACGGTCCCCCGACCTCGGACGGCTTCCGTGCGCCGGGCAGGGGTTCAGGCCGCGCCGAGGCCGCCGAGCAGGATGCCGATCAGGGCCCCGGTGATCATGAAGGGGCCGAAGGGGATCGCCGACTTGCGGCCCGCCCGGCGCAGCAGGATCAGCCCGAGCCCGTACAGGGCGCCCAGCAGGAACCCGGCGAAGGCACCGACGAACAGGACCGGCCAGCCGTACCAGCCGAGGCCGACCCCGAGCGACAGCGCGAGCTTCACATCTCCGAAGCCCATGCCGTTCGGGTTGATCACGAACAGCAGGAAGTAGCAGGCGCCGAGGGCCACTCCGCCGAGCAGGGCCGGCGGCCAGGAGCCGCCCGCGGCGGGAAGCAGCGCGGCCACGCCGAGCAGCACGGCCGCGGCGACGGCGAGGGGAAGCGTCAACTGGTCGGGCAGCCGGTGCACATGACGGTCCACCAGCGCGAGCAGTACGGAGAAGGGGGTGAGCAGCAGCCAGACGGCCAGTTCGGGGCGCGGCCCCGTGGCTGCCGCGAGGGCCGCGCAGGCGAGGGCGGTGAGGAGGGGGATGAGGACGGAGGCGGCGTAGGGGACGGGGAGTTGAGCGTCACGGGACGCCCCGGCCCCCGCTCCGGGACCGGGATCGGTGTCGGGACCGGGATCAGCGGCGGGACCGGGATCGGCGGCGGGACCGGGATCGGCGGCGGTCGTGGCGGCCGGAGCGGCCGGGGCGGTGGTGGCGGTGGTGGCGGCCTCGGGGCTGTTCGCCGTACGAGCGGGAACAGCGGGAACCCCCGCCGCGCAGTCCGCGCATCGCGTGCCGCCGACCCATCCGCCGAGCGGACCGGTGATGCTGTGTCCGGCCGGGCAACTGTCGCGCCACGCCTGGTCCGGCTCGACCGAGAGCCGGTACACGGCACGCGGCAGCAGCAGTCCGGTGGCCCCGCCCCACAGGGCGGCGACGACGATCAGCGTGGCGTACACAGGAGTGACCCTAGGGCCGTCCGCCGGGCCGGGTCATGGGTCCACGGGCCCACTCCCGGCGCACCAGGACCCAGAACCGGCGGCCCCGGGAGACGGGCCGGCCGCCGGGCGCTACGGTCTACGGCCATGGGGACATGGCGTAACGGCAAGGGACAGTTGACGGTCGCGGGGCAGGACGCCCCGGTGGACCTGGAGATCGCCGCGTCGTACGGGACACGGCGGCGCGGTCTGCTCGGGCGCGACGGCATCGACGGCGCGCTGCTGATCACCCCGTGCAACAGCGTGCACACCTTCAGGATGCGCTTCGCGATCGATGTGGCGTACCTGGACAAGGAGTTGAGGGTCGTCGACGTCCACACGCTCAAGCCGGGACGGCTCGCCATGCCGCGCTGGCGGGCCCGTCATGTGCTGGAGGCGGAGGCAGGTGCGATGGCGCGCTGGGGCCTGCGGCCGGGCACCCGGGTGAGCATGGACGTACAGAAGGCGGACGTCTGAGTCCCGGGCTCCGGAAGGTGGCCGGGACCCGGAGGACGGCCGTGGTTCGAAAGGCGGGGGCCAGGGCGTGAACAGACCCTAGATGAGTTTGGCGGCCTGGGCCCGGAGCAGCGCGGCGGGCATCTGCGGGGTCCTGCCGTCCTCCAGGTTCGCGGTGTAGAAGGTGGCCACGGTGCCGCCGACCCGTACGAGATGGAAGACCAGCGGGACCGGCCGGCCCTCGAGGTCGCCCGTCACCTGGTAGGCCAGCGCGTCGTCACCGACCTCGACCGGGGGCAGTGGCTTCACCCCGGTGTACTTCGACGGGCTGTCGCCGCCGGTCGCCGTGAAGCCGTCCGCGCACGCCGTGACGGCGGTGCGGACCCTGCTCAGCAGGGCATTCGCGCCCTGCTCACCGTGGGCGGTGAGGAACTCGGAGACGGCGGGACGGCCGTTTCGCGAGCCGACGAGCTGCCGGTACGCGACGGCCTTCGCCAGGGGTTCGGGCTTGCCGTTGATCACCGCGGTCAGCGGCAGGCACTCGGTCTTCGCGGCGGTCTCGCCCCGGGGCGGCGGGGCGGCCATCCGTTCGACCGTGAAGCCGGACACATCGCCGTTGGTCAGTACCGCGCGGTCCAGCTCGCCCTGGCCGAGCACCCTTCCGTCACTCGCGCCGATGCCGGTCAGACCGGCCCGGGGCTTCGGCTCCAGGGAGGGCTTGCCGGCCGGAGCGGCGGGCGAGGTCGCGGGTGAGGCGGCCGTCGCGGCGGCCGTCGGATCGCCGCTCTTCCTCGACGACGTCTCCCCGCCGCCCGTCTTTCCGCCGCCGCACGCACCCGTGAGCCCCAGGGCGAGAGCGGAGGCCGTGGCGGCCAGGATGACGCGTCGTGACATGACCGGCATACCCGCGGTGGTCGTCCTCATGACGGTTCCCCCATCTCGCTGGACCTGCGGCTCGCCGGGCGTGCGCGGCGCCGACTGTCGTCGCACGCTAGCAACGGCGTTCATCAGCACGCATGGGCCTAGGGACCCAATCCGCGCCCGCGCGCCCGCGCCGCCCGCGCTGTCGGGCGCGCTCGGCTGTCCGGCGATCCGGCTGGTCGGGCTGGTCGGGCTGATCGGGCTGATCGGGCTGATCGGGCGCTCGTATCAGGCGCCGGTGGACCAGGGCAGCCGCCGGGGCCGCCGCGACCACCACCAGCCGTCGCCCCGTACGGCCGGGGTCGGCAGCACGCCGTCCACGTCCCGCGCGCAGGCCTCCGTCTGCGTACGGAACAGTTCGTCCAGCTCCGCGACGGCGGCGAGCAGCAACTCCCGCTCCCGCTCGGCGCACTCGCCGACGCACCGGTCGAACAGGTCGCGTGCCGTCAGGTCCTCCACGTACAGCTCGGGCAGATACCGCCCCGACGGCGCCCAGCCGCTCTCCATGCGCCGCCCCAGCCGCTCCCAGACGAAGAGCGACAGGGCGGCGGGGCTGTCCTGACCACCCGGGGCGTGCGCGGGGTCCTGGGCGTGCGGGTCATCTTGGGCGTCCGGGGCATCCGGACCGTCCGGGGCCCGGTGCCCGTGAAGGCCGTGACGGTCCTGGGAGCCCCGGGAACCCTGGGAACCCTGGGGGCCGTCCTGGCCGAGCGCCGCCGCGACGCGGGTGGCGACGGGCGTGGGGATGCGGTCCGAGCGCAGGACCTCGGCCGGCGGCGTCACCTCGGCGCCGGGAAAGGCGGCCACGGCCGCCTCGGCGGTGCCGACGGTGTACGTCGTCGGCCCGTCTCCCCGGGCCAGCAGCCGGACCCTGGTCACCGTGCCCGCCGGATCCGTGAGCCAGTACGTGTCCGGGTCGATCCGGTCGTCCGGATGGAGCACAGTGACACCGGTCCCCCGCGCGAAGGCCACGGCCAGCTCGGGTTCGCTCGCGGGCGCGCCGTGGACGGCGGTCGAGGGCTGGACCTGGATGTCAAGGCTCATCGCCACATCGCCGTCCACCGGACGGTACGTGCACAGGACGAACGCCTCCCAGTCGCGCTCGCCGAACTCGTCCCCTCCGGCGCAGACATCCACCTGACCGGGCGGCACCCGCACCACATCGGCCAGCGCCTCGGCCAGCTCGCACGGCTCCAGACGTCTGCTGAGCAGGAAGTTGCAGATCACGGTACGTTCCCCCGGTCGACGGCTCCGGCGTTCGCGGAAGCGTGTGGATGCTGTTCCTGGACGTGCACAACCCATCGAGAGCCGCGACGCTACGCGCTGCTCCCGACGCGGTCATGGGCCCCAGGACCCACTCCGGTCCCACTCACCCCCCGGCCGACCATGCCCCCGCTCGCCCTCCCCCGCTCGCGGCGCGCCCTGCGCCCCGCGCCGCGCGCCGACAACGCGCCGAGACGCGGCGCCGGCGCACGCGAGCCCGGCACGATCCAAACGAGAGGACCTAGGCGATCTGCTCCTCCAGATTCTCGACCCAGGCCGCCAGATGGTTGCGGAGTGCCGCGCGGCGCCCCCGGACATCGCCGTCGAGCCGGATGCTCTCCATGAGCCGGCGCATGGCTCCCAGGGCCTCCAGATCGTCTTCCAGTTCGATGCCCGCGACGATGTCGTCACGGGTCACGGCGTAGAACTCCGCCAGCCAGCCCATCAGTTCAGGGTCCCGCTCCGTACCGTCCGGTGCGGCGGGTCCCCGGCCCAGTGCCGTCTCGGGGGCGCGGAGCAGCCAGCCCGCGTACCGTCCGTCCGCGAAGAGCAGTTCCAGGCCCTCGGCGATCTCGACTCCCAGCTTCTCGCCGTATCCGCTCACATCGGCCACGAAGCAGGCGAGCAGGTCGTGTTCGACGCTGAACTGACGGGAGACCTCCGGCGGAAGCTGGAAGGAACGCGGTTCCCGTGCCGTCGGCAGCCCCCGGACGACGGTCCGCCCGGCCCACGCCTCCGGCGTCTGGTGATCGTCGTACGTGTCGTCGGGGACCCCCAGCCAGACGCTGACGAGAGCGAGGCTCTCCGGGGAGAAGCGGAACTCCTCCGTACCCCAGATCCGCCAGTCCCCGCATCCGAAGGTCTCGACGAGATGCAGCTCGTGCTCCTCCGGACCGCGGGGCCGGTCGACCAGGAGGTCGCCGGGGGCGAGGCGCGGCCGTTGACCGAGGGTCTTCCCCTCCTGGATCCAGAACTCGGCCCCGCCCATCGTGACCACTCTCATGCCCGCCTCACCGCTCGCGTGCCCGCCTCACCGTTTGAACTTCTTGCCGGGCGGATTGAACCCACCGGTCGTGTTGGGGATCCTGCCCTCTTCGATCATCTCAGGGGTGATCGGCATGCCGGGGTCGTCCGGACTGCCTCCGAAGATCTTGGCACCGGACGTCCCGCGCGGTCCGTCCTTCCCGAAGGCCGTGACCGCCTGTCCGATCGTGGCCTTCTGACCGTCCAGGATCACGATGTTCCCGTCCTTGTAGAACATGATCGCGCCGCGCTGGCCCTCCGAGATATAGATCTCGTCGGGGTTGGAGAGGATGTCGAGGACCTTCTCGTCGTCGAGCCGCCCGTGGTAGCTCTTCCTCGGGTCGTCCCCGTCCACCTTCTTGCGGAACTTTCCGTCGCGCGCGCTCTCCATCACCTCGTCGAGCTTCTTCGACATGCGCTTGCGTTCCTGTGCCTCGCGCTTCTGCCGCTTGCACTCGTCCGGGTCGTTGTTGTGGACGAGGACATGCGTGCGGCCGACACCGACGTAATAGGTGTGCACGCCGCTGACGGTGAGGTCGTGGGTGCGCTGCTTCTTCACGAAGCGGTCGACCGCGACGACCGTCAGCTCGCCCCCGTCGGGAGCCCGTAGTTCGTCGCCGGCGGTGATCTCGCCCGCGTCGGCCCACCGGTCCTCGTCCATGAGCCAGAACGGGTGGGTGTCCGTGGCTGTCAGGGTGGCCGTACGACCGGCCGCACGCACCGTCAGCCGGGTGAAGTCCTTGTCGTCCTCGGTCGTGATCGTGTCCGTGACCGCGCGGGCCACGGTGAGCCCCCGCGCCGGATCGGTGGCGAGCACCCGGTCGCCGACGCGTACGTCCTCGATGGCGGCCCGTGACCCGTCCGCGAGCAGGACGGGGGTGCCCGGCAGGAAGCTGTGGGTGACCGGGCAGGCGGTGGGTTTCTTGTCGGGCTGCTCCTCGCCGTCCTTCGGCTTGCCCTTGTTCTCGGCGTCGAGCTTGCGTTTCGCGTCGGCGAGTCTGTCCTCGGCCTCGCTCACCCGCTTGCGGTTCTTGATCAGGCCCTTGATGCCGTCGTACAGATCGCCGCCGTGCTTCTTCAGCTTCCCGACCAGCTCGGCGGCCTTCTTCCACTTCCACGGCGCCCCGTACTTCGCCGCGAGCTTGCCGACGGCGCCGCCGATGAGGCTGGTCAGCACATTGACGAGGGTCTCCGTGCAGGCGCCCATGTCGCCCTTGGTGATGCAGTCGAGGGCGTCGGTGATCCCCAGCTCGTCGGCGAGGATCTTCGCCAGCTCCTTGGCCGCCTCCTTGGCCTTGTCCGAGTCGGTCTTCTCGGCGGCCTGGGCGTCCTGGAGCTCCTTGAGGGCGGCCTCGTAGTCGATCTGGGTCTGGGGCTTCTCGCCGCCGGGGTCGCCCGGGTCGGCTTCGCCCGGGTCGCCGGGATCGCCGTCTCCGCCGTCTCCGGTGCCGCCGGTGCCGCCCGTGTCCGAGGTGGTGCCGTCGACCGGGTCACCCGCACCGGAGTCGTCCTCTTCGCCGACGGCTTCGCTGTCGCCGCCCCCGCCCCCGCCGCAGTTGCTCCCGCCGGTGATCCGGCACACCTGCGTGCTGAGTCCCTGGGCGATGGTCGGCCCGGCCCCCGTGGCCACCAGCGCTCCGACGATGGCCGCGACGACGACCACGAGGCCGACGTACTCGATGGTTCCCTGGCCCCGCTGCGCCGTGCGCAGCCCCAGCAGACGTACGTCCGTACGCGGCATGACCCGCCGTACACGACGACAAAAACGACGCACTACCCCCAGTGGCGACATGAAAACGAGGGTATGTGCCGATTCCCTCACGGTCTTGGGCCCTGGGGCCCAAGGAGGGACTCAAATCCCCTGCCAGGAGGGGAGCATGAGCCGGTATGGGGCACAAAGGGGCCCGGCCCGCGCGGACTTCGCTGCGGACCGGGCCCCTTGGCCGTGGCACGTGGGTCGCGGCACGTGAGTCGTGGCACGTGGCTCGTGGCACCCCGTACGTGTCACGCGCCCCTACGACGCGTCAGCTCTGCGAGCCGCCGCTCTCCCCGCGCGGGAAGGAGACCTCCACGCGACGGTTCTTCTTGCGGCCTTCCTCGGTGCTGTTGTCGGCGATCGGGTACTGCTCCCCGTAACCGCGGATCTCATAGGTGATCCCGGCCGACGACAGTTCCCTGTCCAGCACGCCGTGCACGGCCTCGGCCCGCTGCTTGGAGAGCACATCGCCGTGGGCGGCCGAGCCGAGGTTGTCGGTGAAGCCGAAGACCCGGACCTTCGAGGCACCCTGCGCCTTGACCTCGTCGGCGATGGCGGCGATACGGGAGTTCGCCGCCGGCGACAGCTTGGCGCTGTCCTTGCCGAAGAGGACCTCGGCCTGGAGCGCGAACTTCACACTCTGGTTGGTGTCCTCACGCCGTTCCTCACCGCCCTCGGACTCGATGACCGAGATGATGTCCAGCACCTTGGCCGGGGCGAGCGTGGCACCGCTGCGCAGCTTGAGACCGGGCGAGTTGGCGTCCACCGGGGGTGGGGGCGAGGTCGACTCCGTACCCGGCGGGGTACTGGGGGTCTCATCCGCCCGCGCGCCGGCGGCCATGGTGAACTGAACACTGGTGAAGAGCACGGCGGCGGCGACGGCGGTCACCGCCGGACGCCTGGAGACCCTGCGTACGCGGGGAGTGGTGGCGCCCATCAGGAGATCTCAATCGTGGCGGAGGGCAGCAGCGGCAACTGGAGGTCCACCTGCGAGGTGGACTCGGGCGGAGCCGGGAACTGAGCGAAGAACGTCGCGCTGGCTCCCCCGTCCAGACGGGTGATGCCGGTCGTGGTCAGGGGGTTCCCGTCAGTGTCCCGCAGGACGTAGTAGCGCTTCTTCTCCACCTTGTCCACGAGCGTCATGCCCCCGAACGACCGCCCCTTGGCCTTGATCTGCGACTCCAGCCCGTTCCACTGGATCGGCACTGACTGATTGCTGCTCGCGGTGTTCTTGACCGTACCGGTGACGGTCAGGAAGCCGCCCTCGTCCCGGTCAGCCGTGTGAATGAGGACCTGGAAACCGTTGCTGCCGTTGATCGTCGCCAAGGTCGTGCTGGTGTCGGGGACGGTGGGGCCGTTCTCTTCCTTGGGCTTGTCGTCGCCCGGAGCGGAGGACGACGAGCTGGCGCCCTCCTTCGTACCGCCGTCGCTTCCCCCGCAGGCACTCAGGGAAACGCTCAGCACCACCACAGCGAGAGCGGCCCCCGCCGCCCTACGGGCCTTCGCCCCATGCCACAGACTCATTGATCCAGTTTCCTTTGCGTTCGCTCGCGGTCAGTCCTGCGCCAGTCGGACGGAGAATAGATCGGCCATGTCCGGGAGGAGATCGAGATGCTCCGGATCGATGAGCCAATTCGGGCCGCCACCGCAGACGAGTTCGCCCGGGGAGACCGGCTCGTCCTCCTCTTGCGGCTCGTCCCCGTCCTCGGGTGACTCGCCGTCACCCGGTGACTCCGACTCTTCTTCGGCGGGCTCGAAGCGGCACCGGGGCTCGATGACCGCCGTGGCACTGGCCTCGGCCTTCTGGTCACCGGTGCCCGCCAGGATGCTCTCGCCCATCGGCTTCTGGGTGATGACACGGACCGTGAAGCCCCACTTGCCACCCGACGCCCAGCCGCAACCGGCCGGCGGCTTCAGATCGGCACCGTTCTGGTCGGCGAAGTACTCCGCCGCCTGACAGCCGTTGAACGTGCCGAGCGGATTGCCGTTGAAGATGTCGTCCAGAAAACCGGGGTTCAGCAGGCCTCCCAGCAGATCCTCCCGGAACTGGTCCCGGGACTCCTGGGCCGCCGCCAGTGCGGCGGCGTCCGCCGCCGACTGGGCACCGTTGTGGGTGGCACCGGCCTGACCGACCGCGAAGAACGCGAGCGCGAGAAAGAGCAGGCCCGCCACCATCGTGATGTAGATGGGAGCGGCCTGCCCTGACTCGCGAGAATCGCTTACGGTCATCTGGCTTAGCTGGCCTCGAGGATCTCGCTGACCTTGTCCGACAGGCCGGTCGCGATGTCCTCGGCCACGCCCGTGCCGACGATCGCCACGATGATCAGGGCCACCAGCACGATCACGCCGACGTACTCGACGGCGCCCTGGCCCCTGTCGCGACGGGCCTTCATGGCCGTGACGGTCGTGTTCGCCCAGGTGCCGACGTAGACCTTGGCGGCGGTGGCGGCCTTCAGCGTGATGTTCGACATGGTGTTCTCCTCCGGTGTCGGCCGGCCGTCTACCGGCCGACTCGTACGAGTCTGTGGTGTCGTCCGCGTCCCCGGCTTCCTCCCGGCCGGTGTCGCTGTCGACAGGAGAAACGTACGCCGGGGAGATGCCCCTCGACATGGGCCTCAGGGCCCAACCAGGGGCCCAACGCGGGGATTGGGCCCCGCGCGCGTACTCAGACATGGCCACCGGCCCCCCCTCGGGCAAGTCCGTGCCACAGGGCTATCGCCTCGCCGCGGCTGCCCGCGTTGAGCTTGGCGAAGATGCGGTTGATGTGGTTCTTCACGGTCTTCTGGCTGATGAAACAGGCGGCGGCGATCTGCTGATTGGTCATGCCCGACGCGATCAGGTCCATGATCTCCACCTCCCTCTGGCTCAGTTCGGAGTACAGGCCCTCGACAGGCCCGCTCTGCTGCCCCTGAAGAGAATGTCCCACATTCGCTTGCGAAAGCAAAGACCCTGAAGGGGATTGTTGCGTACCCGATTCTCGTTCAACCTGCCTCGCCTGTGCATATGTTGGCGGAAGGTGAGGCGGATGGGCCTGCGCCGGAGCGTGTGCGTGTGCAGACGACTGGTCCGGTACCGCAGGCAGATATCCGGGGCCGGTGAAGGCGGTTCCCAGGCCCTCCGGCAGATGCGCACCCCGCTCGTCGGAGCCTGGCCCGGAACCGGCGCCACCGCCCCGTACCGTCGCCAGGAGCGCGCTGGACGCGGAGTAGGTGAAGTGGGCCCGGCCCTGCTTGATGTCCCTTACCGCGTGGACCAGTTGGTCGGCCGTGAACTCACCGTGGACGAGATAGCCGCCCGCGCCGAGCCTCAGCGCCTCGTGGACGATCTCGCTCTCGCGGCTGTACGTCATCATCAGGACCGGTGCGAGCCGGACGAGATGCGGCAGCGCCGAGATCCCGTCGACTCCCGGCATCCGGACGTCCAGCAGGATGACATCGGGACGGTGCCGTACGGCCTGTTCGTACGCCTGGCGGCCGTCCGAGGCCTCCGCGACGACTTCCAGGTCGTCACGTCCGGAGAGCAGGACGGTGAGACCCGCCCGTACCACCGGGTTGTCGTCGGCGACCACGACACGCATCGGCGGCGCGGTCGGCGGTGTCAGGGGGAAGTCGGGGGGAAACGCTCCGGATGCCGCCTGCGGCCCGGCGGTGGGGACTCCCGCGGTGTGTTCCGAGCTGAGCGGTGTGGCGTGCGAGGACGTGTGCTGGGACACATGGGACTGCTGCGTCCAGTGCTGCCCGGAGCTTCTGGAGATGTCGTCCGGCATGGCTGCGGCCTCCTCTCAAGGTGTGGGAACTGTGGGTGGGTGGTTCCGTGCCGTGCGTGGAGTCTTGCGTCTCGGTCAAGTCTTGCGTCTCGGTGGAGCCTTGCGGTCTCAATTGAGTTGCGGAGCCGGATGACTGTTCCACCCGGGCTCATGTGCAGGCCGCAGAGCGGTGAGCGGCAGTTCCAGACGCACCTCCGTGCCCTTCGCCGCGCGGCCCCTGCCGATCCGGATCCGCGCCCCGATGGACGCCGCCCGCTCGACCATGCCGACCAGGCCGAAGTGGCCCGCCCGCCGGAGGTCGCTCAGGGTGGTTCCCGGCGGCAGACCGTGTCCGTCGTCGTAGACGCTGATACGGAGCACATCGCCGACCGCGCCCGCCGAGACCTTCACAAAGCTGGGGTGCGCGTGGCGCTGGGCGTTCTCCATGGCCTCGCTGGCGATCGTCAGGGCGTGCCGGGCGACGGCGTGCGGGATCGGCGGTACGGGTGCCTCCCCGATCAGCCCGAAGGTCGCCTCGACGCTGTGACGGCGGGCGAAGTCCTCGGTGCGGGAGCGCAGTTCGGTCAGTACGTCGACACCGCCGTCCAGTCCCGACTCGCGCCGCAGATCGGAGAGCAACTCCCGCGACTCGGCCGCGGCGCGCCGGGCCGAGCGTGCGACCAGCTCGGCCTGGTGCTTCACCGTGAGCGGATCCATACGGTCCGCCGAGTGTGCCAGGCCGTCCGCCGCGAGCGCGAGGCCGTGCAGGGTCTTGGCCACCGAGTCGTGCATCTCCCGGGCGAGCCGGGCGCGTTCCTCCTCGACCGCGCCGTGCACCGCGAGCCGGGCTCGGGCCTCGGTCAGGGCATGGCTGGCGGTGCCGAAGCCCAGCATGAGACCGCGCAGCGTACTGCCGATCGCGCCAGCGATGACACACAGCCCCGGCAGCAGCAGAGCGTTGAAACCGGCCTCGACGTCGCTGTTGACGGCGTAGGAGCAGGCCAGGATCAGCGACTGGAGCACGGCGAAGAGCGCCGCCCCGCGCCAGCCGTACACCAGCCCGGCGAGCAGCGGGGTGCAGATGGTGACATAGGCGAGGGTCGAGTCCGGGGAGGCCGTCGCCAGCAGCAGGGCACCGAAGAACATGTCGGCGCCGAGCAGGAGCGGATGGCGCAGCAGGAAGGGCCCGAAGCGCTCCCAGTCGCGCAGCAGGACGTACGACAGCATGAAAGTGACGAGCACGGCCAGGCCGACCAACCAGGTCGCGAGCCCCGAGGCCGTCCGGTCGAGGGCGAAGGGCGCCGCGAGAGCGATCATCGCCAGTCTGAAGGCGAACACCTGCCGGCAGAGTGCCTGGAGGGCGTTGACCTGGATCGCCAGGGTCGGCACATGGCTCGGCGTGGAACTGTCTGTCGGTCGCGGCACATCGCTGCCGACGCCTCCGGTGAGCGTCGCGATCCTCGGGGCCATGGCGGGTCACCTCCTGTTCGGGTCGTACGGTTCACACGCCCGGGTGCGCTTCACGGTCGGTGGCCCGGGGGTGCGGCGGGCCGGCGGCGGGGCCGCGTCACTGGCCGAGGATGTCGCCGAAGTCGACACCGGAGCCGTAGTAGAAGCTGAGAACGATCAGGATCATGGTGGCCGGGAGCATGACCATCGTGACGACGAGTGTGGTCTTCGGAACGGCCTGGGCCGCCCTGCGCCGCGCGTTCTGGGAGTCCGTACGGCGCATGTCGTTGGCGATCTGGATCAAGGTGTCGACGATGGGGGCACCCAGTTCCTCACCCTGCTGGAGCGCTGTCACGAACATGGAGACCTGCTCCGACGCGTTGCGCTTGCGCAACTGCTCGAACGCCTCACGCCGGCTGACGCCCATGTCCATCTGGCGCAGGGTGATGCGCAGTTCGTCGGACCAGGGACCCTTGTACTTGTCGGCGACACGCTCCAGTGCCTGGCGGAAGCCGAGACCCGCGGACACGACGACGGCGAGGACATCGAGGAAGTCGGGCAGGGTGCGTTCGATGTCGTCCTTGCGCTTACGGATGGCCGCCCGGATGATCACATCGGGCCAGACCAGACCGTACGCCAGGGCGACGAGCGCGATGACCGGCTGTCCGCGCACCACCAGGGCGAGTCCGGCGAGCACCCCGAGGGCTCCGTACACGGCCCTGCGGGCGGCAAAGCGGTCGACGGTCATACCGCCGGGATTGCCCGCCATGTCGAGCCTGCGCCGCAGCGCGTCGACCCGCTTGGGGCCCATCATTCTGAGCATGGACGGCGCGTAGGGCATCCCGAGCCGGTCGATGCCCGATCCCACCGCGGTGGTCCGGGTAGCGCCGACCTCCAGTGCGACAGCGAGGTCGCTGGGCAGGGTCGCGTCGGCGCGATAGAGACGGACGCCGTGGAAGACGCCGTAGACAGCCAGTCCGAGAACGGCCGCGAGCAGTAGGCCCATCATGTGTCTTCTCCCGCCTCAGACCTGGACCCGGGACATACGCCGGATCAGGAAGAACCCGACGGCATACATGCCGAAGGACAGCACGACCGCGAGCTGGCCCAGTACCGAGCCCGTCATCTTGTCCAGCGCTCCCGGTGCCATGCCGTTGATCATCAGCAGAAATCCGAGGCCCAGCAGAGGGACGGCGAGAGCGGTGACCTTGACCTGGGAGAGCATCGTGGTGACCTCGCGGCGGGTCTCCTTGCGCTCCTCCAGCGTTTCCGTCAGGTTCCGCAGGGAGGTGACGACCTGACCACCGGCGCGGCTGGAGAGGACCAGTGTGGTGACCAGGACGACCAGTTCGCGGGACGGGAGCCGGTCGGCGAGTTCGCCGAGTGCGTCGTCCAGGGAGTGGCCGATGGCCAGTTGGTCGGCGACGCGGCGCAGTTCCTCGCCCGCGGGGTTGTCGAGTTCCTCCGCCGCCATCGCCAGTGCCGTACGCATCGCCAGGCCCGCCTGGGTCGCGTTGGCGAGGACGCGGGTCAGTTCGGGGAGCTGGCCGATGAAGGCTTCCGTGCGCTTCGTCCGCTGCCAGTTGAGGAAGGCGTTTCCGCCCCATATGCCGATCAGTGCCGCCAGCACGCCGAAGAACGGGGCGAAGATCGCGCCGATCACGAAGTACAGGGCGAGCAGTCCGGCCACCACATAGACGACGTACTCGCCCGGGGTCAGATCGAGGCCGGTGGCGGCGATCTTGCGTTCGATGCGCTTGCCCAGCTTGGTGGTGCGCAGTTGGCGGTCGACGCCGACGAAGCGACGGCGCCGGCCGGACGCGTTGGTGATCTGTCCCGTGTGGGACATGCGCTCGACGAGCGCCTCCCGCTGGGCCTTGCCCGACGAGTAGACGTGCACGCCGATGACGGCGAACACACAGGTGAGCAGCGTGACGCCGATCGTCAGGAGCGGGAGATTATCCATGTCGTGCGGGGACCTTCTCGATGGACGGGGGCGGGTTCAGGGGCGGGAGGGGGTGGGAGGGGAGTGGGAGGGGCGGGAGCGGGATGGTGTCAGGCAGCCGCTTTCCTGACGGCCAGCTCCTCCTCCGACTCGGCCACCCCGAAGGCCGGAGGGACGGGTTCGCTCTTCAGGTAGAGGCGTTCCGCGATCCTGCGGGGCAGCGGGTAGTACTCGAACTTCCCGTAGATCCTGCCGTCCGAGGACATCGGCTGGGCGAGGAACTTGCAGACGGAGACGATCCGGTACTCCTCGCGGCCGTGCGAGTCGACGATGGCGATCTCGGTGACCCGGCGGGAGCCGTCCGCGTGCCGGGTGAGCTGCACGATGACATCGACGGCGCTGTTGATCTGGTCCTTGATCGCCACGAACGGGATCTCGACCTCCGACATGGAGGCCAGGGTCTGGAGACGCATCAGCGCGTCCTCGGCGTTGTTGGCGTGGACGGTGGCCAGCGAGCCGTCGTGACCGGTCGACATCGCCTGGAGCATGTCGAGCGTCTCGCCGCCACGGACCTCACCGACGATGATGCGGTCGGGCCGCATACGCAGGGAGTTGCGCACGAGGTCGCGGATGGTGACCTGGCCCTTGCCCTCGACGTTCGCGGGCCGGCTCTCCAGCGTGATCACATGGGACTGCTGGAGCTGGAGCTCGGCGGAGTCCTCGATCGTCACGATGCGCTCCCCGTTGGGGATCAGCCCGGAGAGCGAGTTGAGCAGGGTCGTCTTCCCGGTGCCGGTCGCCCCGGAGACGATCACATTGAACTTCGCCCGCACCAGCCCGGCCAGCAGCACCATCATCTGCTCGTCCAGCGAGCCGAGGCTGATCATCTCCTGGAGGGTGAAGGCCCTGGGGAAGCGCCGGATGGTGAGGATCGGCCCGGTCAGCGAGAGCGGCGGGATGATCACGTTGACACGCTCGCCGGACGGGAGGCGGGCGTCCACCATGGGATTCGCCTCGTCCACCCGGCGGTTGACGGTGGAGACGATGCGTTCGATGGTCTGCATGAGCTGCTCGTTGGAGGTGAACCGCATCGGCAGCATCTCCAGCCGGCCGCCGCGCTCGACGAAGACCTGCTCGGCGCCGTTGACCATGATCTCGCTGATGGAGGCGTCTTCGAGCAGCGGCTCCAGGATGCCGAGGCCCAGGGCCTCGTCCACGACCCTGCGGATCAGCTGGGAGCGCTCGACGGTCGAGAGGACCGGGCCCTCCCTGCTGATGATGTGACTCAGGACCCGTTCCAGCCGGGCCCGGCGCTCCGCCGCGGCGAGCGCGGACATCTCCGCGAGGTCGATCTCCTCCAGGAGCTTGGCGCGGTAGACCCCGACGAGAATGCTCTCCTCGCTGTGCCCGTTCGTCGGCTCGGGGCTGTTGATGCGCGCCCGCAGGCTCATGTCCTCAACTCCCAGGTTCTGCTGGTGTGCTGATGTGCTGGTCCGGTGCTGTGGTGCGTATGTACGTACGTACAGGCGTCCGTACGGTCGGTGGAGCGGTCGGTCAGTCGGGCGGTGGGGCGGTCGGTCGGGGCTGTGGGGCAGTCAGTCGAGGGGCATGGTGGTGCTCCTCGACGCCTCGCCGAAGTCGAAGACCGGCAGGATGGCCGGGATCTCGACATTCGCGGTGACCGTGATCTCCTCACCGAACGAGGTCGGATCCTCGATGGTGATGTCCAGCCAGTCACTCACGGCGGCCTCGCCGGCCGTCTGCGGGCTCGTCGTCGCCTCACGGTACGTGGCGGCGCGGGCGGCGGCCCTCGACGCCGTGCCGGCCTGCTGTACGGCGTACGCGGCGATCCCGAGCTGGATCGCGGCCAGGACCACGAAGATCAGCAGGACGACCACGCCCACGTACTCGATGGCCGCCTGGCCCCGCTGACCCCGGCCGCTCAGGACCCGGCCGCCCAAGTCCTGGCCGCTCAGGACCCGGCCGCCCAGGTCCTGGCGGTCCAGGTCCCGGCCGCCCAGGCCCTGGCCGCTCCGGCCCCGGGCGCGCTCGGCCACGCCCCGTCCGGCCGGCCGTCCCTGCTCGCGTGCGCCGCGAGATGCGCGCTTCCCCATGGTCAGCTCTCCCTCACTGCGGACGCGTGGGCGGGGACATTGATCGGAAGGTTGACTCCGGGGAAGAACAGCGGGAGGTCGAGGGTGAGATCCACCTTGACCAGATCGCCCACCGCCCAGCAGTCGACGTCCTGGAGGTTCCAGGCCCCGGGCAGATTGTCCTCGGCGGCCTCGGTGCACGCCGCCGTCCTGGTCCCGGGCACCGCGGCCGTCGCCGCGCGGACGGCCTCGTCCGCCGCGTTGCCCGCGAGCGAGAACGTGTAGCCGACCAGCACGGCCTGCCAGAGCAGGACCACCGTGGCCAGGATGATCGGGACCATGCCCGTGAACTCGATCGCGGCCTGGCCCCGGTCGTCGTACGACCGGTCACCCTGCCGCGCGGCCACGCTCTCTCCGTACTGTCTGGCGCTTCCTGTGGCGTTCATGGTTCAACGTGCCCCCTCCGGCTCGTCGGTCCTGCGGCTGCGTCAGTCCTGCGGCTTCGATCGTCCGCGCAGGACCCCGACCGATCCTCTGTCTCCCTTGAACTTGCCCTGTTTCTCGCCGCCTTCGGGGGCCTTCACCAGGCCCAGTTCGCCCGCCAGCCCCCACATCGCCTGCTTCACCGTGGACTTCGACTCCAGGTCCTGCATCCGGCCCGCGTCGACGGCCGACTGGAGTTCCTTGAAGTTGGCCGGGATGACCACCCGGGATACCCGGGTGCTGGTGATGCGCTCGATCAGCGGCGGCTGGATCTCGGTGTTCCTGTTGTGGCGGTTGACGACCGTGACGGTCTCCTCCGCCTTGCGGATCTGGAGCCGGTCCCACAGCCGCACCAGGCGCTTGGCCGCGCGGACCGAGACCACGTCGGGCGTGGTCACCAGCAGCGTGGTGTCCGCCATCTCGATCGCCGCCGCGTTCGCGGCGTTCATCTGCGTGCCGCAGTCGATGACCACGACCTCGTAGCGGTTGCGCAGGGCGCTGACGATCTGCCGTACGGACCGCTCGTTGACCTCCTCGCCGCGCTCCCCCTCTCCCGGCGCGAGCAGCAGGCCCATACCGGTCGGGTGGATGAAGACGGCGTCCTGGAGCACCCGCGGGGATATGTCCTGGATGGTGGCGAGGTCCACGATCGACCGGCGGAACTGCACATCGAGGTACGAGGCGACATCCCCGGCCTGGAGGTCCAGATCGACGAGCGCGGTGTTCATACCGCTCGCCCTGGCCGCCAGGGCGAGCTGGACCGCCACGAGGGTCGTGCCGACCCCGCCCTTCGCGCCGCTGACCGTGACCACCGTGCCGCCGGGGCCGGTGAACACGTCGGCGCCCTGGCCGAGGTGGCGGCGTACGCCCACGGACCAGCCTGCGGCGGCCTGGACGCGCTGGGCCAGTTCCTCGTACGAGAGCGGCAGCCCGACCAGTCCTCGGGCGCCCGCGTCCATGGCCGCCGAGAAGAGGCCGGGGCTCGCGTCCGTGGTGACCAGGATGACCCCGACGGCCGGGAAGCGGAGCGCCACTTCCCGGATGAGTTCGAGTGCCGGTACGGGACCGATCCGTTCATGGACCAGGACGACCTCGGGGAGTTCGTCGATCGACTCGGCCGCCAGCCGCCCCAGGGTGTCGATCAGCGAGGTCGAGTCACCGACCGGCGCGGCCGGCTCCGCGTCGGGGAGCTGGCTGAGCAGGGTGGTGATGGACCGTGCGGCGTCGGCTTCGCCGACGACCGGGAGGATTCTGGTCGTCATTCGTCCCTCACTTGTCCCCTTCGAGGGTGTAGGTGCTCTCCCCGGGGCGCAGCGTGGTCGGGCTGCCGTCGGCGAGGAGAGCGAGCCGTACATGCTGGGCGAAGGACTCGGCGTACGCGACGCGCTGGGCGTCCTTGGTCTTCAGCGCGAAGGTGATCGGCACGGCCTGCTTGACCGCGCTGCGGTTCCTGTCGTTCTCGTCGGGCTCCAGTGCGGTGAGCCGGCCGACGTCGATGACCTTGGCGTTGGGGACGATGATCCGCGACTGGGCACGGGCGCCGTCGTTCTCGGCGGCGAAGGTGGCGAAGATATTGACCAGATCGCCGGGGGTGATCTTGCCGGCGACCCCGGTCGCCGCGTCGATCATGATGGCGATCTCCTGCTCGTCATTGGCGAGCGCGGGCCGCTGGACGATCATGTCGTCCTGGAGCAGCGAGCCCTTCTTGAGCTGGTTGACGGCGATCTTCCCGCTGACGACGGCCAGATCGGTCACCGCGTTGTCCGAGAGCCACCGCTTGGGCATGGTGATCTTCTCGAACTGGTTCACCTGGAGCGGTGTGTACGGTGCCACGTCCTCTTTCAGCCGGTACGCGGTCACTTCGGGACCGACCTTCGAATTCACGTCGCTGATCACCGAGAGGACACCGGCGAAGGCGGCGAAGGCGCAGAGCACCGAGAGAAGAAGAAGTATGACGCCGCGGCGTTGCCGTGAATTCATGAGCGGGACAACCTCGTTCGGAGACGTGAGAAGGAGAGTCTGGGGGCAGGGGCCCGTGGACGGGAACCCCCGACGGACGACCCGTGGACAACAGCCTGTTGACGCTGACGGTCTTCGGCCGGCCTCCCGGCGGCCGACGGGCGGCGTCCGGGGCCCGTGGTGCGTGGTGCGTGACGGCCGGTGACGGACGGCCGGGGCCCCGGGGAGCCGCCGCCGGTCCTCAGGACCCGGTCGGCACTCGCGGATTACGATCCGTGCTGGATAGGCGCTCCCTGGTTCATGACGCCGGAGGCCCGGCCCTGGTTCTCCGGTGGACTGAGCGGTGCCGAGCAGAATCCGCAGCGGTCACCTATCAGTTCGATACCACACCAGGAACACACCTCGCGACGGACGGAGGAAACCAACTGATAGAGGACGGAGATATCCGGAAGGAACGCGGCGAACTCGATCATTTTGGCGGTTCCCCACCAGCGCGGCGAATCGGCCGGGAGCGCGCACTCCTGAATTCCCTGCACCTGCCAGGCGGGAGCGAGCGTCGCGGTCACCCAGTCCGACTGCAATTGCCCCTTTCCGACCATCAGTTGTGTTGCGAAGTCCGGACCGGTCAGCTCACCGCTTCCGATCTTGATCAATTGCGGTGCCGGGTTGGCGAGGACGCCGAACTGCGAACCCGGCACCCATGACTTGGCATGGGACTTGAGGCTCACCGGCACCCGGTCGAGCTTGGCGACGGAGTTGAGCAGCGCCCCGGAGTAGATGTAGTGCGAGAGCAGCCGGGCGGCCGAGGCGACGACCCCGGCACTGAAGTCACAGATCGACAACTGCCGCAACTGGCGCACGAGCACGGCCACACCGAGCGGCGGCAGATCGAGCTTGATCAGAGCGATCCGGTCACTCTCCAGGATCGACCTGACCGTGTGCAGACGCCGTTCGTGGGCCGGTGCGATGGAAGCGGGGTACAGACCGATGACATAGCCGTGCTGCTCCACCAGCACCTGCATGTCCGCGAGCGCGGCGTCCAGGGGCTGGGCTCCGGGCGACTGTAGCAGCGCCGCGGTGGGCGTCTGATGGTCCGTCGGTGGTAGCACCAGATCAGGGCTGGTGACTGCGATCGCGGTCGGCACGCTGGTTCCCCGTTCGGCTCCGGCCGTCGGAGTCCCGGCGACCGCAGTTCTCTCCTGCTCGGCGCTTCTGCCCCAGCACTTTATCCACGACGTACGGCACAGAGAACACCTATCAGAAGTCGATGCTCCGCCACCCGCGTAACAAGCACCGGCAAACTCGGGCGAAGCAGTCACCTGTTCACTCACGTTTCAATGAATATTTCATTCGGTCGAATTCCGCACTCAATCAGGCCACTTTGGGCCCGGGTTGGGCCCAGGGACCCACGCCTCCGCTGTGCCCGCGCTCGTACGCTCCCATTCCGATTCCCGCGTGCGAAAGGCGCGCGGCCACCGAGGGGGACGGGACGGGGACGTCGGATGAGACGGGAAGCGGAGCGAGGCCGGGAGCGGAGCCGGGACCAGGGCCCTGACCAGGGCCGGGGCCGTGAGCAGGACCCGCGCCGGGACCGGGGCCGGGACCCCGGTCAGGCCCTGAGCCGCGATCAGGACCGGCTCCCTGAGCGGGACCCGCGCCGCGATCAGGACCCGCGCCGGGACCGGGGTCCGGGCCGTCTTGCGGTCCGGGGCCCGAGCCGGGGAACGGGCTGGGGAACGGTCCGGGGAACGGTCCGGGGAACCGCCGCGGAAACGGTCCGGGAAACGGGCGGTGAATTGCTCCGGAGGACGAGCCGGGAAACCAGCCGGGAAACCAGCCGGGAAACGGGCCGGGAAACGGGCCCGGCGCGGGGCCCGTTCGGGCGCCGGGGCCGCGCGCACGACCGCGGCGCCACGGCCACCGAGTACGTCGGTGTGATCGTGGTCGTGGCCGCCATCGCCGGCGCGATGGTCGGCACCGGTGTCGACGAGACGCTCGGCGCCAGTCTGCGCTGCCTGGTGACCTTCAACGGCCCGTGCGCCCCCGGCGGCGGCGGTACGGGGAACAACCCGCAGCCCAAGACCGATGCCGACTACGAGCCCCCGCTGTGCCAGATCTCCTCGGTCAGCGACAAGGCCGGCGCCAAGGCGAAGGTCCTCTTCATCGAGTGGGGCGAGGAGTACGGCTTCCAGCAGACGACCTTCCAGGCCAATACGGATGTCAACAAGGACGGCAAGGTCGACGCCAACGACCAGCAGGTCATGATGACTTTCACCGACGCCGCGTCCGTCGCCGCCAAGAAGGACTGGAAACCGGGCGCGAAAATAGGCAAGTTCGGAGCCGACAAAGTCGAACTCGGAGCCGGAATCAAGGTCACCAACGGCGACACCTGGGTCTTCGACAGCGAGGAACAGGCCGCGGCCTTCCGTGATGACATCGAGTCCCTGAAGACCTACGAACTGGCCAACCGTAACTCCAACTCCCGCGGCGGCGGCCTCGGCAACAGCATCCTCTACCTCTTCGGCAAGGGCCCGATGGCCGAGGAGGAGAAGCTGCGTGACCGCATCGAGGAGAAGCTCGGCAACCGTCACATCAGCTACGGCAAGGTCGGCCTGGAGGCCAGCGCGGCCGGCGGGCTCAAGCTCTCGCCGGGCGACGAGAAGAAGCTGAGCGCCACCCTCGGCGGCAACTTCAAGTTCTCCCCCGAGGTGACCTGGACGGACAACGACTTCAAGGGCACCAAGGCGTACACGTACAGCGCGGCCGTCGAGTACGGCGGCAAGATCGGCTACGAGGCCGGGCCCCTCAGCGGCGAGTCCTCGGGAACCACCACCCAGACCGGCACGATCACCGTCACCCACGACAAGAAGACCGGTGAGCTGCTGCGGATCGACATGACCCGCACCGTCGAGAAGGGCGCCACCAAGGACGGCGCGAAACTCGGCGGCGACAACGGCAAGAGCGGCGACGACAAGCGCGGCGGCAGCGGCGGGGCGAAGGGCACCGACCAGTCCACCGGGATCGAGGTCGTCACCAACTCCGTCGTGATCCCGCCGGGCAGCGCCGGCGACGAGCAGCGCCGGATCGCCCAGGAGTGGCTGGACGGCCACGGCGACAACGCCGCGCCCTTCACCTACATGTTCGACGACCACGCGCCGACGAAGCGCCCGGGGGCGGACGACCCGTTCGGACGGCTCCTCTTCGACGAGGGCCTCTCCAGCCGGACGACCTACACCGGCCAGACCGACGCGGCCGAGTACGGCTTCGAGCTGAACCTGGGGCTGAGCCTCGGCTTCTCGGTCTCCACCGAGAAGAAGGAAGAGACCCTCGACCAGGCGCAGTTCCTCGGTGCGCCCCATGGGGACAGCCGCACCTATCTCCCGTACAGCTACTGTGCGAACTGACCCGCCGGCGACAGGAGCACACACGTGATGATCAGCGAGAAGACGGCCCGGTGGCCGGCCAGGGCAGCCGCCGCGGTCTTCGCCGTCCTGCTGACGGCCGGATGCGGTACGGACACGGAGGCCGCCACGGTCCCCGAGGGCTGGGGCACGCTGAGGACGCCCGCGGTCACGGTGGCGTACCCGCCCGCGTTCACCCCGCAGGGCGACGCCGAGCGGAGCAAGTACAACGCGGCGGCGGCCACCCTCTCCGAGGGCGGCGAATCCGTCGGAATGATCACCGTCCAGCTCGACTTCACCGACGCGGACTCGGTGGAGGAGGCGGCGATCGGGGCCGAGGCGGGCATCGCTCTCGGCTCGACCCTGGGCAAGCAGCGGGAGATCCAGGTCGCGGGCGCGGACGGCGCGCGGGAGGCCCGGCGGATCGACTTCGCGTTCACCGAGAAGGGGTCGCGGATCAAGGGCGTGATCGTCGCGGGGCTGGACTCCGCCGACGCCTCCTACGCGGTGCGGATCGACGCGGCTCAGGGCAGACTCGGCGACGGCGATCTGAAGAAGATCATCGAGTCCATCACGGTCAAGTAGGGCGCGGTATGCGGATTCCCGGTGGTGACCAGATCTTCTTCCTGGGCATGATGCTGCTGTTCGGCTGGCTGGCGGCACACTACGCGCGGCGACTGGCGGCCGTGGCCCGTGCGCTGCGCGCGGGCGGCCGGGCGGCCGGTGTCTGCGTACGGATCGAGAGCGAACCGTACAACCGCTCGGAGGCGCGGCGGTATGTCTTCTCCTTCCGCGCCCCGGAGGACGGGCGGACGATCGAGTTCGAGGAACTGGCGAGCCGTGCCGTGAAGGTGGGCAGCGAGGTCACGGTGGCGTACGACCCCGCGGCCCCGGAGCGCACCGCGACGGTCGCGGGACGCGGCGGCTGGTCGCCGCTGACGCAGTACGGGCTGCTGGTGACGGGCTGCGGACTGGCGGCGGCCGGGTTCACGGCGGTGTTCGTGTTCACGACGTTCTGAGGCACGGAGGCCCCGGGCACCGGGGGCCGGGACACGAAGGTCCGGGACACGGGGCCCGCGTACGAGCGCCGTAGCCCGGCGGCCCCGGACGGGGCAGATGGGGCGGGGCGGCCGGGACAGGGCGGCCGGGCGGAGGGCTTGGGCGTACGGATCCGGTGTACGGGGTCCGGGGGATGGCGGGCCCGGGGGATGGCGGGTCCGTTGTACGGAGGCCGGGGGACGCGGGTCCGGTTTACGGAGGCCGGGGGACGCGGGTCCGGTGTACGGGGGCCGGGGGACGGCGGTCCAACAGCGGGGCCGGAGACACAGCGGCCGGGAGCCGGACGTACGGCGGCCCGGACTACAGAAATGCGAAGCGCGGCGAAGTGAAGCACGGAGTTCTGATGCACGGCACGCACGGCGATCTGTTCGGAGGCGAGGGGCGATGACGCGGTATGACTACCCGGGGGCGCGCACCCAGCGGGACGAGGGGCCCGGGGCGCCGGTCTTCGCGCTCGTACGCGCCTGGGCGGCCGGTATCGTCGTCCTGGTCGTGACGGAGTATCTCCAGGCCACGTTGGTCTACGACCATCTCGCGTCCGAGAACAACCTGGAGACGTTCTTCGGCCGTCTGATGCTGATCCACCTCCCGAACGCCGTGTGCATAGCCCTGGCCTCCTGGGCGGCGGGCCGCGTCCACCGCGACCCCTTCCGCGACGCCCCGTTCCAGCACTTCCTGGCCGCCTTCACCGTCCCGGCGGTGGCACAGGGGCTGAACATGGCGCTCCAGTGGCAGGACCTCGCCGCGGAGGGCCTGCTGATGTCCAACGCGGTCCTGGTACTGGGCTGTGTGACGGGCTACGCGGCGGACCGCCTCCAGGAGGACTGACCGTCCCCGCGCGGGCCGCTCACGCGGCCTGGCTCGCGCGGCCACCCGGCCGAGGAAGCCCGTGACCGGGGCAGGGACTTCTTCGCCCTGTCCGGTGTTCTGTGGCACCCTCGCTGATCGACCCCGGGTGTGGAGGCAGTCAATGAGCGAATGGACCGTGTATGGATCCCGTACCGTCTACGCCAGCCCGTGGGTGAACCTGGACCTGGTGGATGTCGAGCCGCCCGGCCACGCGAGATATGAGCATCACCTGATCAGACTGGCCCCAGTCGCCGCTGCGGTTCTGCTGGACGACTCGGAGCGTGTCCTGCTGATGTGGCGCCACCGCTTCGCCACCAACACCTGGAACTGGGAAATCCCAAGCGGAATTGCCGAGCAGGGCGAGGAGTTGGCCGCCGCTGCCGCTCGGGAGGTACTCGAAGAGACCGGCTACCGAGTGGACGCCGACCGACTTGAGCACCTGGCGTACATCCAGCCGATCGGCGGGATGAGCGACGCCGAGCACACAGTGTTCCTCGCCCGGGACGCCATACGCGTCACCGAGCCGGTCGATACCCACGAGGCCGACCGCCTTGAATGGCTGCCGCTGGACAGCATCCAGCAGATGATCGACGACCGGCAGATCGTGGCCGGCGTCGCCGTCACCGGCCTGTTGCAGGTACTCGCACGGCGCTGGCCCAGGCCCTAGCCGGTGGTCAACTCCGGTCGCGCGCTGACCTCGACCAGCTCGCGCAAGTCGCCCACCGCGGCAAGGGTCGAGCCGCGTGCGGGAATCGACGCGAGCAGGTCGCGTGCGCGCGAGACGACGATGCCGGTCCGATGCTCGGCGGGTAGGCCGAGCAGCAGCATTTCCGTCTCCCGGCACGCCACCGCGATCTCACCGACTCCGACCAGACAAGTGGCCTCGTCCATGGCGATCAGCGCTCGGTCGAGGTGCTCGTCCGGGGAGTAGAGATCACGCGCGGCGTGCAGAGCGGCCTGCGCCCGCCGACTGTCGCCGAGAGTGGTCCACATACTTCCGCCATGCCAGACGAGCTGCCGTTCCGTGTACCCATAGGCGGTGTCCGAGGTGTCCGAGGTACCGAGTCTGGAGAAGGCCCGCTGTGCGAGGGCCATCGCGTCCCGGGCCTCCCGCACCCGCCCCAATCGGGCAAGAGCTCGTGTCTCCAGACTCGGCGCCCAGGCCGCGGTGGCGCACACCGTCGAGCCGGCCACCAGACGGGCCCGCTCCGCGAGCGCGAGAGCCGCGGCGGGCGCACCGAAGTAGAGAGGAATCACGGCCTCCCGAGCGAGCAGCCAGGCACGAAGGGCGCGGTCGCCCGTCTCCTCGGCCAGGAGTTGGCCGAGGTGATACCACTGCCGCGCCTCTCGATGCTCCCCCAGAGCAACCAGTGCGATACCCGCTGTCCCGGCGAGCTGGGCCGCAATGCGGCACAGGCGGGTACGGACGTCCGTGGGCTGCCGCTGCTCCAGAAGGGCACGCAGCTCCAACAGGTCACCGATGCTGCTGGCCAGGAGCGTGGCGGGTGGGGTGATCTGGTAGGCGTGGCCGTACTCGGCAGCCTGCCGGTCCCACTGTTCGATGGTTGTCTCCGCTATAGGAGTCGCGAGAATAGTGGTCATGCTGCGCCGTACGGATGCCAGGGCCGAAAGCGCGGTGCTCGTCGGCGGCATGGACGTCAGGCCGATCGGAGCGGGCTGGTTCTCGCGCGGCTTTGTTGCGAACCGGTCAGAGCCGGACGAGTCCGTCTCCGACTCGCCCGAAGGGGTGTAGTCATGGCCGTAACCCAGCCGGTCCGGGCGCGTCTCGTACATCCGGCACAGCAGATCCAGATTGCTCTCACCCGGTCGGCCACGACCCGTCTCCCACGCTGACAACTGCTGGACAGTCACCCTGCCCCCGCTCTGGGCCAGACGTTCACAGGCGGTATGGAGGGTCCAGTCCCGGCCGAGCCGGTGCGCCTTCAGCAGAGAGCACCCGCACCGCTCCGAAATAGCGGCACTGAGCTGCCACGGCGTCCATCTGTCCGCCTCCGAACGAGCAATGAGAGTGCGGACCGACTGCGCGTCATGACGTGCCATCGCTTCTCCGATCGGTTCCCTTCACGGTAGAGGGCGACCGGCTCCCGGTTCAGGCGCTTTCACCACGACCGTATGAGAACCGGCGCGATCCTTCATGGCGCACTGATGAACTTGGCACGGTTTCATGATCACCTCGCCAATGCATCGGCTTACGTTCGACGGCACGGTGGGGACATGGACCTCTTCTGCAAGGAGGCACTCGGATGAACGAGCGCCGTACCGTACGCACCGGACCACAGACCGCCGTCGCCCGATGGCTCGCCTCCTCCATCCAGACCCCGGACTTCGCCTTCGACGACTGGGCCAATGGACAACCCGCGGTGCTCCGCATGGGCCGCATCATGGACGCCGTACGGATGCCCCAGGAGTTGGTGTATGCCGCGATCGGCAGCAACACCCCGGCCGCCGTCAGCCGCGCCCTGGCCGAGATCCTCCGCGGTCCCGTGATCTGCCACCCCGGTCAATGGCTCTACGCGCTCGTGCCGCCGCGCACAGCGGAGACCTGGCGTTCGCCGCACGCGGTCGTGCGTGGCAGTGGCGGCTGGCTCGGCGTACCGCGCCCCGATCTCACGGAGCCCAGCGCGGTGAGCACATACTGGGCCGTACCCCTTGCCCGGACCGGCAACCTGTGCAACCCCGAGGCAGTCGCCAAGCTGCTGGCAGACGGACAGAGCTGCCTCGAAGGCACGGACTCATGACTCCACTACGTCGACTGCTGGTCGGCGCGGGTCGACTTCTCGGCCGCTATCGGGCCTACATGGAGCACGCCACGGCCTGCGAGCACTGCGCCGGCGACCGGCGGTGCGACGAGGGCCGACGCATCTGGCGCGGCTTTCTCGACGCGCGCTGAGGGAGCGCCCTGGCGAACAAACATCTCCGCCCCGGCGTCGCCGCCGCCGGGGCCGTCCTGGCCTGTCGGCCCCCTGATGGTCCACAGGCAGAGCGGCGCAGACAGGGCCTAGGGGGCCTTGCCGGGCCATACATTCGAAAGGAACCGACCTCATGATCAGGTGGCAGTGAGCGACCCCACGACACACTGGCACGGCTACGCCTGGAACGGCCCCCGGTGCCGGCCCGGAAGCGATCCGAAGCCCCGCGTCACCCCCGTCGATGCCCAACCGCTCAGCCCCGAGGAGCAGTTGAGGCGCATCGCCGAAACCGCCACCGTCCTCACCACACACCACACCGCCGACGACGCATACGCCTGGCTGGAGACCACCCTCCAGGAGTACCCCCGCGCCGCCAGAACCCCGCTCCCCGAAGACGTACTCGCCCAGGCACGGGAACGACTCGATCACGGCAGGGAAGTCGACTGGTTCTACTACTCCGTCGACGGCCGCTACATCACCCGCACCCTCGACATCTGCCCAGGTCCCCGCGCCCTTGCTCCACGACAGCCCTGCGGCGGCTGCCCAGACCCCCCGTAGTCCGAAGGGGTCACCCCCAGCGCGGGCGTGGAGCAGACATCTCGGTGGCTCAGCCGGCCCTTCGGTACCCCCAATTCGATGCCCGAGCTTCAAGCGAGGAATGTCTTTCGCAGCGTCGTGCGTTTGGTTCGTGCGGGCGCGTGGTGGTGGTCCTGCCCCCTACTCTGAGGGGTGACAGGCTGCTCAGAGAAGGGCGAGGCCATGCCATCTGACGCTACCCCGGACCCGTACGCCAACCCGATCGCTTTCGGGCAGAGGCTCAAGATCCTCCGCACCCGTCGTGGCATGACCCGCGCGCAACTCGGGGGCCTGGTGGGCGACAAGTCCGCCTCGTGGGTCCGTGCCATGGAGGAAGGCCGGCTCCGGACCCCCAAGCTGGAGACGTTGTTGCGCCTGGCGGAAGTCCTGCGGGTCGGGGATCTCTCCGAACTCACAGGTGACCTCTCCGTGCCCGTGGCCCTGTTCACGGGCCCCGGTCACCCCCGCCTCGCCGCGGTCAAGGCGGCCATCGACGCGTTCCCCCTCACGACCGCACGCGAAGCGCCTCCGACCGCCCATATCCAGGCCCGCCTCGCCCGTGCGTGGAAGGCGCGGCACTCCGCCCCGCACCATCGGGAGGTCGTCGGGGCGCTGCTGCCGGATCTGATCCGGGACGCCCAGCTTGCCGTACGCCAGGCCGGACATGCGGATGAACGCCGGGCGGCGTCGGCGGCTCTCAGCGAGGTGTACAGCCTCAGCCAGTTCTTCGTGGCCTACCAGCCGGACGCACCTCTGCTGTGGCGGATCGCCGAGCGCGGCATGGTCGCCGCGCAGGAGTCCGAGGACCCTCATGCCATCGGTGTCGCGGCATGGCTCACCGCACAGGCCCACCGGGACTCGGGCCCCGGCCACTACGACGCCGCGGACGCGGTGAACACGGAGGCGCTGGCCTACCTCAGGCCGCTCCTCCCTGACGCCTCGGACGAGGTCCTCGCCATTGCCGGAGCCCTGACCTTCGAGGCGGGATACACGGCCGCCCGCCGGCGTGAGACGGGTACGGCCTGGCGCTACTGGGACCAGGCGTGCACCATGGCCAGCCGGCTCCCCGCCGACTACTTCCACCCCGTGACGAGCTTCTCCCAGGCCATCATGGGCGCGCACGCCGTCACTGTGGCCGTCGAACTGCACGCCGGCGGTGAGTCGGTGCGTCAGGCCACGAAGTCCGACGCCGGCACGATCCCGTCCCGGCCGCGCCGTGCCCGCCACCGGATCGAGGAGGCGCGCGGCTACCGGTTGGACGGACAGCCGGACGTCGCCCTCGACACCCTGGCCCGCGCGCACGAGGCCGCCCCGGAAACGATCAAGTACAACGGTTACGCGAAGGCCATCGTCATCGAGGAGACCGAATCGAAGGTCCCGGCGCGGCAGCGGCGGGCCTCCGAACTCGCCGTCAAACTGGGGCTGCTGTCGGCCTGACCGAGGGCGCACATTCTGTGCGCCTGCTCCCCGCCGACCGCTCCTACCGTCGTCGGAGCAGAAGAACCACCGACGACGGGGACGTTCGCGCAGTCCGCGACCGGGACCACGCTGCCTGAACGCCGACGCGCGTGCACGGCCCGCGTTCGGCCCGCGCGTCCCCGTGAGAGCCTCTGCGGCCGTCCCCACGGCACCAGAGGCAGCCACCACGCGAGGAGCGCCGACATGCCCGAATCCGCCATCAGCCCCGCAGAGCCGGACACCGGTTCCCCGCCGCTCGACTTCGCCACCATGCTCGACACCGCCCGGCGCGTCGTCGGCTCCGGGGCCGGCGCGCTTGACGCGGAGACCGCCACGCTCCTGCTGCGGGGCCACCTCGCCCTGCTGGTTCCGGAGGCGCAGGACCGGCTCGGGCGCCTCGCGGACGCGGCCGTCGGGGAGGCCCGGCGGTGTCTGGACGCCGGGTCCGGTCCGCTCGGGGCGGGGCGTCACGCGTACGACCTGGCGCGGTCCGTGATCGCCCTGTGCGCCCACCTGGGGCACGGCCACAAGGGGATGCGCGACGAGCCCGGGGGCCGCGAGCCGTGGGGCCGGGAGCCGTGGACGCCGCCGGTCGGTACGACCGTGGAACTGGTGCCCGTCGGGCGTCACTGGGACGCCGTACGGGTGCGGTCCCACATCGGTGAGCGCGTGATCGAGCGCCTCGGCGCCGACAGCGGCGCGGTCATCGAGGACTGGCACGGCCGGGTCCTCTACTGGCTGGTCCCCCTCGGCACCGCCGACACATGGGACCTGCCCCTGTCGGTGGTCGTACCGCTGGGCGTCGCCACCTTCGTCGCGGTGCCGCCCGTGAGTTACACGGACGAGGAACGTCTGCGCTGGATCGTCCCGCTTACCGCCACGCGCTATCTGACCGATCCCGAACTGCTGCACCACGCGCTCACCACGGAGATCTCCGTGACGGCCGGCCCCCGCTGAGACCGTCCGGCAGTGACCGACCCCACGACACACTGGCACGGCTACGCCTGGAACGGCCCCCGGTGCCGGCCCGGGAGCGACCCGAAGCCCCGCCTCATACCCGAGCACACCCAACCACTCACCCCCGACGCCCAGTTGCAGCGCATCGCCGAGACCGCCACCGTCCTCACCACACACCACACCGCCGACCAGGCCTACGCCTGGCTGGAGACCACCCTCCAGGAGTACCCCCGCGCCGCCAGAACCCCGCTCCCCGAAGACGTACTCGCCCAGGCACGGGAACGACTCGACCACGGCAGGGAAGTCGACTGGTTCTACTACTCCGTCGACGGCCGCTACATCACCCGCACCCTCGACATCTGCCCAGGCCCCCGCGCCCTTGCTCCACGACAGCCCTGCGGCGGCTGCCCAGACCCCCCGTAGGCGGGCGGGCCCCGTTGTATACGGCCTTCTGCCAGAGGTCTTGACAAGTCGATTGGTCTGGACCACCTTTACGCCCGACGGTGGCCACCGTTCCCCCTCTCGGTACCTCCATCCCCGAACCCCCAGCGGAGGCAGCAAGTGGAACGTGCACCAGGCGGCAGAGGTCGTATACGTACCTGGATCGGCGGCGCGGTGGCCGTGCTGGCCGCCGGGGCGCTGAGTGTGACCGGGCTTTCCGGGAGTGCGCAGGCCGCCGATGTGAATGTCGCCAAGAACGCGGGCTACGAGTCCGGGCTCGCCAACTGGACCTGTTCGGCGGGCAGCGGGGCCACGGTCGGCTCGCCCGTCCACGGTGGCGCCACCGCCCTCAGGGGCACGCCCGCGGGCCAGGACAACGCCAAGTGCGCCCAGGCCGTCGCCGTGCAGCCCAACTCGACGTACACGCTGAGCGCGTGGGTGCAGGGCGGATACGCGTACCTCGGGGCCGAGGGGACCGGCACCACCGATGTGTCGACCTGGACTCCCGACAGCTCCGGCTGGAAGCAGCTCACGACCACGTTCAGGACCGGTGCCTCCACCCGGTCCGTGACCGTCTACACCCACGGCTGGTACGGCCAGGCCCCCTACTACGCCGACGACCTCTCCGTCTTCGGCCCCGACGGCGGTGGCGGCACCGACCCCGGTCCGCAGATCCCCGCCGCGCCCGCCGGTCTCGCCGTCGGCTCCGTGACCTCGTCGTCCGTGACGCTCAACTGGAACGGTGTGTCCGGGGCGACCGGATACAACGTCTACCGGGGCGGTACGAGGGTCCAGTCGGCGACCGGCACCTCCACGACCGTGACCGGGCTGGCCGCGAACACCTCGTACGACTTCCAGGTGAGCGCGACCAACGCGGCCGGTGAGTCCACGCGGTCCGCCACGGTCACCGGCAGGACCGCGCAGCAGGGCGGCGGCAATCCGGGCAACCCCGCCGTGCCGAAGCACGCGCTGACCGGCTACTGGCAGAACTTCAACAACGGCGCGGCCGTCCAGAAGCTCCGTGACGTCCAGTCGCAGTACGACATCATCGCCGTGTCGTTCGCCGACGCGACGGCCACGCCCGGTCAGATCACCTTCAACCTCGACCCGGCCGTCGGCTACGCCTCGGTGGCCGACTTCAAGGCGGACATCGCCGCGAAGAAGTCCGCGGGCAAGTCGGTGATCATCTCGGTCGGCGGTGAGAAGGGCAACGTCACCATCAACAGTGACGCCTCCGCCACCGCCTTCGCCAACAGCACCTACGCGCTGATGCAGGAGTACGGCTTCAGCGGGGTCGACATCGACCTCGAACACGGCATCAACTCGACCTATCTGACGAAGGCGCTGCGGCAGCTCTCCGCGAAGGCCGGCAGCGGACTGGTGCTGACGATGGCGCCGCAGACGATCGACATGCAGTCGACGTCGGGCGAGTACTTCAAGACGGCGCTGAACGTGAAGGACATCCTCACGGTCGTCAATATGCAGTACTACAACAGCGGTTCGATGCTCGGCTGCGACGGCAAGGTCTACTCACAGGGCTCGGTGGACTTCCTCACCGCCCTCGCCTGCATCCAGCTCGAAGGCGGCCTCGACCCGTCGCAGGTCGGTCTCGGAGTGCCCGCCTCCACGCGGGGCGCGGGCAGCGGCTATGTCGACCCGTCCATCGTGAAGAACGCGCTGGACTGCCTCGCCCGGGGCACCAACTGCGGTTCCTTCAAGCCCTCCAGGACGTACCCGGGTATCCGTGGCGCCATGACCTGGTCGACCAACTGGGACGCGACGGCGGGCAACGCCTGGTCCAACGCGGTGGGCCCGCACGTGCACGGCCTGCCGTAGCACCCGCCCGTACCGGCCGTGCCGCCGCTCCCCCGGCGGCACGGCCAGGCCCCCAAGCCCCCCACAGGGCCGGCAGCGCCGTCGAACCCCACCCGACGGCGCTGCCGTGTGTCCGGCCCGGCTCGGCTCCGTACCGCGCGGGCTCGCCCCCGTACCGCACGCGGGGCCGGGGCGGGGCGGCACGCACCGGGGCGGGACGGCACGGGGGCGGCGGTCATCGGGGGGGGGCGGTCACCGGGGAGCTACCAGGGAATGTCCCGTACCTGCTGCACACACAGCACGACGAACAGCAGCCCGGCCGCCGCGAGCATCACATTGCTCAGCACACCGTTGCGCCATTCGGCCGGTGTACGGGAGGAGTTGAGCAGCCAGATCAGGGTGAGCGCCAGGAACGGCATGAAGAACGCGCCCAGCACGCCGTACACCACGACCAGCCCGAACGGCTCGTCGAGGAAGAGCAGCGAGATCGGCGGGAAGGTCAGCCAGAGCAGATACGCGCGGAAGGGCACCGAGCGCTCCCGTTCCCCGGTCGCGACCTCCGCCGCCGCGCCCTCGCTCCCCTCGCCGGAACCCCCCGTCCGGTCCTGGCGCTCCTCGCGCAGGCGCTCCACGAAGTCGGCGAACATCAGGCTCACCCCGTGCCAGACCCCGATCAGCGACGAGAAGGACGTGGCGAAGAAACCGATCAGGAAGAGCTTCGCGGTGAAGGTGCCGAAGCGGTCCTCCAGGATCGTGCCGAGATCGATCAGCCCCTGGTCGCCCGAGGTGAGGGCGATACGGGTGGAGTGCAGCAGCTCGGCGCCGATGATCAGCATGGCGATGACGAAGAGTCCCGTGGTGAGGTACGCGACGCGGTTGTCCAGGCGCATCACCTTCATCCAGCCCGCGTTGGTCCAGCCCTTGGCGTTCACCCAGTACCCGTACGCGGCCATGGTGATCGTGCCGCCCACCCCGCCGATCAGCCCCAGGGTGTAGAGCAGCGAGCCGTCCGGCAGGACCGGGGCGAGACCCGCGAACGCGGCGCCGAGGTCGGGGGCTACACGGACCGCCACATACATGACCACCACGAACATCACGCCGATCAGGACCGTCATGGCCTTCTCGAAGACGGCGTACTGGTTGAACCAGACGAAGACCAGGCCGATCAGACCGGTGATGACCGCCCAGGTCTTGAGGCCGGGGCCGTCGGGGAACAGCGCGACGATCGGCAGGGCGCTGGAGGACATGGCCGTGGCGCCGTAGACGAATCCCCACACCATGACGTATCCGGCGAAGTACACGGTGGTCCAGCGGCCGAGGCTGCGCCAGCCCTCGAAGAGCGTACGGCCGGTGGCGAGATGCCAGCGGCCCGCCGCCTCGGCGAGGGAGATCTTCACGACGCAGCCGATCACCGCCGCCCACAGCAGGGTGTAGCCGAA
This sequence comes from Streptomyces sp. NPDC002018, assembly GCF_042890865.1. Lineage (NCBI taxonomy): Bacteria > Bacillati > Actinomycetota > Actinomycetes > Kitasatosporales > Streptomycetaceae > Streptomyces > Streptomyces sp. NPDC002018. The sequence goes on from NZ_JBIASO010000002.1 coordinate 379,912, forward strand.
CTTGCTGCCCGCGATGAGGGTCGCGACCAGATCGCCCGCGCCGACACCGGTCGCCGCGACGACGATCCCGGGGCCGATATAGGTCCAACTCGACCTGCGCGGCCGGGAGACGGCCTCACCGGCCCCGATGCCTGCCCCGGTGCCCGCTCCGGCGCCTGCTGGGGTGCCGACTCCGGCACCGGCCCCGGTGCCTGCTCCGGCTCCGGTGCCGGGACCCGTGTCCGTCGCATCCCCGGCGCCCGTCGCATCCCCGGCGCCCGAGGTGTCCGTGGTGTCCGCCATTCGTCTTGTCGCCTCTCACTCGACCCCCCTCACGTGACCCACGTCACCAAAGCGGAGCGGCAGTGATCACGCAAGACCGCGTCGGGCCCGGGGACGGAGGAGCAACGGGTGACACACGGGTGACGGGTACGGTGCGGGCGCCGGGCGCGGTCCGGGGGCCCCTGCCAGGGGAGTTGACGCCGGTGCGGCGGCGGACGAGCATTCCTGGTGGGTTCCGGATCCGGTGGATCGCGTGGCCGTGACGGGAACGGGGTGTCGCCGCCACGCGTGTTATCCACCGGCCACCGGAATCGACGGGGGATCTGCGGGGGGAGTTTCGGCATGTCCGGGGTGAAGATCGAACGGCTGGGGACGGACGACCCGGAGTCTCTGGGCCCGTACCGGATCATCGGCAGACTGGGCTCGGGCGGGATGGGCCGGATCTATCTGGCCCGCTCCGGCCGACGGCTGGTGGCGGTCAAGACGCTGCTCGCCGAGGGGCACGTCGACGACGCCGACCGGCGGCGGTTCGCCCGTGAGGTGGCCGTGGCCCAGCGGGTCGACAGCGGGTTCACGGCGCGGGTCCTGGACGCCGACGCCGGGGCCGCCCGGCCCTGGATGGCCATCGAGTACATCGCCGCGCCGCCCCTGTCCGAACTGGTACGGAGGGCCGGTCAGCCACCGGCCTCGGCGGTGCGCTGGGTGGGGGCGGGGGTGTCCGCCGCGCTGGTCGACCTGCATGGCGCGGGCATCGTCCACCGTGACATCAAGCCCCCGAACGTCCTGCTCCCGCTGGACGGCCCGCGCGTCATCGACTTCGGGATCTCCCACGCCAGCGATCTCACCCGCACCAGTCTCACCCTCGGCACGATCGCCTTCACCTCCCCCGAGCAGGCCAGGGGCGAGCCGTCCACGGCGGCCTCCGACGTCTACTCGTTGGGCGCGACCCTCTTCCATCTCGCGGTGGGCCGGCCGCCGTACTCCCCCGACGGCGACACCCTGCGACTGCTGGCGCGGGTGGCCAGGGCCGAGCTGGATCTGACCGGGCTGCCGCGTGAGCTGGACCAGCTCATCCGGCCGTGTCTGGCCTTCGACCCGGCCGCCAGGCCCCGGCCCGCCGATGTCCTCGCGCAGTTCAAGGCCGCTCTCGTCGGGCTGCCGGTGTCGGACAGCGGGCGCCGGTGGCTGCCGCCGCGCTGGACGGCGCTGATCGAGGAGTACGACCAGCAGGGGCGGCGGCTGCGGGAGGGCGGCCCCGGCATGGCGCCCGGGGCGGACCCCGACGCCCCGACGGCGGACCAGCGCACGCACGGGGTACGGGAGCCCGGCCCGACCCGCCAGTACACCCGGGCGCGCGGCGTGGCGGCCGAGGAGGCGCTCCGGGCGGAACGGGAGAGGGCCGAGAAGGAGAAGGCGGAGAAGGAGAAGGCGGAAAGGGAGAAGGCCGAACGGGAGAAGGCCCGGCGCGAACGGGAGCGGGCCGCCCGCGAGCACGAGCGCGCGGAAGCGGAGCGGGCCGAACGCCGGGCCCAGCAGGAGCGTCTGGCCCGCGATATGGCCCGGGTGCGGGCCGACCAGGAGAAGGCCCGGCGGCAGAACGCCCCGGGCGGCCGCGGGTCACGGGCGGGATCGGCCGCAGGTCGGGGCTCCCCCGCCGGACCGGGCCCGGCGGCCGGACGGCGGGCCGGCGCGCGGGCGACCCCGTCGGCGTCCGCCTCCTCGGCCTCCACGCCCTCCTCCGCTTCGGCGCCCTCGACGTCCGCCGCGAAGAAGTCCTCCGGCGGCGGTGTGTTCCTGCTCGTCGTGGCCTTCGTCGTCATCTTCATCTGGCGCCCCTGGGAGTCCGACACCCCCGACACCTCCGCGACCTCGGGTACCTCTTCCTCGGGTACCTCGTCGAGCGGCGGGAGTTCCTACGACAGCGGCTCCTACCCCAGTGACACCGCGTCGGCCACCCCCACCCCGAGCGCCGTCGACCTCGCCTTCCGTGCCGTGGGGACCGGGGAGTGCGTCAGCTCGCACGACAACGGGTTCGGCGGCTGGAGCGACGACGCGCCGCGACAGGTCGACTGCTCGGCGCCCGACGCCTACAACCGCGTCGACCACGCCGTCTCGAACGTGACCGGCACCACCTGCGACGGAAACGACGACCAGCAGACATGGACGAACCGGGGCGACGACGATGTCGTCACCACGCTCTGTCTCTCCCGCAACTATGTCGCGGGCCAGTGTTTCGTCGCCAAGAAGAACGGCGACCGCGTCGGTGCCGGCCGGCTCCAGACCGTGTGGAACTGCTCGGCCGACACCGTGCCCAAGGGCTACGCGTACATCATGCAGATCACCGGCTACTACCGGATGCCGTCGGGCGGCGCCGATCCCACCTGCCAGGACTACTGGTGGGAAGTGGACGACAAGGAGAACTTTGTCTGCGCCAAGCCCGTCTTCTCCTGAGCCCTGTGGCTGCCGTACGGGATCGCGGCGGCCGGCGCCGGTGTCCCGGCACCTTCGCGCCGGGCCGGGTCAGGGGGTCCGGAGGTACTCCGCCAGCTTCCCGAGGAGGCGGGCGGCGCTGTCCAGGTCCTGGGCGGTGTCCGTCAGATCCCCGGCGAGCAGCTTCTCCTTCGGCCCGTCTTTCCGCTCCCCCACGGCGTCGGCCTCCGGTCCGGGAACAGTCGTGCCCCGGTACCCGGTGGGGGCCTCTCCGGCCGGCCCGTAGTAGCCGATGAAGTCGGACGCGGCGGATGCCGGAGCCCGGCCGGCACCGGCGAGGAGCCGGACCTGGCTGAGCTGGATCTCGTCGTCGCCGGAGTTGTCGGTGATGCGCAGCCGGTAGCGGCGGTAGGAGGCGGTGTTGGCGAAGGGGAAGTCCCTCGTCTCGAAGCGGCGTGTGAAGCGCTCGCCGGTACGGGTGTCGAGCGTCGTCCACGTGCTGCCGTCGTGCGAGCCCTGGAACTGCCAGTTGCGCGGATCGCGGCCCGGGGCGTCGTTGGCGGAGGTCAGCCTGTACGACGCGACGGCGGCCGGGGCCTGGAGGGTGAAGTCCAGTTCGGCGGTGTCCTCGTGCACCAGCCACTTGCTCCGGGACGTGCGGAGCACGTTCCGCGCGACCTCCCCGCCGGCCTCGAACTCGTCGCTCGCCTCCACATCGACGACCGTGTCGGTGATGTCGCGCAGTTCACCGGGCGCGGCGGGACCGTCCGCCGTCGCGACGGCGGCGGTCAGGGTGACCGAGGCCGCGTTCCCCCGGCGGTCGCTCCAGGACACCCGCTCCACGGGCATCGCCCGGCCGTCGTCGAGCAGGATGCGCAGTTCACCGGAGGGACGCCAGTGGCCGTCCTGTCCCTCCTCGGTGGAGAAGCGGTGCAGCGGAACGTCCGTAGTGCCCTCGGGGTAGGCCCAGCGGTCGGTGAGCGTGCCGCGGATCTCGCCGAGCGCGCCGTCGGCGGCCCGGTGGTGACCGTGGAAGCCGGACATGTCCGCCCGGAGCGCTATCGCCGTCTCCGCGCCGTCCGTCCCGCGCCAGGAGAGCTGCGCGGGAACCGCCCGGTCACCCCGGTCGATGTGGAAGAGCAGCCGCGAAGCGGGCTGCCACGCGGCGGAGCCGACCGGGCGCCGCTCGGTACCGAACGCGAAGACCGACCGGGTGCTCGCCCTGGCCGCCATGGCGCGCCGGGCCCGGCCGCCGTCCTGGGCGGGGTCCAGGGTGACGGTGGTCAGCCGGAGCAGCCCCTGCTCGCCGGCGGGGCTGCGTATCTCCAGGAGGTTGTCGCCCGGCGTCAGCAGGTCTCCCGGGAGGGACAGGACCCTGTCCTGGGGGACGTCGTCCCCGCCGGCCTCGGGGAATGTGAGTCCCTCCGCCACGGCCTTGCCGTTGAGCAGGACGTCCATGGGGACACCCGCGCCGAGGGTCGTCACGGTGAGGACGGCCCCGGCGACTTCCTCGTGTTCGTCCGTCGTGAAGTCGAGCTTGATGTATCCGTCGGAGCCCAGCGCGAGATGCGAGGGGGCGACCCCGCACCGATGGTACCCCACGACGGCGTTCGACAGCCGGGCCGGAGTGGTGGAGAAATCCGCGAAGACCGGTTCCATGAGCGTCCCTCAGTGATCGGGCAGTCGTGCTGCGACGGCGATCCGCGGACAACTCCCGTCCCCGGATGCCAAGAAGCTATCGGCACCCACTGACATCGCGAGGAACCACCGCCGGTCCGGCCCGTTCCGCCGGCAGCGGCGGAACGGGCCTTCGCGGCCCCGGACGGAATCGTCCGTCCGGGTGGAGCGTCTAGATGACCAGGCTCAGCAGTGCCGCCACGACGAAGCCCGCCACCGAGAGCACGGTCTCCAGGACGGTCCAGGACTTCAGGGTGTCGCGCTCCGATATCCCGAAGTACTTGGCGACCATCCAGAAGCCGCCGTCGTTGACGTGCGAGGCGAAGATGGAGCCCGCCGAGATCGCCATGATGATCAGGGCGAGATGCGCCTGCGAGAAGCCCTGGCCCTCGACCAGCGGGACGACGATCCCCGCGGTGGTCACGATCGCGACCGTCGCGGAGCCCTGGGCCACCCGCAGGACGACGGAGATCAGCCAGGCCAGCAGGATGACCGGCAGCCCCACGTCGTTGAAGGTGTCGGCGAGCGCGTCCGCGATTCCGCTGCCCTTGAGGACCGCGCCGAAGACCCCGCCCGCGCCGACGACCAGCAGGATGTTGCCGACCGGCTTGAGGGAGGAGGTGGAGACCGACTCCAGCGAGGCGCGGGACCAGCCCCGGCGCACGCCGAGCAGGTAGTACGCGAGCAGCAGCGCGATCGTCAGCGCCACGAACGGGTGGCCGAAGAACTCGATCACCGAGCGGCCGGTGGACGGATCCAGCGCGATGGACGAGAACGTCGCGAGCAGGATCAGGACCAGCGGGGTGCCGATGATCGTGAGGACGGTCGTGAGCGCGACGGGCCGCTCGCGCGGGGTGACCCCGGAGGCCCGCTGCTCGGCGGCGACGGCCTCCTTGGCCTCCGCCGCGGCCTCGACCATGTCCTGCGGGACCTCGACGAACAGCCGCTTGCCGATCCACGCGGCGTACACCCAGGCGGCGAGTACGGCCGGGACGCCGACGACGACACCCATCAGGATGACCCAGCCGAGGTCCACCCCGAAGAGCCCCGCCGCGGCGACGGGACCGGGGTGCGGGGGCAGGAACGCGTGGGTCATGGAGAGCCCGGCGAGCAGCGGCATCGCGTACAGCACGACCGACTTGCCCGAGCGCTTGGCGGCGGCGTACACGATCGGCGCGAGCACGAAGATGCCGACGTCGAAGAAGACCGGGATACCGAAGACGACACCGGTGACACCCATGGCGAGCGGGGCGCGCTTCTCACCGAAGAGGTTCAGCAGCCGGGCGCTCAGCACCTCGGCGCCGCCGGACACCTCGAGGATCGCGCCGAGCATGGTGCCCAGACCGATGATGATCGCGACATGGCCGAGGATGCCGCCCATCCCCGACTCGATCATCGAGACGGCGGCGGACTTCTGGACCGTGCCGAAGAGTTCGGTGACGGAGAGACCGGCGGCGAGGCCGACGGCTATGGAGACACCGAGGAGGGCCACGAACGGCTGGAGCCTGACCTTGATGATCAGGAGGAGAAGGAGGGCGATACCGAGGGCGGCGACGGTCAGCAGACCGGCGGTGCCGTCGATGAGGAGGAGCAGACCACCGGTGTGGGGCGGTGTCCCGGGTGGCGCGTCGGCGGCCAGGAGCATGGGGGGACCTCTGTTCTGGGGCTTGCGGCGGTACGGACGTAAAGGCATATGAGGGGGTTCGGGCGCGCGGGTACGGATACGGGCGCGCGGGATACGGCGGCACGCGGGCACGGGGGGATCGCGGTACGGCGCCGCCGGGAGGGCGGACGCCGTACCGCGCCGTGGAACGTGCCGAACGCTCAGAACGCTGAGACCATGGACGGAATGGGTCGGAGTCGGCGGGGTCGGGCGATGGATGGGGGAGGCGGGTGGACGGGCCGGGGAGACCGCTCAGCCGAGCACGGCGAGCGCGTCGATCTCGATCAACAGCCCCTTGGGCAGGCCGACATAGACCGTCGTCCGCGCGGCGGGGGCCTCCTTCAGCCCCTGCTCCTCGAAGTACGCGTTGTAGATCGCGTTCATCTCGGCGAAGTGGTCCACGTCGGTGAGGTAGACGCGCATCATCATGACGTCGTCCCAGCTCGCCCCGCCCTCCTCCAGGATGGCCCGGACATTGGCGAACGTCTGGAGGGTCTGCTCGCGCAGGGTCGGCCCGGCGACCGTGGGCGCCCGGCCCTCGACGGCGGGGAGGAAGCCGACCTGGCCCGCGACCTGGAGGATGTTCCCCTTGCGGACGCCGTGCGAGAACTTCGCCGGCGGGGCGGTGTGGGTGGCGGGCGTGAGGGCGGTCTTCTCGGTCATGGGGCACTCATCCTTTGCGCGCGTCCTTGATGGGGGTGGTGCCGGAGTACTCCCGGCTGATGGCGTCCGCGGTACGGCGTACCAGCGGAAGCAGGGTGAGGAGTTCCTCGGCGGTCACCACGACGTTCGGCGCGGAGACCGACATGGCGGCGACGGCCCGGCCGTCCGTACCGCGGATCGGGGCGCCGACGCAGTTGATGGACTCCTCGTGGCCGCCGAGGTCGGTGGCCCAGCCCTGTTCGCGGACGGTCGCCAGTTCCTTGAGGAAGGCGGCGGCGTTCGGCGTCGAACGGGCCGTGTAGGCCGGGTAGTCGAGCTTCTCCGCGACGGCGCGGCGCTCGGGCTCGGGCAGATCGGCGAGGAGCAGCTTGGCCACGGCGGCGACGGTGATGGCGACGGGCTTGCCGATCCGTGAGTACATACGCACCGGGTAGCGGCTCTCCACCTTGTCGATGTAGAGGACCTCGTTCTCCTCGTACACGGCGAGATGGACGGTGTGCCCGATCTCCTCGTTGAGCGCGGTGAGATGGGGGTGCGCGATCTCGCGTACGTCCAGGTTCTCCACGGCCTCCTGCGCCAGCGCGAAGAGGCGGGCGCCGAGGCGGTAGCGCTGGTCCTGCTGGCGGTGGACGAGTCCGTGCTCGTGGAGCGTGCGGAGCAGCCGCAGCGCGGTGGACTTGTGCACGCCGAGCCGGTCCGCGACCTGCCCGAGATCGGCGGGTCCCTGGGCGAGCAGCGGAAGGATGCTCAGCGCGCGGTCGACCGTCTGGCTCATGGGGTACGTACCTCCTGCTCCGTGGCCTCCGTCCAGCCGGGGCCGAGACGAAGTGTCCCCCACGCCTCGGCGTCGAGTCCCGCGAGCCGGTCGGCGTACGCCCGCGCGGGCGGCGCCCCGAGATCGCCGGGCACGGTGAGCGCGGCGGCGGCCATGAGATGCCCGTGCCGCAGCCGCGCGGCGGCGGGCAGGCCGCGCAGGGTGGCGGAGAGGAACCCGGCGGCGAAGGCGTCCCCGGCCCCGACGGGCGCGACGACCTCGACCCGGAGGGCGGGTACGGAGACGACGGTGTCGCCACCGGGGGCGGGCGCGGCGCCGCCGCCGGCGCCGGCCTCAGGCCAGGGGGCGCGGGCCGTGGCACCACCGGGACCGGCGCCGGGGACGGGCACGGCGCCCGGACCATCCGCGGCGGCGGCACCGGACGCGGTGCCCGGACCACAGGCGGTGGCGGAGGCGGACGCGGTTGCGGTTGCGGTTGCAGTTGCAGTTGCGGTCCCGGACGCGGAGGCGGAGGCGCGCGCCCCGGGCTCGGGCTCGCGGGTGAAGACCGTCGCCCCCGCGGCGCCGCGTTTGACCACCAGCGTCCCCGGTTCCGGCAGCGCGGCACGGATCGCCTCCGCGCCGTGCAGGTCCCACGCCGCCGCTGCCTCGTCCTCGCCGACGAACACCAGATCGGCGCCGCGCGCGAGGTCCAGCAGCACCCGGGCGCCGGAGGGGTCGCGCCACAGCCGAGGGCGGTGGTTGACGTCGAAGGAGACCAGCGGGCGCCCGGGGACGCGCGCGGTCAGCGCCCGTGTCAGCGCCAGGCAGTCGTCCGAGAGCGCGGCGGTGATGCCGGAGAGATGCAGCACCTTCCCCGACCACAGGTCCTCGGGCTCCATGGTGTCCGGGGACATCGCGGAGGCGGCGGAGCCCGTCCGGTAGTAGACGACCTCGTGCGCGTCGGTGGCGCGGTCCGTCGCCGTACGGAAGTAGACGCCGGTCGGGCGGTGCGGGTCCCTGCGGACGCCCGAGGTGTCGACCCCGTAGGCCGCGACCGCCTGCACGAGGTGGTCGCCGAAGCCGTCGGCGCCGACCCGGCTGATCCAGCTCACCCGGTGGCCGGCCGCCGCCAGCGCGCAGGCGACATTGGATTCGGCGCCGCCGATCGCGCGGTCGAACGACGGGACGTCCGCGAGCGGGCCGGGGCGCGAGGGCAGGAAGGTGACCATGGACTCACCGAGACAGACGACCTCCGTGTCCAGGCGCGGCGGGGTGTCCGCGTCCACGGTTCCGGTCACGCTGGGGCTCCTCGTCCCTCGGCCCGTTCCGGGCGATGCTCGTGGTGATGGCGACTACTTGTGGCTCGTGACAATGGCGACTGCTCATGGTGGTGGCGGCTGCTCATGGTGGTGGCGATGGCGGCGGGGTCACCATTGACCCGCTGTCGCTCGGATGTTAGACAGCGGTGAGCGATATACGCAATGGGCGTTGCAAGTATCGCAATGGCCAAGTATCGCAATGACACTGTCGAAAGACATGACACTGCCGAAACAAGGGGAGGCTCCATGGCCGCCGATGGACGTACCGACGAGCGTCTGGACCGGCGACTCGGTGACGAGCGCGTCGACCACCGCTTCAAGGGCCTCCCCCCGGACGCCGAGGGCCTCACCGTCGCCGCGCTCGCCGCCGAGCGCCGCTCCCTCTTCACCGGCGGCTTCACCACCCCCGTCCTCGCCCTCTCCGCCGAGTCCGTCGAGCACAATCTCGCCCTACTGGAGACCTACTCCGCGCGCCACGGCCTCGCCTTCGCCCCGCACGGCAAGACCTCCATGTCGCCCCAGCTCTTCGCGCGCCAGCTCGACCACGGCGCCTGGGGCATCACCGCCGCGGTCCCCCACCAGGTCCGCGTCTACCGCGCCTTCGGCATCCGGCGGATCTTCCTCGCCAACGAGCTGGTCGACGCGGCGGCCCTGCGCTGGCTCGCCGGGGAGCTGGACCGGGACCCCGGCTTCCGGTTCCTCTGCTACGTCGACTCCGTGCGCGGCGTCGAGCTGATGGACGAGGCCCTGAGGGCGGCGGCCGCCACCCGCCCGGTCGAGGTCGTGGTGGAGCTGGGCGCGGGCGAGGGCGCCAGGACCGGGGCCCGTACCGAGGCCGAGTGCGCGGCGGTCGCCGACGCGGTGGCGGCCGTGCCGACCCTGCGGCTGGCGGGCGTCGCGGGTTACGAGGGCGAGGTGCCGGCGGCCGACGGTGACAGCGTCCGCGCCTGGCTGCGCCGACTCGTCGCCCTGGCGGCCGACTTCGACAAGGCCGGCCGCTTCGGCGGTGCCGGTGCCGGTGCCGGTGCGGGTACAGATGCGGATACGGGTGCGGGTGCGGGTACGGACGCGGGTGTCCCCGACGAGATCGTCATCAGCGCGGGCGGCAGCGCCTGGTTCGACGCCGTCGCGGACGTCTTCGCGGAGATCCCCCCGCTCTCCCGTCCCGTGCTCAAGCTGCTGCGCTCGGGCGCGTACATCTCGCACGACGACGGGCACTACCGCCATCTCACCCCCTTCAACCGGGTCCCCGAGGAGGGCTCCCTCCAGCCCGCGTTCCGGCTCTGGGCCCAGGTCGTCTCCCGTCCCTCCCCCGGTCAGGCCTTCGTCAACGCGGGCAAGCGGGACGCGGCGTACGACCTGGATCTGCCCGAGGCCCAGGTCGTACGGGACGGCCGCACCGGCGAGATCCGCCCGGCGGCCGGGGTCACGGTCACGGGCCTGTCCGACCAGCACGGCTGGCTGACCACCGCCCCCGGGGCGGATCTGGAGGTCGGAGACTGGGTCGGGATGGGGCTGTCCCATCCGTGCACCTCGTTCGACAAGTGGCAGCTCATTCCGCTGGTGTCGGCGGACGGCACGGTCACGGACCTCATCCGTACGTTCTTCTGAGAGGGCCGGTCATGGATCTCGTTCTCCGGGACGCGCGTGTCATCGACGGCACCGGCGGCCCCTCGTACCGCGCGGACGTGGGCCTCACCGACGGCCGCATCGCCGCGATACGCGCGGAGGGCGCGGGCGGCGCCCGGCTCGGCGGCGCCCGGGTCCTCGACGCCGACGGGCTCGTCCTGTCCCCCGGCTTCATCGACATGCACGCGCACAGCGATCTCGCGCTGCTGCGCGACCCCGACCACTCCGCGAAGGCCGCGCAGGGCGTGACCCTCGAAGTGATCGGCCAGGACGGTCTGTCGTACGCGCCCGTCGACGACCGGACCCTGGCCGAGGTCCGGCGGACGATCACCGGCTGGAACGGCGGCGCGCCCGGCGACACGGGCGTCGACTTCGACTGGCGCACGGTCGGGGAGTATCTGGACCGCCTCGACCACGGCTTCGACGGCCGGGGCATCGCGGTCAACGCCGCGTATCTGATCCCGCAGGGCACGGTCCGTATGTACGCGGTCGGCTGGGACGACCGGCCCGCGACCGACGCCGAACTCACCCGGATGAAGCGGCTGGTGGCCGAGTCCATGGAACAGGGCGCGGTCGGGATGTCCTCCGGGCTGACCTACACGCCCGGGATGTACGCGAACGACGCCGAACTGACCGAGCTGTGCCGGGTGGTGGCGGAGTACGACGGCTATTACTGCCCGCACCACCGCTCGTACGGCGCCGGAGCCCTCCAGGCGTACGACGAGATGGTGACGCTCACCCGTCACGCGGGCTGCGCCCTCCATCTCGCCCACGCCACCATGAACTTCGGCGTCAACAAGGGGAAGGCGCCCGAACTGCTCGCCCTGCTCGACCGGGCGCTGGAGACGGGCGCGGACATCTCCCTCGACACCTATCCGTACACCCCCGGCTGCACCACGCTCGTCGCGATGCTGCCGAGCTGGGCGAACGAGGGCGGTCCCGACACCGTGCTGGAGCGGCTCCGCGACGACACCGCCGCCGAGCGGATCCGCCACCATCTGGAGGTGGTGGGCTCCGACGGCTGCCACGGGGTGCCCATCGAGTGGGACACGATCGAGATCTCCGGTGTCTCGGCGCCGGAGCTGGCGGACCATGTGGGCCGTACGGTCGCGGAGTCGGCGGGCGCGCGCGGCGAGAGCCCCTGGACGACGGCCCGCCGGCTGCTGATCGACGACCGGCTGGCCCCGACGATCCTCCAGCACGTGGGCCACGAGGAGAACGTCCGCGCGATCATGCGCCACCGGGTCCACACGGGCGGCAGCGACGGCATCCTCCAGGGCGCCAAGCCGCACCCGCGCGCCTACGGCACCTTCCCCCAGTATCTGGGCCGGTACGCGCGTGACCTGGGCGTGCTGTCGCTGGAGGAGTGCGTGGCCCATCTGACCTCGCGCCCGGCCGCGCGGCTGCGCCTGCCCGACCGCGGTCTGGTCCGGGAGGGGTACCGGGCCGATCTGGTCCTCTTCGACCCGGCCACGGTCGCGGCGGGCTCGACCTTCGCGTCACCGCGCGTGCTGCCGACCGGTATCCCGTACGTACTGATCGACGGCCGCTTCGTGATCGAGGACGGCCGCCGCACGGACGTCCTGGCGGGCCGCTCCGTACGCCGGACACCGGGGCGGTAGACCGGCCGGGCCCCGTGGAAAGCGCCCTCCGCCCCGGACCGGCGGAACCCCTCGGCGAGGTTCACCGGCCCGGGGCGGGAGAACGGCGGGAGAGCCGGGGGAGGACGGCGGGAGGGCGCTTTCGGGAAGTCTCACCAGGTGGTGAAGAGAAGGCCGACGAGCCGCCCGTCCTCGCCCCTCGCCTCGAACCCCGTCATGCTGATGTCGAAATACACCGGGAACGCCAGCACGTTCGCACCGGTCTCCGGATCGACGACCTCGTCGGTCCAGTTGCCCCTTCTGGAGAGCGCGTCCCCGGACAGCAGTTCCTTCTCCGTCCTGAGGAGGAACTCGCTCCGGTCGTCCCCCCAGTGGGGAAGCGTCGCGCGACTCGCGCGTTCGCTCCACAGACAGGCGTAGCTCTCGAACACCGGGCCTCCGCCGTCATAGCCGTCGTCCCAGCTCGACGCGGCCAGCGGTCCGGGTTCCGCGAGAGGAATGAAGAGCGAGGTCACGTAGTACCGCGGACCGTTGTCCTCGTCCTCCCACGGGACGCTGCCCGCGTACACGGGATACGTCCCGTCCGGCACCGGGTGGGAACGCCCGCCCCCCTCGTTCTCGTAGGCGGGGGACGTCCATCGCACGGTGCCGCCCGCCACCACGAGATCTCCGGCCCGGTCGATCAGCGGGGGCGGGCCGGGCTGGGAGTCGATCCTGTCGCCGGGCCAGGTCCCGCTGATGAACCCCGGTACGAACGCGTCCATGTTCCTGTTCACGACGCGACTCTTCCACGCCCGTGGACCGCCCTCAACTCGCAGGCGCGGAAGGGGGGTTCGGGACGCCCGCGGGACGTCCGGTCCGCGGGGAGCGGGGGCTCGGGCTCAGGCCGAGGCCAGGCGCAGGACCAGGGCCGCGACCGCCAGCAGGAAGATGACGACGACCGGGGCGATCGCGTAGTCCTTCACGCGCAGGTGGGTGATGGCGGCGCCGATGAAGTAGAGGATCACGCCGATCGCGGCGGCCACGCCCAGCGGGACGACCCAGAGCCCCACCACCAGGCCCACCGCGCCCGCCGCCTTGAGCGCGGCGAGGCGCGGGAACCAGGAGTCGGGGACGCCCAGCGAGGACATCGAACCGACGACCGCCTCCTGCCGGGTGAAGGTGGCGAAGGCGGAGCCCGTCAGGACGGCGGCGAGCAGGATGCCGACAACGGCGTAGGCGATGAACACGGAGGACCTCTCGGAGGTGTGCGGGGAAGACCACAGAGGGGCCACCGGTCGCGGGCCCCCGCCCAACGTGCCGGAGTCCGGCGCGCGGAGGAACACCGGGCTGAGGCTAGTAGTGACAGGGCTACGATCCCCCGCACCCCGGGGCGGGCTCCGGCCGGTACATTGCGTGCCGTGAGCGACAACGAGCTGGGCCTCTTCCTGCGCGCCCGCCGCGAGTCCGTCACCCCCGCCGAGGTCGGGCTCGCGGACGGCAGCCGGCGCCGTACGCCCGGTCTGCGCCGCTCGGAGCTGGCCACGCTCGCAGGGATCAGCGTCGAGTATCTGGCCCGGCTCGAACAGGGCCGGGACCGTCATCCGTCCCCGCAGGTGCTGACCGCGCTCGCGGACGCCCTGCGGCTCACCGACGACGAGCGGTTCGCCCTGCTGCACCGCGTCAAGGCGACCAGCGACACGCTCAAGCTCTGCCCGGGGGCGGGCCGCCCCCCGGCCAGGACCGTACGGCCCACCCTGCGCGCGGTGCTCGACCGGCTGGAGCCCACCCCCGCCGTCCTGCTGAACCGGCTGACCGAGGTGCTCGCCTTCACCAGCGGTTACGAGCAGCTCGTCCGCCCGCTCGGCCTGCTGGACGCGCCGGCGCCGAGTCTCGTCCGGTATCTGTTCCAGGACCCCCGGGCCCGTACCGCGCACCCGGAGTGGTCCCGCGCCGCCGACGAGCAGGTCGGCCGGCTGAAGACCGGCTCCGTACCGGACGATCCCCATCTCGCGGCGATCGTCGAGGAGCTGACCCGGGTCGCGGGCGCCTCGTTCACGGAGCGCTGGGCCGCCGCGCCCCGGATGCCCGCGAGCCTCACCCCGTGGCGGCTGGCGCATCCCGGCGCGGGGGAGCTGCGGCTGCTCGACGAGTGCCTCGAACTGCCGGAGGCCGAGGGCCAGCGGCTGCTGATCCATCTCCCGGCCGACGAGGCGACGGCCACCGCGCTCGACACCCTCACCGGCCGCCGCCCCGGCGCGCTGCGCGCGGTGGCTGGCTGAAGCCGGTGCCGGGCTGAACACGGTGGCGGGCTGAACCCGGTGCCGGGCTGAGCACCGCGTACGGCTGCGCACGGCGGGCGGCACACATCGAGCACGCCCGCACGCCGGACTGCGCCGCCCGGCCCACAACCCCGCCCCGACCCGGTGACGTGTCCCAAAACACCACGCGGGCTCCGTTACGCGGCCGTAAGCTCGCGGACATGCAGGTCATCCAGTCGACGAAGCTCGCCAACGTCTGTTACGAGATCCGGGGCCCCGTCCTCGACGAGGCGATGCGGCTGGAGGCGGCGGGCCAGCGCATCCTCAAGCTCAACACCGGCAACCCGGCCGCCTTCGGCTTCGAGTGCCCGCCCGAGATCCTGGAGGACGTCCTCCGCAATCTCGGGGACGCCCATGGCTACGGCGACGCGAAGGGGCTGCTCTCCGCCCGGCGCGCGGTGATGCAGCACTACCAGACCAAGGGCATCGAGCTGGACGTCGAGGACATCTACCTCGGCAACGGGGTCTCCGAACTGATCCAGATGTCGATGCAGGCGCTGCTCGACGACGGCGACGAGGTGCTCGTACCCGCCCCGGACTATCCGCTGTGGACCGCGGCGGTCTCCCTCGCGGGCGGCACGGCCGTGCACTACCGCTGCGACGAGCAGTCCGACTGGATGCCGGACCTCGCCGACATCGAGCGGAAGATCACCGACCGCACCAAGGCGCTCGTGATCATCAACCCGAACAATCCCACGGGCGCCGTATACGGCGAGGAGATGCTCACGGCGCTCACGGAGATCGCCCGCCGCCACCATCTCGTCGTCTGCTCCGACGAGATCTACGACCGGATCCTGTACGACGGCGCCACACACACCCCGACCGGCGCCATCGCGCCCGATCTGCTCACGCTCACCTTCAACGGGCTCTCCAAGAACTACCGGGTGGCCGGGTTCCGCTCCGGCTGGCTGGCGGTCTGCGGCCCCAAGGCGCACGCGGCCTCGTACATCGAGGGCCTGACGATCCTGGCCAATATGCGGCTGTGCGCCAATATGCCGTCGCAGCACGCGGTGGCCACGGCGCTGGGCGGCCGGCAGTCGATCCAGGATCTGGTGCTGCCGGGCGGCCGGATCCTGGAGCAGCGGAACACCGCGTACGAGCTGCTCACCCGGATCCCGGGCGTGACCTGCGTCAAGCCCAAGGGCGCGCTGTATCTCTTCCCCCGGCTCGACCCGAAGGTCTACAAGATCAAGGACGACCGGCAGATGGTGCTCGACCTGCTGCGGGCCGAGAAGATCATGGTCGTGCACGGTACGGGCTTCAACTGGCCGGAGCCGGACCACTTCCGGATCGTGACCCTGCCCGCCGTCCAGGATCTGGCGGACGCGGTGACCCGGATCGGGAACTTCCTGGACGGCTACGCACAGCCGTAGCCACCCGGGAGACGGCCCCGGACCCGCGACCCTGCCGTCCGTGCCCCTCGGCCCCCCGGCCCTGCGGACCCGCCCTCCGGACCCACCCTCCGGACTCCACTCAACTTTAGACTGAATCCAAGGTAGGATGGTCTCCTGACGATGCCAGGAGGCCATCCTCATGTACGAGCCGATCCGCGCCAAGTCGGTCCACACGATGGCCGATGACGCAGATTTCCCCCACCGCACCCGCGAGGAAGAGCTGAACATCCAGCTCGCCGGACATCTCTCCGCACTGCTCGCCGTCACCGACGAACTGGGTCTCGACGGTCCCGCCGAGAGCATCGCCCGGCAGATCGCCCGGCTGCGCGGCACCCCGCCGGCCCGCCACGCGGCGCTCACCGACGCCGACCCGGTCGCGCTCCACCGCCGCGCCCTGGCCCTCGCGGGCCGCGCGCTGGTCGTCGCCGCCTCGCGCGCCGACACCGCCGCGGCGATCCTCTCCGCCGAGCGCATGGACGCGCACACCGCCGCGCTGGACACGCTGCCGGCCCCGCAGGGCCAGCGGCTGGTCGGCGCCCACTGACGGCCCCGGTCCCGCGGGCCGCGGAGGCGCGCGGACCGGGTGCCACCGCCCCGCGCCGCTCAGAGGGCCTCGCGGCCGAGATAGCCCGCCAGCCGGTCGAGAGGGCTGGCGTCCCCGGTCACCCGCCGGGGCGGGGCGAAGGAGCCGCCTGCCGTGCGCGGCAGATCGCCGTAGATCTCCCGTACGACCGGAAGAGCCGGCGCGGCCAGATCCTGTACGCCGTCGAAGGGCCGTCCGCGAGGCACCGCGGAACGCCTCGACGTGGTCCGCGCCGAGATGGTCGGCGCCGAAGTCGCAGCGGACCCTCGGGTCTCCCACGGCGGGAGAGTCAAGCGGTGCGGAGCCCGGGTGCGCGGGCGCCGTGACCGGCGTGACCGCTGTGAACCCTTCGCTCCGGTTCCTTACCGGGATGGGCACTTCACCCCGCGTACACCCAACTCCCCCCGGAACGTGGGTATCCGCGAGCACGCTTCCCATGTGAGACGCATCGTGGGAATCATCCTGGCGGTGCTGCTGATCGGCGGAGTGGCAGCAGCCGTCGTGGCAGGCCGGGAGAGTCAGGGAGCAGGCACGGCAACGAAGACCGTGCGCGGGGTCATCGGTTCGGAGAAGGCGGAGTTCTTCGCCGACCCCGATGTGGTCAGGGCCCTCGACGAACACGGTTACACCGTGCGGACGGAGACCTCCGGCTCCTGGGCCATGGAGGAACTCTCCCTGGACGGGGCGGACTTCGCCTTTCCGTCCTCCAAGGCGCCGGCCGACGAGCTGGCCGCCAAGCACCGGGTGCGGGGCACCCCGCCGCGGCCCTTCTACTCCCCGCTGGTGGTGGTCGCCCATCGCTCCGCCGCCCAGGTCCTGGCCGGCAACGGGCTGGCCACCCTGGACGGCGCGTCGCGCGGCACCCTGCGGATGGGCCCGTATCTGGAGGCCGCGCGCGAGCAGCGGACCTGGCAGCGGCTCAGGGGCGCCGCCGCCCACGCCGAGCTGACCGGCACGGTCTTCATCACCAGCACCGACCCCATGACCTCCAGTTCGGGCGCGCTCTATCTCGCCGCCGCGTCCTATGTCGCCGACGGCGGGAAGGTCGTCGGCGACAAGGCGGCCGTCGCCCGTACGGCACCGCTGCTCAAGCAGCTCACCGTGGTCCAGGGCGCCCAGCAGAGCAGTTCCGACGCCCCGTTCCGCGACTTCATCAGCGGCGTCGGCAATCCGCTCGTGCTGGTCTACGAATCGCAGGTGGCCTCGGTGCTGCTCCAGAAGCAGGACGTCGGGGACCTGGTGGTGCTCTACCCGGACACCACCGTCAACAGCGACCACACCCTCGTCCCGCTCACCGAGAACGGCCGGGCGCTCGGCGCCCTGCTCACGACGGACCCGCGGCTGCGGGAGCTGGCGGTACGGCACGGCTTCCGGCCGCAGGGAGCCGCGGCGGAGTTCACCACCGCCACCGCCCCCTACCGGGCCTTCCTCAATCAGCGGCTGACCGGGGTGCGCCAGGCGCCCGTGCCCACCACCGAGTGGCTGCACGCGATGGCGCGGCAGGCCCGGTCGTAGCCGTACCGGCTCCTCGCGCTTCGCTCTTCCACGTCCCAGGGGGAACCAGATGTCCACAGAACAGAGTCCCGGGAGCGGTCCCGGGCCCGCCGGCCCGGCCGAGTTGATCCTCACCCCGCCGGAACCCGTCGCCCCGGTCCGCTCCGAACAGGCCGCCGGACTGGTGCCGGTCGACGACTCCGTACGCGAGGAGATGACCCGGCGCGCCACGGACTACGTCGGGTCGCTCGCCGCGCTCGACGCCCGCTCGCCCGAGTTCACCGCCCGGATCGGCGAGATCGCCGGTCTCGGCTCGGGTGAGATCCGTACCGCGGCCCAGCAGTCCAACCGGATGCTCGACCGTACGGTCCGCTCCCTGGCGTCCGGTGGCGAGGACGCGCAGGCCCGGGTGTCGTCCTCACTGGTCGAACTGCGCCGTACGGTCGAGGACCTCGACCCGCGCGACACCCCGGGCAAGGGGGCCCGCCGGTTTCTCTCCCGGCTGCCCGGCGGCAACAGACTGCGCGATCACGCCGCCCAGTACGCCTCCTCCCAGGGCACCCTGAACAGGATCGTGAGCTCGCTCCGGGGCGGCCAGGACGAACTGCGCCGCGACAACGCCGCGTTGCACACCGAGCGCACACGTCTGTGGGAGACCATGGGCAAGCTCCAGGAGTACGCGGTGCTCACCTCGGCGCTCGACACGGCGGTCGAGGAGCGCATCGGCACGGTCGAGGCGGCCGATCCGGCGCAGGCGGACGCGCTCCGCGCCGATGTCCTCTTTCCCGTCCGGCAGAAGCACCAGGACCTGCTGACCCAGCTCGCGGTGTGCGCGCAGGGATATCTGGCGATGGACGTCGTACGGCGCAACAACGAGGAGCTGATCAAGGGCGTCGACCGCGCCGCCACCACCACGGTCTCGGCGCTGCGGATCGCGGTGATGCTGTCCTCGGCCCTGGAGAACCAGCGCAGGGTGACCGAGCAGGTGAACGTGCTGCGCTCGACCACGGAGGACCTGATCCGCGGCAACGCGGAGATGCTGGCCACCCAGAGCGGTGAGATCCAGCGCGTCGCGGCCGACCCGGCGGTGGGGGCGGAGACCCTGCGCTCCGCGTTCCAGCAGATCTACCGGACGCTGGACGCGATCGACACGTACAAGATCCAGGCGACGGAGTCGATGGCGTCCACGGTGGAGTCGCTGACGGCCGAACTCCAGCTCGCGAGCACCCATCTGGAGCGGACCCGTTCTGCGGGCGCGCTGGAAGGGGGCCTCCGGTGAGACGCGCGCTGACCGCCGTACTGGTCACGGCCCTGCTGACCGCCGCCACGGCATGCACGGGCGGCGGGGGCTCGGGCGGGGGCGGCACGCCGGACGGACCGGAACCCGGCCCGGACACGGCCCACCGTCCGGGCACCCTCCGGGTGCTCGCCTCCAGCGAACTCGCCGATATGCGGGGCGTACTGGACCTGGCCGAGCGGAGGACGGGGGTGCGGGTACGCCCCACCTGGACCGGCACGCTGGACGCCGCCGAGCTGATCGCGTCGGGCGAGGCGGACGGCAGGTACGACGCGGTCTGGCTGTCGTCCAACGACTATCTGCGGCTGGACCCGGGGGCCGCGCGGCGCCTGACCAACGAGACACCGGTGATGTCCTCGCCCGTCGCGCTCGGAGTGCGGACGCAGACCGTACGGCGGCTCGGCTGGCGGCCCGACCAGGTCACCTGGTCGCAGGTGCACCAGGCGGTCGTGGCCGGGAAGCTGACCTACGGGATGACCGACCCGGTGCGCTCCAACTCCGGCTTCTCCGCGCTGATCTCGGTGGCCTCGGGACTCTCGGGGGCGCAGTCGGCGCTCACGGACGCCGATGTGCGCCGGGCGTCCGCGAAGCTGAAGGAGTTCTTCACCGGGCAGAAGCTGACCTCCGGTTCGTCCGGGTGGCTGGCGACGGCGTACACCCGGCGCGGCAGCGTCGACGCGCTCGTCAACTACGAGTCGGTACTGCTCTCCATGAACCGGGACAGCCGCACCGGGCTCACCGTGATCCGTCCCAGGGACGGGGTGGTGACCGCCGACTACCCCTTCACCCTGCTGACGTCGGCGCCCCGGGAGGCCCGGGAGGCGGGCCAGGCCCTCACCGCGTATCTGCGCGGCCCAGAGGCCCAGAAGGCGCTGACCGAGCAGACGTTCCGGCGGCCCGTCGTGCCGTCCGTGCCGCCCGCGGCGGGGCTGGCCGGCGACAAGCGCCGTGAACTGCCCTTCCCCGGCACGCGTTCGGTCGCCGACGGGCTGCTCGACTCGTACGAGAACCAGCTCCGCCGTCCCTCCCGCACCGTGTATGTGCTGGACACCTCGGGCTCGATGGAGGGCGAGCGGCTCGCCCGGCTGAAGGACGCGCTGGCCGGGCTCACCGGTACGGACGACTCCGCGACCGGGGAGCGCTTCCGTGACCGGGAGGAGGTGACGCTGATGCCGTTCGGCTCCGAGGTGAAACAGGTCCGCAGCCATACGGTGGATCCGGGGAACCGGGCCGCCGCGCTGGACGCGATCCGCGCGGACGCCAGGGCGCTGTCGGCCTCCGGCGACACGGCCGTCTACAGCAGTCTGCGGGAGGCGTACTCCCATCTGGGCGACGGCGACACCGACACCTTCACCTCCGTCGTGCTGATGACGGACGGCGAGAACACGACCGGCGCGAGCGCCGGCGACTTCGACGGCTTCTACGCGGAGCTGCCCCCGTCCCGGCGCACCACCCCCGTCTTCCCCATCCTCTTCGGCGACTCGGACCGCGCCGAGCTGGAGCACATCGCCCGGCTCACGGGCGGCCGGCTGTTCGACGCGACCGGTGGGGACCAGTCGCTCGACGGCGCCTTCGAGGAGATCCGTGGCTACCAGTAGAGCGCTCGGCGGGGTCCTGGCCTATCTGGAGTCGCGCAAGAACCTGGTGGGCGGTGCGGCGGGCGTGGGAGGGCTGGCGCTGACCTTCACCGGCCTGGCGGGGTCCTACTGGCCGGTGGTCGTGGCGGGGCTGTACGGCGCGGGCGCCCTGATCGCCCCGCCGGAACGCCCGGACGCCCCGGCCTTCAGCGATCCGGCGGAGCAACTGGACGAGCTGCGCGCCGACTTCACCAGGCTCCGCGCGTATCTGGCCGAGGTCGACCTGCCGCCCGCCGCGGCCGGCCGCCTCACCGAGCTGACCGAGGTGCTGGACGCGCTCCTCGAACCCGGCTGGGTCGCCGAGGCGCTGGCCATGGACGCGGAGGGCGTGCACGCCCTGTCCCGGGCCGTCCGCCAGGATGTCCCGGAGTCGGTGGACACATTCGTGCGCACCCGCTGGTGGACCCGGCTCCAGCCCGGCACCGAACCCCCGGAGCGCCATCTCGAACGCCAGCTCACGGTCCTGTACGACGAGGCCCGCGCGCTGGCGACGGCGCTGCGGGAGGCCGAGTCCCGGCGCCAGGAGACCCATACCCGCTATCTGGAGGACCGCCGCCGGGCGCCGTAGCCGCGCCCGGGCGCCGCAACCGCCTACGGCCGCTCGGTGCCGCCGCCCTCGCCGCCCCCGTCGCCCCCGGTCTCCGGCGGCGGCAGGGGCGGCAGCGTCGCCGGCATGGTGACGGGGGTCGAGGACGGCCCGGGGCGCTCCCCGTCGCCGTCCCCGTCGCACCCGCTCGCACCGAGCAGCGCGAGCATCACCGCCCCGGCCGCCACGAACCGCGCCGGCCCGGTCACCGGCCTGTACGCCTGCCCGAGCGCGTGCCCGGTCACCTGTCCGGTCACCTGCCTGAGCGACGACCTGCTCATGCGTTCCCCCCCTCGCGTCGGAGACCAGAGTGCCAACCGACGGGCCCGTACGCCACGGGGCGGGGGCGGCGCGCCTCAGCGCAGGCGGTCCACCAGCGCGTGGTACTCGTCCCACAGCTCCTTGGGCGCGTGGTCACCGAAGGTGTTGAGGTGCTCGGGGACGAGCGCCGCCTCCTCGCGCCAGACCTCCTTGTCGACCGAGAGCAGGAAGTCCAGCTCGGACTCGGACAGCGCCAGACCGTCCGTGTCCAGGGCCTCCTTGGTCGGGAGGACACCGATCGGGGTCTCGACGCCGTCGGCCTTTCCTTCGAGGCGCTCCACGATCCACTTGAGCACCCGGCTGTTCTCGCCGAAGCCGGGCCACACGAACTGGCCGTCCTCGTCCTTGCGGAACCAGTTCACGTAGTAGATCTTCGGCAGCTTCGCCCCGTCGCCCCGGGCGGTGGCATCGGCGCCGACCTTGACCCAGTGCCCCATGTAGTCGCCCATGTTGTAGCCGCAGAACGGCAGCATGGCGAAGGGGTCGCGGCGCAGTTCGCCGACCTTGCCCTCGGCGGCCGCCGTCTTCTCGGAGGCGACGTTGGCTCCGAGGAAGACGCCGTGCTGCCAGTCGAAGGACTCGGTGACCAGCGGTACGGCGGAGGCACGGCGACCGC
The DNA here is from genome assembly GCF_042890865.1 of Streptomyces sp. NPDC002018. Taxonomy (NCBI): domain Bacteria; kingdom Bacillati; phylum Actinomycetota; class Actinomycetes; order Kitasatosporales; family Streptomycetaceae; genus Streptomyces; species Streptomyces sp. NPDC002018. The sequence continues at coordinate 402,140 of NZ_JBIASO010000002.1, forward strand.
CGAAGAGGATGGCCGAGATCGGGACACCCCGGGGGTCCTCCCACTCGGGCGCGATGATCGGGCACTGCCCGGCCGGCACGGTGAAGCGGGCGTTGGGGTGCGCGGCGGGCGTACCGGACTCCGGTGTCCAGTCGTTGCCCTTCCAGTCGGTGAGGTGCGCGGGCGGCTCCTCCGTCATGCCCTCCCACCAGACGTCTCCGTCGTCGGTGAGCGCGACATTGGTGAAGACCGAGTTGCCCCACATGGTCTTCATCGCGTTGGCGTTGGTGTGCTCGCCCGTGCCCGGCGCGACTCCGAAGAAGCCCGCCTCCGGGTTGATCGCGTAGAGCCGGCCGTCCTCGCCGAAGCGCATCCAGGCGATGTCGTCGCCTATCGTCTCCACGGTCCAGCCGGAGACGGTCGGCTCCAGCATGGCGAGGTTCGTCTTGCCGCACGCCGACGGGAAGGCCGCGGCGACGTACTTCGACTCTCCCCTCGGCGGGGTGAGCTTGAGGATCAGCATGTGCTCGGCGAGCCAGCCCTCGTCACGCGCCATGACGGACGCGATACGCAGCGCGTAGCACTTCTTGCCCAGCAGCGCGTTGCCGCCGTAGCCGGAACCGTACGACCAGATCTCGCGGGACTCGGGGAAGTGCGAGATGTACTTGGTCGTGTTACAGGGCCACGGCACATCGGCCTCGCCCTCCGCCAGCGGCGCGCCCAGCGTGTGCACGGCTTTGACGAAGAAGCCGTCGGAGCCCAGCTCGTCGAGGACGGCCTGTCCCATCCGGGTCATGGTGCGCATGGAGGCCGCGACATACGCGGAGTCGGTGATCTCGACACCGATCGCGGAGAGCGGGGAGCCCAGCGGACCCATGCAGAACGGCACCACGTACATCGTCCTGCCGCGCATCGAGCCGCGGAAGACGCCCTTGTCCCCCGTGAAGATCTCCCGCATCTCGGCGGGCGCCTTCCAGTGGTTGGTCGGCCCCGCGTCCTCCTCCTTCTCGGAGCAGATGAACGTACGGTCCTCGACCCGTGCCACATCGGACGGGTCGGAGGCCGCGTAGTACGAGTTGGGCCGCTTGACCGGGTCGAGTTCGACGAACGTGCCCTTGGCGACGAGCTCCCCGCACAGGCGCTCGTACTCGCTCGCGGACCCGTCGCACCAGACCACGCTGTCCGGCCGCGTGATCGCCGCGATGTCGTCGACCCAGGAGATCAGTTCCTGGTGCTGGGAGGGAACGGTGGGGGGAGCCGCGATATCGCGCGCCACGATTGCTCCTTGATGAGGGTTTTGAGGTTGTTTGCCCCTTGGGGGCCGCGACCCGGACGCTTCGTAGCCGCTCATCCGGTGCCGACCGCACTCATATGATCATCCGCCGCGTGCGCCCATCTGTCCAGAGGAGCGCACACGTGAGCATCGCCACTCACGGGAGATGGCCAGGGGGTGATGTGCGGGGGAACGTAACCTACGCTCCCGTAGGTAGCATGAACTCATGACTCCTGCCTCGCCCGAGCCACTCGCCAACCCCCAGTCACAGGAAGAGGAAGGGGCCACGAGCCGAGGCGGCCCGGAGACCGTTCCCGAGTTGCTGGACGTGGTCAAGCCGAGGCTGCGCGGCTGGCTCCACGCGGGGATGTTCCCCGCCGTACTGGTCGCGGGACTGACACTCGTCGTCACCACCGACTCGGTCCGGGCCCGGATCGCCTGCGGGATCTACGTCCTCACCGCCTGCCTGCTCTTCGGCGTCAGCGCGATATACCACCGCGGCACCTGGGGACCGCTCGGCGAGGCCATCCTGCGCCGGCTCGACCACGCCAATATCTTCCTGATCATCGCGGGCACCTACACCCCGCTGACCATGCTGCTGCTGCCCGAATCGACGGGCCGGACCCTGCTGTGGGCGGTCTGGGCGGCCGCGGCCGCGGGCATAGCCTTCCGGGTGTTCTGGGTCGGGGCGCCGCGCTGGCTCTACACCCCGTGCTATATCGCGATGGGCTGGGCCGCCGTGTTCTATCTGCCCGATTTCCTGCGGACCGGCGGGATCGCCGTCCTCGTGCTCGTGGTGGTCGGCGGACTGCTCTACAGCGCCGGCGGTGTGATCTACGGCCTCAAGCGCCCCAACCCGTCACCGCGCTGGTTCGGCTTCCACGAGGTGTTCCACTCCTTCACGCTGGCCGCGTTCGTCGTGCACTTCGTCGGCATCTCCCTGGTGGCCTACCAGCACTCCTGAGCACTCCGGAGCACTCCGGAGCACTCCTGAGCCCGGCCGCTCCGCGCCGTACCGCCGGGAAGGGAATCCGGCATCACCGCCCCTTCGGGAGTCCGTGCCATATGACATCCACCGTCATGTGCCACGGACACCCGGAGGGGCGGTGTGCTGACATGGGCATGGCGCGGGCGTGGCCTCCGCGCCCGTCAATGCCGGACAATAGGAGTCATGGCCGCCACTTCTCACACCTCTCTCACGCACGCCCGTCGCGCGGAACCGCAGCCTCCGATGGGCCTGCGCGAGCGCAAGAAGCTCAAGACCCGGATCGCGATCCGGCGCGCGACCTACGGGCTGATCGCCGAGCAGGGGTACGAGGCCACGACCATCGAGCAGATCGCGGAAGCGGCCGAGGTCTCCCCCTCGACCGTCTTCCGCTACTTCCCGACCAAGGAGGACATCGTCCTCACCGACGAGTACGACCCGGTCATGGCGTCCGTACTGCGCTCCCGGCCGGCCGGGGAAGCTCCGCTGGAGTCGATCCGGGCCGTCCTGGACGAGACGACCCGGACCGTCCTGGCCTCCGAGTACGACGAGCTGGTCCAGCGCACCAAGCTGATGGTCGAGGTCCCCGCCGTCCGGGCCAGGATGACCGAGACGATGTCGACGACGGCGAAGCTGCTCACGGAGGTGCTGGCGGAGCGTACCGGCAGGGACGCCGACGACATCGAGACGCGGATCTTCGTCGCCGCCGTGCTGGGCGCCCTGCGCGAGATCACCCTCTACTGGGGCGAGCGCGGCGGCAGCCGCGACGATCTGCTCGCCCTGACCCACCGCGCTCTGGACAGCCTCGCCGCCGGTCTGCGGTTGTGAGGGGCCGGTCTGCGGCTGTGACCGCCGGTCTGCGGTTGTGAGGGGCCGGTCTCAGCTCGTCCGCAGCCTGGCGGTGATCGTCTTCGGGCGCTGGTACTCGTGCAGGGCCAGTGTGCTGAGGTCCGTGCCATGGCCCGAGGAGCCACGTCCTCCGTGGGGAAGCTCCGCCGTCTGCACCAGATGGCAGTTGACCCAGGCCTCCCCCGCGTTCAGCCGCCCGGCGATACCGAGTCCCGCCGACAGATCACGCGTCCAGACACTCGCCGCGAGGGCCTGCGGCACCCCGTTCGCCAGGGCGAGCGCGTCCTCGACCGTGTCCGCCGCCTGGACCGTCAGCAGCGGGCCGAAGACCTCCTCCACCACCGCGGGATCGTCGTCCGGCAGCTCGGCGAGCACACACGCGGGCCGCCAGTAGCCGCCCTCCTCGCCCTCCCCCGGGGCCAGTTCGCCGGTCACGGTCACCTTGGCGGCGGAGGCGCCGACGATACGGTCGTAACGCGCCGCCTGGTCGGCGTTGTTGAGCGGGCCGAAGTCACGGCCCGCGCGGCGCTCGCGCATCGCGTCGGAGAGCAGGGCCACGGCCGACTCGTGGTTCTCGCGGAGGGTGATCACCCGCGCGGGGACGGCACAGCTCTGCCCGGCGTTGTACGTGACCGCCGCGGCCAGCTCCGTCCAGGTGTCCTCGGGGGCGTCGGGCAGGACGACGACCGGGCTGTTGCCGCCCAGTTCCAGGCTGACGCGCCGGGTGCCCGCGCGCGCCGCCACCTCGGCCCCTGCGCCCGCGCTCCCGGTGAAGGCCACCATGTCCACCTCGGCCGCCACCAGCAGCCGGCCGGTCTCGCGGTCGCCGGGGAGCGTCTGGACCACCCCCGCGCCGAGCGCCTCGCGGGCGTGCCCGGCGAGCAGGGTGAGCGAGTCGGGGGTGGTCTGCGCGGGCTTGGTCACGACCGTGTTCCCGGCGGCGAGCGCGGGCGCGCACCGCCAGGTGGCCATCATCAGCGGGTAGTTCCAGGGGACGACCACCCCGACGACACCGAGCGGCTCCCAGCGGACCCAGCTCTCATGGCCCGCGACAAAGCTGCCGGCGGCCGGGGCCGCCTGGGTGCGCGCGGCCCAGGCGTAGAAGCGGAAGAGATCCGCCGCCTGCTCCACCTCACCGGCCGCCTCGTGGAGCGGTTTGCCCGTACCGGCGCGCTCCAGGGCGGCGTACTCGGCGGCGTGCTCCTCGATCAGACCGGCGAGGCGGTCGAGCCGCCGTGACCGTTCCCTCGGGGTCAGCGCCCGCCAGCCGCCGAAGGCCCGGCGGCCCGCCGCGACGGCGGCGGTGACCCGCTCCCCCCGGGCGACGGCGGACTCACCGCGTACCCGTCCGGTACGGGGATCGACCAGCGACACGGTGTCCGGAACGGTGTCCGGGGCCACGGCGGCGGTGTCCGTGGCGGTGGCGGTTTCGGCGGGGGTTTCGGTGTCGGTATCGGTGGCGGTGTCGGTGTGGGTATCGGTGGCGGTGTCGGTGTCGGTGCTCAACCGGGCCTCCATCGGCGTATTCAGCGTATGTCGTAGGCGCGCAGCCACAGTTCCAGGGTGAGCACGAGCCACAGCTTGCCGCCCTGCCGGGGCAGCAGCGCGCCCTCCCCGCGCATCCACGCGCGTACGGTGTCCTGCCGGAAGAGCCCGCGGGCGCGTGCCTCCCGGCCCAGCAGCAGATCGCCCGCCAGCTCGCGCAGCGGTCCGCCGAGCCACTGCTGCACCGGGACGCGCATCCCGCTCTTGGGCCGGTCCACCACCGTGCCGGGCAGGAGATCCCGTACGGCCTCCTTCAGCACCCACTTCTCCACCGCGCCGTTGAGCTTCCACCGGGGCGGGGTGGCGAAGGCGTGGTCCACCACCCGCCGGTCGAAGAGCGGGGCGCGGCCCTGGAGCGACTGGGAGGCGGTGAGCCGTTCGACCTTGGTGAGGATGTGATGGGCGCCCTTGGTCCGCAGATTGCAGTGCAGAAGCTGATTGAGCAGATGGTCCATCCGGCCGTCCCTCGCCCCGGGCCGCAGATACGGGGTGACGAAACGTTCCGGACGGGGCGCGGTGGCGAGGGCGTCGAGCGTCTCGGGGGTGAGCAGCTCGGGGAGATCGGTGTAGCACTTGCGGTACGAGCGCAGATAGGCGGTCTCACGGGCGGCCCCCGCGTACCCGCCGGATACGGCGTGTCCGTCGGATCCGGCGTGTCCATCGGATCCGGTGTATCCGTCGGCCCCGCCGGGCAGCCCGGCCGACATGTCGCGGTGCATGTCGCGGTGCATCTCGTGGACCAGCATGGGCAGGTTCTTCGGCCCGCCGAAGACCGGGTCCCCGCCCTCCCCGTTGAGCACGACCCGCAGCCCGTCGCCCGCCACGGCCTCGGCCAGCATCAGATTGGGCACGGTGAGCGGATCGCCCACGGGGCTGTCGAGCAGTGCCGCGGCCTCCGCGAGCCGGGCGGCCACGGCCTCCCCGGACACCGTGAGCACCCGGTGGCGGGTGTGGCAGTGCGCGGCGACCAGGCCCGAGTAGCCGAGTTCGTTGGGGAGTTCGTCGCCGAAGCTGATGGAGTACGTGTGCACGGGGTGGGCGTGCAGCTTGGCGGCGAGGGCGGTCACCAGCGAGCTGTCGACACCGCCGGAGAGCAGCACACCCACGGCCTCCGCCTCCGGCAGCCGCCGCGCGGTGGCCTCCTCCAGCAGTTCACGCAGCCGCAGCGCGTAGCTCGCGGGCCCGGCGCCGTCGTCCTCGATCAGCTCCTGGGGCTCCCAGTAGTGCTCCTCCGTGAGGTTCCCGTCCGCCGCCAGCCGCAGACACCGTCCGGGCAGCACCTCGCGCACTCCGCGCAGCAGGGTCTCCTCGCCGGGGAGATAGGCGAAGGTCAGGAACGAGCGTACGGCGGCCAGTTCGAGGCCCGTGCCGAGCGCGGGCCAGCGGCGCAGGGCCCGGAGCGAGGTGGACGCGGCCCAGCAGTTCCCGGCGCGGGCGTAGAACAGGGTGCGGGCCCCGACATGGTCGCGGATCAGGACCAGCGCGCCGTCCTCGTGCACGGCGAGGGCGAACATGCCCTCCGCCGCGCGAATCCCGGCCGCACCGAGCCGCGCCCAGCAGCGCAGCAGCAGCTCTCCGTCGGCGCAGTCGGGCGGGGCGGGGGCGCCGGCCTCGGCCAGCGCGGTGAGCAGTTCGGGCCGGTTGTGGAGCGTGACCTCACCAACGGCGGTGCGGCCGTACGCGGTGAACGGGCCGGTGGCATGGCCCGGTTCGTCCTCGATCAGCGCCAGCGCGGGGCCGTCGGGGCGCACACGGGCGCCCGTCGCTGCCAGTTGGTCCCGGGCGTGCGCGGGATCCGCCGCCAGGAAGGCGCTGAACCGCGCCATCGTCGTCCTCCTTCTGCCGGTCTTCCGCTGGTCTTCCGCTGGCCTTCTGCTGGTCTTCCGCTCGGTCTCCTGCTGGATCTTCCGCCGGGTCGTCCGCCGGATCTCCCGATGGGTCCGCTGCTCGGTCCCCGCTCGACCACGCGGGACACGGCACGGCACGGCGGGCTCGGGCTCGGGGTCAAGCTCGGGGTCGGGCTCGGGCACGGGGTCCGGCTCGCCCGCCGTGGCGGATCCGTCACGGCTCATCCGAAGTCGTCGTCGCTCCAGCCGCCGTCGTCGGAGTTCCAGTCGTCCCCGGAGTCCCAGTCGCCGCTGTCACCGCCGGAACCGCCGGGATCGCCGGAATCCCCGGGATCGCCGGCCCCGGAATCGCCGCCACTGCCGTCGTCGTAGGAGCCGCCGCCGCCCGCGTCACCGCCGGAGGAGTTCTGGGCCGCCGCCTGCTGCCGCAGCTCTTCCTCCTCCTCCGGGCTGAGACTCACCGGCGGGAACTGGGCCGCCGTGACCGCGAGCGTCGCCAGACCGAGTCCGCCGAGCAGGACACCCACGCGTCCGCCGAACGAGGTCCTGTTGACCATGACCGTCTCGCCCTGGCCCCAGACCGTACGGCCGTAGCCGATGTCCCGGCCGTAGGCGACGGTGCCGTCCGCGTACCACCGTTTGATGATCCGGCCGCCGAGCAGTTCGTCGGTGCCTGCGGCGCCCCGGTTGTCGTGCCAGCGCACCACGGTGCCGCCCTCGCGCCGCCGCCACTCCTCGCGCCCGTCCTCGTACCGGCGGTGGACACTGCCGTCCGCGAGCAGTTCATCTCTGTACGGTGTTTCGCGTGGCCGGTTCATCGCCTCGTGTCCTCGTATCGCCCGGCCGGTCCGTCGGCCAGGTCATGAACCCGGCCGTACGCAGCTCGCGCAGACCGGTCCACAGGGAGTGGCTGGGCATTCTCGGTCCGCGTACCACGCGCAGGACCGTACGGAGCAGACGCGCCGGCTGGATCGACTCCACCTCGGCGTAGCGCCCTTCGGCGAGCCAGTCGCGCTCACGGGGGCCGAGCCCGGAGGGCAGCGCCCGCCCGTCGTCCGGCCCCGGCGCCGGGCCGTGCGGCGAGACCAGGTGCAGCGCCACGGCGTGCCGGGGGACGAGGCCCATCGAGGAGACCCGCACCCCGGGGAGGTCCGCGCGCACCCGCGCGGTGAGGGCGATCCCGGCGGTGCTCGCGTCGTGCAGGACCTGCACGGTGGCGCCGTCGACCCGGGCGAGCCCGGCGGCGAGGCGGGGGTCGAGCGGCAGGCCCTCGGCGGCGAGCACCGGGCAGGCGGCCTCCAGATGGATGTCGTTGGCGAGCAGCATCCGGGCCACGGAGCGGCTCTGGCAGACGAGCAGCCGGGGCAGCCCGTAGTCGTAGAGGTCGGGCTCCTCGGGCGCCGGACGCGCGGCGGGCGGACCGGCCGAGGCACCGGCGGGCGGACCGGACGACGGACCGGCGGGCGGACCGGCGGGAGCTGATGAACCGGCCGGAGCGGACGGGCCGGACGGCGGACCGGCCGGAGCGGACGGGCCGGGCGGCAGGGACCTCAGCAGCCCCGGCACCTCGCCCCGCCGGCGCAGCGCCTCCTCGAACCGTTCGTACCGTACGGGCGGGGCCGGCGTGAGCGGGATCCGGCGCGGCACGGTGTGCAGCGGGCGCAGCACACGGCACATCTCGTAGTAGAGCTGGCGCTCGGTGAACCGGATACGCCCCGGCGCGCCCGCGCGGGCCACCGCGGTGGTGAGGGCACGGTCGAGCAGCCGGTCACCGAGGCCCGCGCCGACGCGTGGCCTCATCGGCCCGCCTCGCCGGGCCAGGTGAGGAAGCCGACGGCCTCGGCCCTGCGCCGGTCGGGATCCGGGCCGGACGTGGCGGCGACGCGTTCGACGGTCCTGGTGACGGCGGCGATGAGCCTCGCGGGCCGTACGGCGATCAGGGGTACGGCCCGCCCCTTGGCCAGCCACCCCAGTTCGTCCTTGGTCAGCGTCCCGCTCCCGCTCGCGTTCCCATTCCCGCTCGCGTCCCCACTCCCGCTCGCGTTCCCACTCCCGCTCGCGTTCCCACTCCCGCTCGCGTTCCCACTCCCACTCCCGCTCGCGTTCCCGCCCAGTTCCGCGAGGAGGTCGGGCGCCGGCCGGGCGCCGCGTACCACCGGCGCGTCCTTCACCTTCATCACCGCGCGCGGGGGCAGCCCCCCGTCGACGACCCGGCGGCCCGGCAGTTCCTCACGGGCCCGCAGCACCATCCGGCACCCGGCGGCGCTCGCGTCGTGGAGCACGATGACGGGCAGCGCGTCCGGCACCTGCGGAACATCGGTGACGACGGCGACCCCGTACCGCTCCGGCATCCCGTTGGCGGCCAGGAAGGCGGCGACGGCCCGGTCGGGGCAGAGCAGCGCGATCCGCGCCCGGTCCGGCCGGTGGACGGCGCCGTGCGGGATGTCGGCCACGATCCCGGCCGGGAGCGAACCGTAGACCTGCTTCCAGTCGGTCAGCAGGGCGCTGCGGAACATGTTCAGCCTGGCGTCATGGAGCCCGCGTCTGCCGCTCCGCAGGGCGGCGACCACGGAGATGACGACAGCGACGAGGAGCACGACGCCGAGGAAGCTGAGTATGCCCTCGTCCCCGCCGACGGCCGCGCCCGCGATGAGCAGCCCGACGCCGACCGGCACCCCCATCACCGTGCATCCGATGGCCGTCGCGGTCCCGTCCTCGGAGCTGATCTGTTTCTTGCGTATCGCGGCGGCGCCGAGCTGGTCGAGGGAGATCTTCAGCCGCCCGCCGTCGGTGAGCTTCGCCATGAGGCGGCGGATCCGTGCGTCGCTCAGCCCCAGCGAGTTGGTCCTCGGGTCCAGGGCGTAGCGCTCGCCGCACTTGGAGCAGGTGCGGTCGGGCCGCTCCTTGAAGAGCAGGTTCTTGTCGCAGTGCGGGCAGATCATCTCGGGGCCTCCAGCGCGGACGCGACCCGGCGCAGCCCGGCGGCGAGCCGCTCCCGCGCGGTGGTCGTGCCGACGCCCCTGAGCCGCTGGGCCCGTTCGATGTCGCGCAGCGCGGCGGCGAGCAGCCCGAAGTCGGTGCCGATCCGGGCGACGGTGCCGACGCTGTGCCGACGGCCGCGTACGACATCGTCCGTGGCGCGGCGCTCGGCCTCGTCCGCGGTGATGGCGTAGTCCTCGTGATCGATGCCGAAGCCGGTGTTGGCGGCGAGGATGTTCAGCGGCCTGGTGCCCCGGTTGGCGAAGGAGTGGGGCATCATCTCGGGGATACGGATCATCCCGCCGGGGACGAGCGGGATCTCGGTGACCCGGCCCCGGGGCGCGTCCCAGAGACCGCAGGAGGCGTGGCCGAGGCTGAGTACGAAGTGCTCACCGCCGTGGGCGTGCGGGGTGAACGCGCTGCGCGGCCCGACGACGCCGAGTTTGACGGTGGCGTTGGACGGGCGCTCGGGCGAGGTCCCCGCGTCACCGACGAGATAGTGGGCGAACTGCCCGTCGTCGATGAAGGGCAGGAACTCCTCCCGGGGTCCCAGCTCCCGCGCCCCGTCACGGTCCGCGAACAGCACACTGCCCTCGGAGCCGAGCTGGAACAGCTCCACCCCGTACGGCAGTTCACGCGCCAGCCGCGCCATACCGCGCAGCCCCGACCTGCCGGATCCGAATTCCACGCCGGACATCGACGCCCCCCATCGCGCTGTCGACCCACGATCGCATCGTAGGCCGGTGCCCGGGAACACATGGCGCGGATGGCACAAATGGCAGGCGAGGTCACGGTGAACGAAGCGCGTCCGACGCCTCCGTCCCCCCTCTTCCGTTCCTCCGCCGTCCGCCGTCCTCCGTCTTCCGTCCGCCGTCCGCGCGGCGGGACGGTCACGGGAGAGCGGAGTCGTGTAACAGATACCGATGGTTGATCATGGGTGTGCAACAGAGGTACTGATCGGCGAACCGCCTTGCCGCGTACGGCGTTTGACAGATCAAAATCAACAACCGAGATCAAAGCGCCAACGCCGAAAGGGCACCCACATGTCTCTCCGCCGCACCCGCACCCGCTCCCGCACGCTGGCCGCTGTCGGTCTCCTGGCCGCCACCGGACTGTTCCTCACCGCCTGTGAGCCCTCCGGCTCCGACGCCGCTTCCGGTGCGGAGGCCAGCGCCGACGCCAGTGCGGACGCCGGTGCGGACGCCGGTTCCGGGGCGGCCGACGGCGGCGGCGCCAGTACCGACAACCGTGAGGACGGTACGGTGACCGGCCTGCTCACCTACATGGCACCCGGAAAGCTGGAGGTCGGCGGCCGGCCCTTCTTCGTCGCGGAAGACACCGTGATCCAGGGCGGCGAAATCTGCGGCGACCCCGAGACCCCCGAAACCGAGAACTGCACCCCCGACGAACTGGACATGGCCGCCAAGGACGGCGGTCTCAACGCCGAGGTGACCATCGAGAAGGGCATAGCCGTCAAGGTCCTCCAGAAGTTCTTCTCCAAGCCTCCGTCCGGGGAGGACGGTGCGGGAGACCAGGCCAGTACCGACAACCGTGAGGACGGTACGGTCACCGGCCTGCTCACCTTCATGGCACCCGGAAAGCTGGAGGTCGGCGGCCGGCCCTTCTTCGTCGCGGAAGACACCGTGATCCAGGGCGGCGAAATCTGCGGCGACCCCGAGACCCCCGAAACCGAGAACTGCACCCCCGACGACCTCGACATGGCCGCGAAGAACGGCAACCTCAACGTCAAGGTGACGATCAAGAAGGGCATCGCCGAGCGGGTCATCCAGGGCTAGACCCTGTCCTTCGCCGCCGGCACGGCCTCCTCGCCCGTCACCGGGTCGTGTCGTAGGCCCGGGAGACCCAGGGCCTGACAGAAGGCCGGGCGAGACCCACGTCACATGCGTTCCTGTCACATCCCGCCGGGCTGTTCCGTCCAGGAGGTGTAACCACCGACAACGGCAAGGAGCGCACCATGGACGCACGCTTGAATCTCCTCGACAGCCAGGTCGCGGCCAAGTCCCTGAAGCACCTCGTCTCCGCCGGCAAGGCGGTCTCGGACTCGACGGTGCCGACCGCGACGCAGGAGCTGGTGAAGATCCGCGCCAGTCAGATCAACGGCTGCGGTTTCTGCACCGACATGCACACAAAGGAAGCCACCCACGCCGGGGAGACCCCGACACGCCTCAACCTGATCGCCGCCTGGCGGGAGGCCACGGTGTTCACCGACGCCGAACGCGCCGCCCTGGAACTGACGGAGCAGGGCACCCGCATCGCCGACGCGGCCGGAGGGGTCACGGACGAGGCGTGGGCGAACGCCGCCAAGCACTACGACGAGGAGCAGCTCGCCACCTTGGTGTCGATCATCGCCCTCATCAACGCCTTCAACCGCGTGAACGTCATCGTCCGGCAGCCCGCGGGCGACTACCAGCCCGGCCGGCTCGCCTGACGACACCCCCCGCGACCGGGCCCCGGACCGGGCCCCCTCCCCGCACCCGCAACACGCCCCGCCCCGGGCCCTCCCACAGGTCCCGGGGCGCCGCACCCACGGCACAGAATCAGCCCAGCGCCACCCGCGCGTACCGCCGCCACTCGTACATACGGTGGTCACGGTGCAGCACAATCAGCTCCGCTGACGCGATACGCGCCGTGGCCGGCTCGATGTCCGCCGCGTCCAGCGCGTCACCCAGCGCGGACGCCGGTCCGTCACCGCTGCTGTACGCCACCGACACATGGGGCCGGAACCCCTCTGCCTCTTCGGGCACTTCGGGAAGGACATCCCCGATCGCGGACCGGACGGCGTCGCGCACCGCGCGTACCGGCTCATTGGGCCGCACCGGAACGAGTACGGCCTCCGGGTCGATGACCGGCGCGGAAAGCGTGACGTCGAAGGCCGGCACGGAGGCGAGCCGGGTGCGGGCCGCGGTGACGATGTCATCGACGTCGCGCTGTTCGACCTCGTCGATGAACCCGATTCCCTGCATGGTCAGATGCAGCCACTGCTCCGGAATCGGATCGAGCCCGCCCACTCCGGTGAGCGCGGCCCGGTACTGCTGGGCGAACCGGTGGACGTCCCGCTGTCCGTCGAAGACCAGATGCCACGTGTAGAACCGCCGCCCGACGCTCCACCCGGAGCGCCACCACCAGTGATTCCGCATGTATTCAGGCCGAGTCGTCATGGCCCGGAATCCAATCAGGTGGCGCCGTCGTGTGTCCGTGGTTCCGTGGTCCACGACGCTCTCAAGGCGGGCGTACCGTGGAAGTTCACCTTCTGGCGGAGGTAGCGATGAGTTCCACGGCGGAATCGGGCATGGGCGACCGTCTCGCAGAACTGCGGCTACGGCGGAACATGACCCAGGAACAACTGTCCGAACACGCCGGGCTGTCCGTCGACGTGATCCGCAAGCTGGAACAGGGGCGCCGGAAGACGGCCCGGCTCTCCAGCATCAACGCTTTGGCGCGCGCCCTGGACACCGAACCCAGTTATCTGGTCGGCCAGCCCAGCACCTTCGACGTACGCGACGCCTCGGACGAGGGGCTGCCGTCCGTTCTGGCGCTCCGGCAGGCCGTGTCCCCGGTGGCCGATCTGCTGGGCGGTGACACGGATCCGGAGGATCCGCCGAGCATCGAGGACCTGCGTGCGGCTCTGAGGTCGACGGAGACCATCCGCCGTGACGGCCGCATGTCCGAGATCGGAGTGCTCCTTCCCCAGCTCATCAGGGACGCCCGTACCGCGGCCCACGCCTACACGGGAAGGGATGCGGCGGCGGCCAACTCCGTTCTCGCCGTGGCGTACCAGGTCGCCGCGACGACCCTCACCGCGCTCGGCAAGGAAGACGCGGCGTTCACCGCGATGGAGCGTTCCCTCTCCGCGATTCGACGGTGCGACGATCCGAATCTGGAGACTCTCGCCGCCTCGACTCTGTCGTGGGTCTTCACCAAGCAGGGGCGTCTCGCCGACGCCGAGCGGGTGGCCCTTGCCCGTGCCGAGCAGATCGAGCCGTCCTTCCGCTCCACTCCCGAGGAGTTGGCGTTGTGGGGGATTCTGCTGCTGCGCGCGGCCACCGCCGCCGCACGGCGGGAAAGGCACGACACGGTGACGGATCTGCTGCGTATGGCGAAGGGGGCCGCCGCGAGCATGGGCGAGGACCTCATGGTCCACGCCACCCCGTTCGGACCGACGAACGCCGCTGTCGCGAACGTCAATTTCCTGGTGGAGATGGAGAAGAGCGACGAGGCGATCCGGGCCGCGCGCACCGTCCCGGACCTGAACTCACTGCCACCGACATGGCGCGCCCGCTTCCATGTCGACAGAGCACTCGCCTACAACGACCTGGGCAAGGACGGAGCCTCGGGAAACGCACTGCTCAAGGCCGAGCAGGACGCCCCCGAATGGCTGCGCTACCACTCCACGTCACGCCGCCTCGTGGAGGACCTGCGCGAACGCGCCTCCCGCCGCGACACAGCCCTCCTGGGCCTGGCCGACCGACTCGGCCTGATCGGATAGGACGCGGTGTCTTACCTGATCCACGAACGCGGAGACGCCGTCAGCCGAGCGATAGGTGTTCCCACGTGTCATACGGACTCGGAGCAGTACCGTGGATGGACAACCCCTGGCGGGAGCCCATATGAACACCACGATTGGTGACCGCGTCCGTGCTCTGCGGGAGTTCCGCGACGTCACTCAGGAGCAGCTTGCCGAGCGCGCCGACGTACACGTCGACACCATCCGGAAGCTGGAGCAGAACGTCAGGCAGTCCGCGCGCATCAACACCCTGCGCGCCCTCGCTCGTGCCCTGGACGTCCAGCTTGAGCGCTTGGTGGGACAGCCGACCGTGACCCGAGAACTCTCCGAGGACGGCGGCCTCATCGCCCTGCGCGACGCCGTCCAGGACATCACCGCTCTGCCCGGCGTGCTCGCCGACGACAACCTTGAGGACCCCCCGGACGCGGAGACGTGGACCAGCTCCGTGAAGGACGCGACCGATCAGTATTGGTCGGGCGAGTACACCGGCCTCTCCGACACGCTCCCGCTCCTGCTCCGCGACGGGCGAGCCATCGCCCGCGAGAGCGACACGGAGCAGGTGTGGCAGAAGCTCGCGCTCGCGTACCAACTGGCCGCCTCACTCTCCGCGCAGGCCGGCCATCCGGACTGGGCGTTCGCCGCCGTCGAGAAGCAACTGGCCGCCGCACAACGCGCGTCCGACCCACTGATGGAAGGCATGGCCATCTCCACCCTGTCGTGGGTTCTCCTCCGGCAGGGCCGCTGGGAACAGGCCCAGGACGTCGCGGAACGGAAGGCCGACGCGCTGGAGCCCAGCTTCCGGCATGCGACTCCCGAGCAATTCGCCGTCTACGGAAATCTGCTGGTCGCGGCCGCCACACCGGCGGCGCGGCGGGACAACCGAGCTGACGCCAATGTCTTCCTGAACATGGCCGAGGCCGCGGCGACCCGGTCAGGATCAGTGCACGCCTACGGCAGCGCGTTCTCCGTGGTGGATGTCCTTACACAGCAGGTCAATATCGCCCTGGCGGGACAGGAGCCCGAGCCCGCCGAGGCGCTGAGGCTGTCGCGGAAGGTCGACGTCGAAGACATCACCAGGCCCGTCCACTCCGCCGCGTACCGAGTGGATGTGGCGCAGGCCCAGTACCAGACCGGGGATGTCGACGGTGCCCTGGACACACTGCTGGAGGTGGAGCGGGACCAGCCGGAGTGGATCCGGTTCCAGACGCTGGCTGCCGCCACGGTGCGGGAGATGCTGGAGGCGGAACGTCGGCGCAATACCCCGCTACGGGGCCTCGCGGCGCGCCTGGGAGTCGACCCGGCTCTCTGACCGGTAGGACAACACGTCCTAGCTGGAGGGCAACTGAGATTCCGGGTAGGGCATTCTGCCACTGGGCTGTGATGACACCACTCCATAGCGTGACCGCATAAGGCGGCGTCGGCCGACCGCCCACAGGTCATGGTCGGCGCCGCGCCATGTGCAGCCCAGGAGCCGATCATGACGACGCACACGACCGAAAGGGCCATCATGCGATGGCTCCTGTCGTCCACTCACGTACCGGACATCGCCCGCGCGGACTGGGCGGACGGCAGACCGGCCATCCTGCGTACCGGGGGCGCGTACGACGCCGTGCGGATGCCCCGGGAGCTGGTGCTCGCCGCGGTCGGCCGTACCGAACCGGACGAGGTGAACGCCGTCCTCGCCGATGTCCTCGGCGGGCCGGTGATCTGCCAGCCGGGCTCCTGGTACTACGCGCTCGTGCCCACCGGGACCTGCGAGACATGGCGGTCGCCGCTCGCGGTGGTGCGCGGGAGCGGCGGGTGGCTCGGTATCCCCAGGACGGACCGTACGGAACCGACCGCCGTCGCCGCGTACTGGGCCGTGCCCGTCGAGACCGTCGGGAGGCTGTGCTCGGCGGACGCCGTGGCCGACCTGCTCGATGCCGGCCACCGGCGCGTCGAGGCCGCGCCGTGACCGCGCTCGCACTCCGCCGTCTGCTGGCCGACGCGGGCCGTCTTCTCGGCTGCTACGGGGAGTACATAACCCACGCGGCGGAGTGCTCGCGCTGCTCCGGCGGTCGGCGCTGCTCCGAGGGGGAACACGCTTGGCGGAACTTCCTCAACGCCCGTGACGCGCGGGAGCCATGAGCACCTTCCTACGTCCGGACCGCCCGTGGAGATGACCCCCCGTATGGACAACCCCCCGGCGCACTGGCACGGCTACGCCTGGAACGGCCCCCGGTGCCGGCCCGGAAGCGACCCGAAGCCCCGCGTCACCCCCGTCGAGGCCCAACCACTCAGCCCCGAAGACCAGTTGAGACGCATCGCCGAAACCGCCACCGTCCTCACCACACACACCACGGCCGACGACGCATACGCCTGGCTGGAGACCACCCTCCAGGAGTACCCCCGCGCCGCCAGAACCCCGCTCCCCGAAGACGTACTCGCCCAGGCACGGGAACGACTCGACCACGGCGGAGAAATCGACTGGTTCTACTACTCCGTCGACGGCCGCTACATCACCCGCACCCTCGACCTCTGCCCAGGCCCCGGCCCAGGCCCCGGCCCCGGCCCCGGCCGCAGCCTCGGCACCCTCGACCCACGCCACCCCTGTAGCGGCTGCCCACACCCCCCGTAGCAGGGCCCGCGCAACGGCCGACACCCGAGGCCCGGAAGCCTCGGAGCCACCGGAAACCCGGGTGTCGCAGCAGGCGCGGCACCCGGGTCCCGACGGGTCGTCGGCCCGGGACGTTGTCGCGACTACGCCGCGGTGACGAGGTCACGCGCCCTCTCGTTGAAGTCTGCAACCAGCCGATGGGCGCCGAACGGCTGCATGCGCCGTTGCAGGTCCTGCACAGCCTCGACGGCCCGCGACGACTTCACGCGCTTGGTCAGGGACAACGTACGGATACCGGCGGCATACGCTGAATCGAGATCGCGCCTTTGCAGATGGGAGACCGCCAGAGCGGCCTGCGACATCGCCCCTCGACGCGCTCGCTGCTGCTTCTTGGCGTGGTTGATGGACCGCCGCGCATGCTCCTCGGCCGCCAACGGGTCGTCCAGGTCGCGGAAGGTGTTCGCGTGCTCGCCGTGGAGATAGGCAGGGTCGATGAACGCGGCCCAGGCCGGTTCTTCATCGAGCCGCACTCGCTCGTACGCCTTCTCGGACTGCGCGACGGCGTGCGCCGCAGCCGACTTCTCGCCGAGCAGGGCGAGTGCCCGCGCCTCCAGGCACCACAGATCCGCCAGGCACGCGGGCGAGTGCGCCCGCGCCAGCCCATGCCGCCCCGCCTGCGCCAGTCGACGGCCCTCGGCGGGGTCACCGAGCAGCGTCGCCTGGTCCGCCATCCCCGCGAGGACATGCGCGCCCAGGGCGGCATCCTTCGATTCCTGGGCGAGGCGAAGCGCCTGGGTCAGGTACCTCTGCGCGGCCCTGCTCTCCCCGTTGTCGTACGCCATCCAGCCCAGCAGGTACGTCTGCTCGGCCGCTGCCTCGCACAGAGCACGCCGCACCTCCTCACCATGAGTACGGCGCAGGAGCGGATACACGTGCTGCGTCATGTACTCGGCCAGGACCAGCCGGCCTGATCCGCCGCCTTGGAAGATGTCCATCCGCTGGAAGGTGGCGAACATGTTCTTCACGGCCGAGACGTCTTCGAGCCGCACACGCGACCCCGGTTCCTGCTCTTGGTCAAGAGTGTTCACGAGCCAGTCCCGCGACGGTCCTACCCCAGCAAAGGCCGCAAACGGCGCGGCTGAAAGGATCTTTCGTCGGTCCACGTCGGCGCTCCCCAGGTCGGCCACTACTTCCACGGTAGTCACGTAGGAAGAGTTGTAAACGAGGGCAGCGCCCACGGAGCCCCAGGCGCAGACGGAGCCCCCGGGTGCCGCAGCGCCGCGGCACCCGGGGGGCGGACGGGGCCTCAGCCCCTGGTCTGCCGCACGTCGCCCTTTCCGCAGGCCGTGCCGTCCTTGTCCGGGTCCAGGCGCAGGGGGTCGTCCTTGCCGTTGACCTTCAGCCGCCCGTACGCGTTCTCCGCCAGCCAGTCGCAGCGCGCCTTCGTCGTCGCCTTCACCGTCTCCGGGAAGACCGTGGGGACGCAGACGTCCGCCGAGCCGTAGTGCCGGTCGCAGCCCGCGATCTGCGGGCTCACGGGCGCCGAGGTCCGCTTCTTCTGCGGCTTCTTGGCGGGCTTCGCCAGGTCACCCGCGAAGTCGTGCACGTGTGCCGCGTGCGCTCCCCCCGCCGAATCCGCCGCCCCCGCCGAATCCGCCGCCGAATCCGCCGCAGATCCCGCCGCCGCCGATCCCGCCGCAGATCCCGCCGAATCCGCCGCCCCCGCCCCATGCGGTCCCGCCGACTGCTTCGCGAGCGCCGGCGGACCGCCGAGGCGTACCCACTCGGCCACCGAGGGAACGCCGTTGGCGTCGACCGCGAACAGCATGTACCAGCCGGGCGGCGCCAGATTCGGGTTGCTCGTCACATTGAGATCGACGGTGTTCCCGTCCACCGTGAGCGGCAGATCCACGAACCGCTGGTTGGGGTCGGACGAGTGGGTCACCGCGGCCGGGCGGATCAGCTCCGCCTTGGCGATGGGCCGGTCCACCGTGATCCGCTGGGTGTCCCCGTACTGCCACTGGTCGTCGGTCAGCGAGGTGATCTCGGGGCGCGGCCCCTTGAGCAGATACGGCGGGGTGTACAGCGACACCTGATGGTTCCAGGTGCCGTTGCCCGGGTTGTCGCCCGTCGTCATGACCCGGCCGTCCGGGAGCAGGAACGCCGAGGAGTGGTAGCCGCGCGCCTCGGGGTCCACGGCCACCGGGTCGAAGGTGTCCGTACGCGGGTCGAAGATCGACGACTCGTAGACGGGGTTCGCCCGGTTGTGCAGCGCCCCGCCGGTCTCCAGGACCGTGCCGTCGGGCAGCAGCACCGCGGAACCGTACATCTTGCCCTGCGCCCCGGTCTGCGGCTGCGGGCCGTTGCCAAGATCGACCGTGCCCTGCGGCAGCGGCGGACCCGGGGTGTACTGGGGGCTGGGCTCCTTGAGATCGATCAGGTCGGTCAGCCGGTTCGCCTCCGGGTTGGAGTCGATGTTGCCGCCGCCGATGGTCAGCACCCGCTGGTCCTGCGCGGGCGGCAGCAGCACACTGGCCGACTGGTCGCGCTCGTCCTTGTTCTGGAGCCCGGCCACATCCGTGACGGTGTTGGCGTCGTAGTCGTAGATGGAGGACCCGGTGCCCGGGGTGCCGTTGCCGAATACATGGCTGCCGGAGTAGAAGAGCCGGCCGTCCTGCATCAGGATCATGGACGGGTACAGACCCCAGTACGACCACGTCTGGTTGACCTGCCACAGCGGCAGCCACGCGTCCTGCGCGGCGGACCAGCGCTCGGCGGTCACCGAACCGCTGGAGTCCTCGCGCAGCCCGCCGAAGGACAGCACATCGCCGTTGCCCATGATCGTGGCCGACGGGTACCAGTGGCCGTCGTTCATGTCGTTGGTCCTGGTGTACGTCTCGGTGGCGGGGTCGAAGACGTACGAGTCCTTGTACCCCTGGTAGCCGACGGTGCCGTCCGCCGACGGATAGCCCTTGTTGCCGCTCATCACCAGGACGCGGCCGTCGGAGAGCTGGACATGGCCGGCGCAGAACATGTCGTCCGGCGTGGGGACCGTGTGGTACGAACCGTCCTCCGGGTCGTACACGGCGGAGGTGAACGTACCGGCCTCGAACATGTCCGTGTTATTGCCCGACCCGGCGATCAGCAGCACCTTGCCGTTGTGGAGCACCACCGAGTGCATGGAACGCACGGGGTTCTCCGTCGGCAGGACCTCCCACTTCCCGTCCGCGCACTCCTGGGGCGTCCCGGTGCAGTCGGGTTCGACGGGCGGCGGTGCCACCTCTTCCATCGCGTAGTCGTCGGTGGTCACACTGCCCGTGCCGTAGACGGACACGCCCCAGGTGATCCGGTCGGTGCCGGGCGGCACGACCGGGGTACGGACCTCGGCCCGCTGGTAACCGGCGCTCAGGTCCAGGGTCTTGAGGTCGGTCCAGTACTGCCAGCCGGCCGTGGTGTCATGCCGGAAGAGCGTGATCGCCGCGTCCGGGGTGGTCGACTTGTACCAGAGGGACAGGTCGTACTGCCGGTCCTGCACCACATCGGGCGCGCACGCCACGGACTCCGTGATCAGCGCCTTGCGGTCGCCGTCGACCCGGCGGGTCAGCTCGACCCTGAGCGCCTTGGTGCCGGAGTGGGCGTCGGCGACGGTCGCGAAGGTGAAGTCGTTGTCGCCCCAGCCGGACTGCTCCCAGCAGTACGGCATCGCTCCGGCGCCCGCGCCCGCCGTCTCGAAACCGGCGTTCTTGACCAGGTTCACCCCGGCCGCGGCGGGCTGCTGTGCGCTGAGCAGCAGCCCGCCGGTGAGCGCCGCGACGGCGAGCAGGGCGGTCCTGCGGCTGCGCCGGGCGGGCGGCCTGCGGAACGGGCGTACGGAGCCGGCGGCCCCCGCCCCCGCCCCCGCCGCACGTGGCTTCCGCCCGAATCTCAGTGCTCCCATCGCGCGGCTCCCCCCTCGATGATCTCGACACCCTCGTAACGCCCGGCACCCTCGTAACGCCCGGGGCCCTCGTAACGACCGACACCCTCGAAACGCCCGGGGCCCTCGAAACGCCCGGCATCCCCGACGAGGTCGACCGCGCGCCCGCTCACCGGCCCACGGGCGGCGGCGGCGCGCCGCCCGCGCTTGGGCAGATACACCAGCGCCTCCGTCCCCACGAACCGCAGCACGAACGTGGCCAGCATCGCCAGGGCCGTCGCCGGCAGCACCGCCAGTCCCATCCGGGAGACGAAGAGCGCGATCAGCGGGATACGGAGCAGCAGATCGGCGTTGGCGATCAGCGCGAACCGGCCCACCCGGTCCGCCCAGTGCCGGTGGGCCCGTCTGCTGCGGAAGAGCAGCGTCTCGATCAGCAGGAAGTTCCACGCCACGCCGAACTGGTTGGCCAGCACCTCGGCCGGCAGATAGTGCAGCCCGGCGAGCGTCAGCCCGTACAGCGCGAGCAGATTCGGCACGAAACCGGTGAGGCCGATCAGTCCGAAGACGGTCATCCGGGCGAGCGGTGAGGCCGTCCGCAGCTCCACGAGATGGCGCAGGAACCGCAGCCCTTCCCTGGCGGAGGACTTGGACTCACCCGCGAACCGGTCCCGGAAGACGAAGGGCACCTCGGCGGGCTGCTCGGGCCGGCAGCGCACCGCCAGTTCCAGCAGGATCTTGTAGCCGAGCGGGCGCAGCGCCTCCGCGGTGACCGCCGAGCGCCGGATCGCGAAGAACCCGCTCATGGGGTCGCTGATCCCGCGCAGCCTGGCCGGGAAGATCCCCTTGGCCAGCCAGGTCGCCGCCCGGGAGACCGCGACCCGGTAGCCGCCGGCCAGTCCGGCCCGGCTGCCGCCGCTGATGTAGCGGCTGGCGACGACGAGATCGGCGCGCTCGCGCTCACCGGCCGCGACCAGATCGGGGACGAGGGCGGGCGGATGCTGGAGGTCGGCGTCCATGACGACGATCCACTCGGAGCCCGCGGCCTTGAGCCCCTCGACGACGGCCCCGCCGAGACCGCCCTCGGGGGTCTGCCGGTGGATCACCTCGACGGGGAACGGGCAGTCCTGCGCGGCGGCCACGATCACCTCGGGGGTGTCGTCCGTCGAGTCGTCGACGAAGATCACCTCACAGGGCAGCCTGGCCGGTACGGCGTCGGTGAGCTGGCGCAGCAACTCCCGTACGTTTCCCGACTCGTTGAAGGTCGGGATGATGACGGTGACGGCTCCCGGCTCGGCCACGGCCGTGGCTTCCGGGTCCCGCCTCTCCCCTCTGCGCGGGCCCGCGGGGAGCGGGGAGACGGGGTTCAGCTCCGGTTCGCCGAGTTCCCCGGCGCCGGTGGGGGGAAGAATGCTCATCGTTCGCCTCCCACGATCTGCCGGATCTCGATCCGGTCCTCGCCCTCGCCGAAGACGGCGACGGTGTCCGAGTGGGCCAGCGCGTCCCGCACAGTGGCCAGGTCACGCGCGTCGCGCCGTACTGTCGGGGAGGCGACCACATAGTCCAGGTCGCGCCAGCCTCGGGGCATGGTCTCGGTGACGGCCGGGTCGAGGTCGGCCTTGTAGAACCAGATCGCGCCCAGGCCCGGTTCGTATCCGGCGTGCACGAGGTCGAGCCAGAGCGCGTCGTCCACGAGCACCCGCGCCCGGGACGGGTCGGGGACCTCCTTCGCCATCCAGGAGGCGGCGGCCCGGTAGGGGGCGTTGGCGTCGGCGGTGAGCGCGGTGCGGTTGCCCTCGTACCAGCGGGGCGCCACATACACGGCGGCGGTCGCGGCCAGGGCGGCCAGCGCCGTCCAGCGTACGACGGTCAGCTTTCCGCTCTCCCGGCCCTCGCGCCGTCTGCGCAGCACGGCGTGGGTGACGCTCGCCGCACCGCCCGCCAGCACCAGCGCCAGGAACGGCATCGCCTGGATGACATACATCGCGGGCAGATAGCCGGAGGGGCGCAGGGCGACGGCGGTGAGGATCACCACGGCGAGCGCGGGGCCGGCCAGCGCCCGCGCGGTGACCGACCAGCGGAGGGTCACCATCAGCAGGACGGCACCGGCGACACCGCCCAGCGGCAGTACCCGGTCGTAGTACAGCCAGGACTGAAGCACTCCGTACGAGCCGCTGCCGGGGTCGAGGATGAAGCCGGAGCCGGGCCGGCTCATCTGGTACGTGATGCCGTCCCAGAGCGAGACATGCCCGCCGCCCGGCAGCAGTTCGCCCTTGAGCAGCGCGAACAGCGGATAGAAGAGCCCGATGAGCGCGCAGGCGGTGATCGCGCCGGTGAGGGCGAACTTACGGGTGTCGCGATGGCTGAAGCGCCACATCGTCACCAGCAGCGCGGGCAGGACGACCAGCATGGTCTCCTTGGTGAGCACCCCCACGGCGGCGGCGATCCCGGCCGCGAAGTGGTGCCAGAGGTGGCGGTGCGGCGAGGCCGCCAGGCAGAACGCGAGCAGCATCCACATCACGGCGATGTTGTCGAGGAAGATCTCCCGCTGGAGCACCACGGAGAGCGGGGAGAGCCCGAAGAGGACCATCGCCAGTCCCGCGGCCCAGCGCGGCAGCCACAGCCGGCGGGCCAGTATGTAGAGGAGCACCGCGCCGGCCGCGCTGACCAGCAGCATCGCGAACCGCATCGGGGCGACGGTCATCGACTCGGGCGAGAGGAGCGAGGGCAGCCAGGTCAGAAAGGCGATCTGCATCCAGCCGAGCGGCGGATGGTCGTACCAGTAGGTGTAGTGGGCGAGGCCCTTGCCCTCCTGGACCGCCCAGGCCTGGGCGAGATAGGTGCCCTCGTCGTCGCTGAGCGTCGGATAGTGCTGGATGTTCCAGCCCTGGACCAGCAGGATCGCGACCAGCAGCGCTCCGCAGAGCAGCAGATCGGGACGGGAGCGGCGGAAGCGCACCACGGGACGGACCGTGAGCCGTCTGTTGCCGGGCGTCCGCCCGTCCCGCTCGCCGGCGGTGTCCTCGGCGTTCCGGGCATCGTTCGGCTGCGCGGTGACGGCGGTTTCCTGATCCGTCGTCACCGCGGGAAGGGTGGAGGTCACGCGTGGACGTCCTCTCGGAGGAGATGCGCGCCGGTATGACTGGTCAGCTCCCAGTCGCTGCGTCCCCGCTGCTCGCGCCAGACGGCACGGATCGCCGCTCCGGCGAGCAGCACCTGGTAGAAGGGGCCGCCGAGGATGAGCTTCAGATAGTGCGTGAGCCGGACCCGGAGTCCGTACTGCTTGCCGAAGTCATGCAGCCCGACGACCTCGAAGACGAAGGTGACCATCGCGGTGACCAGCGGCAGGAAGGTGATGAAGGCGATCGTCACCGGTACGTCCAGGAAGAGCGCGATGCCCACGTTGAGCGGGATGACCAGTCCGGTGAACGCCTGGAGGAACGGGGTCATCAGGGTGTAGCGGGCGAGCATCCGCTGTCCCGGGGTGGGCAGTTGTCTCCAGTCCTTCTTGCGGTAGACCTGAAGGAAGCCCTGGTTCCACCGGGTGCGCTGCTTGAGCAGGGACATCAGCGAGCCGGGTGTCTCCTCGCGGGTCACCATGTCCGAGTCGTACGCGACGACGACCTTCTTGCCGGCGCTGGAGAGCCGTACGCCCAGATCGCAGTCCTCGGCCAGACAGTCGGGGTCCCAGCCGCCGGCCGTGCGCAGGACCTCGGTCCGTACGAAGACGGTGTTGCCGCCGAGCGGGATGAAGCCCTTCTGCGCGTGCAGATGGAGCCTGCTGCGGAACCAGAAGAAGTACTCCAGGCAGTTGCGCAGGCTGTACCAGCTCGAATGGAAGTTGATGAGCTGGACGCCGCCCTGGACGACATCGGCGCCGGTGGAGCGGAAGGCGTGGTCGACATGGGTCAGCAGCTCGGGATGGACCTGGTCCTCGGCGTCGAAGACCCCGACGACCTCGCCGGTGCAGTGCGGCAGCGCGGTGTTGAGCGCCTTGGGTTTGTTCTTCGCCTCGTGGGTGTCGACGACGACCCGGACGCGGTCCGGGTCACGGGCCGCGGCCCGCTCGGCGACCGCGGCGGTCTCCGGGTCGTCGTGTCCGACGATGACGATGATCTCGAAGTCGGTGTGGCTGGACTGGAGCAGCCGTTCCACGGTGTGCTCCAGCACCGCCTGCTCGTGCCGGGCGGGCAGGAGCAGCGAGAACGAGCCGGCCCGGCCCCCGTCGGGCGGGGCGAACTTGGTCGCGGCCAGCGTCTCCGGCGTACGCCAGGCATGCATCTGCCACCAGAGCGTGAACGCGGCCATCCAGAACAGCGCCAGTGAAATGGCAGCGACGAACACAGACGTGTACAACACGGCCCCCCTCGGCCCGGGTGGCCGCGGCAAGGCCCCCCTGGCCGCCGGCGCACCCGTCATCCCCCTCGCGCAACGGGCCCCCCATGGCCACCTGTTGCACCTCTTGTGAAGACAATAGGGCCGACCTGTGACGGTCGGGGGGCCGATCAGATGAATACTGCGTTTCCGGCCGATTCACCGTAGGTCATAAACCGGCCACAGCTCACTCGAACACACCCAACTCGCCCCGCAGCACGCCTACTTCAGTTGTGGGAGCCGCGCATACGAACCGCCGGCAGACATACGCCGCGGACCGCCCGCCGACCAGGGGCCGTTCGGCGAGCAGCGGGAACTCGTCGCTGTCCGGGGAGCCGTACGCCACGACCGCGCCGGGGACCGTCGCGAGGAGCGCCGTACGGTGCAGCTCCCGTGCCGCCGGGTCCCCCTCGGGTCCGACCACGGCGATCTCGCGCGGCCCGTCGAGCAGCGCTTCCGCGACCGCGAGCCCCCAGCCGATGAAGCGCGGCGCCCGGGGCCCCAGCGCCTTCACCACGCCCAACGCCCCCTCGGCGGCGGTGCGATGGGACTCGGAGCCGGTGTGCGCGGCATAGGAGAGCAGTGCCCCGGCGGCGGCGGTCCAGCCGGACGGCGTCGCGTTGTCCGTCGGGTCCTGGGGCCTGCGGATCAACTGTTCGGCGTCGTCCGCCGTGTCGAACAGCGCGCCGTCCTCGGCCACGAACCGGTCGAGGACAATGTCCAGCAGGAACCCGGCGAATTCCAGCCAGGTCCCCTCGCCGGTGACCGCCGCGAGGGTCAGAAAGCCCTCGGCGACATCCCCGTAGTCCTCCAGCACGCCGGCGTGGGCGCCGGACCTGCCGTCCTTCGAGGTACGGGCGAGGCGCACGGCGGCCGCCGTGGCCCCCGCGCCGCCGGTGTCACCCGTACCGCCCGCCGTGGCCCCCGCGCCGCCCGTCCCGCCCGCCGTGGCCCCCGTACCGCCCGTCCCATCCGTCCCGCCCGTCCCGCCCGTCCCGCCCGTCCCGCCCGTCCCGCCCAGATGCACCCGTACCAGCAGATCGGCGGCCTCCGTGGCCCGTTCCACCAGATCCGGCCGGTCGAAGTACGCGCCGGTCTCGGCCAGCGCGGCGATCGCCAGCCCGTTCCACGCGGCCACGATCTTGTCGTCCCGGCCGGGCCGGGGCCGCTCCTCGCGCGCGGCGAGCAGCCGGGCCCGTACGGACTCGACCCGCGCGGCGTCCACCACCCCGCCGCCCTGGGGGAGCTGGAGCACGGAGGCACCCTCCTCGAACGTGCCCTCCTCCGTCACCCCGAAGTACCGCGCGGCGAACTCGGCGTCCGCCTCCCCCAGCACCTCGCGCAGTCGCTCCGGCGTCCAGACGTAGTAGGCGCCCTCGACATGCCGTCCGGTGCCGTCGTCGCTGTCCGCGTCCAGCGCGGAGGCGAACCCGCCTTCCTCCGTGCGCAGTTCACGCACCAGGAAGTCCGCGGTCTCCACCGCGACCCGCCGGGCCAGATCGGATCCGGTGGCCCGCCAGAGATGCGCGTACACCCGGCACAGCAGCGCGTTGTCGTAGAGCATCTTCTCGAAGTGCGGCACGGTCCACTCGCGGTCGACCGAGTAGCGCGCGAAGCCGCCGCCGAGCTGGTCGTAGATCCCGCCGCGCGCCATGGCCTCACAGGTGTCGGCCGCCATCTGGAGCGCGCCCTCGGAGCCGGTACGGGCATGGTGGCGCAGCAGGAACTCCACCACCATCGACGGCGGGAACTTGGGCGCCCCGCCGAAGCCGCCGTGCCGCGCGTCGTACTCCCGGGTCAGCCCGAGCAGCGCCTGCGACAGCTCCGCCTCGCCCGGCACCCCGTCCCCGCCGTGCGCGAGCGAGCGCCCGGCCAGCTCCCGCACGATCCGTCCGGCGACCTCCGCGACCTCCTCGCGCCGGTCGGTCCACGCGGCGCTGACGCCCTCCAGGACCTGCGGGAAGGAGGCCATGCCGTGCCGGGGCGCGGGCGGGAAGTACGTACCGAAGTAGAACGGCTCCCCGTCCCCGGTCAGGAACACGGTCATGGGCCAGCCCCCCTGCCCGGTGGCGGCCTGCACGGCCTCCATATAGACGGCGTCGACATCGGGCCGCTCCTCGCGGTCCACCTTGATATTCACGAAGTGCCGGTTCATGTACTTCGCGGTCGTCGCGTCCTCGAAGCTCTCGTGCGCCATCACATGGCACCAGTGACAACTGCTGTACCCCACGCTCAGCAGCACCGGCACATCCCGCCTGCGCGCCTCCGCGAACGCCCCGGCCGACCAGGGCCACCAGTCCACGGGGTTCTCGGCGTGCTGGAGCAGATACGGGGAGGTCTCATGGGCCAGTCGGTTCGCCATGCCCCCATCCTGCCGGAGCCCACCCCCGACCCGCCGGAGCACGGCGCCCCACCGCACCGGGAACAGTACGCTGGGCCCAGCAGCACCGGACCCGGCGAACGCCCTCGAGAAGGAGGTACGCCATGACCGCCGAAATGGTGGCGCCCGCGTGGATGCACACGCAGATCAGCGCGGAGCAGTACGACTCCTGGTCCGAGGAGCAGTGTGCCGGCATTGAGATCGTGGACGGGATGGTCGTCGTGAGCCCCAGCGCGTCCAAGCGCCACAACCGGCTGGCCAGGATCCTGGCCAATGCCCTGGACGCCGCCGCGGGCCCGGACTGGAACGCCGACACGGACTTCGATGTCCGTCTGCAGGACGTTCCGCTCACCAACCGCCGTCCGGACATCGTCGTCTACCGGGCGGAGACCATCGACCACACGCCCACGCGCCCCGAACACGTACTCCTGGTCGTCGAGGTCGTGTCGCCCGGCTCGGAGACCACCGACCGGATCGTGAAGGTGGACCAGTACGCCAAGGCCGGCATCCCCTTCTACTGGCGGGTCGAACAGGCCGCCACCGGTGTCCCGATCATCTACACCTACGTTCTCGACCCAGCCACCAAGGCATACAGGGATGGCGAGATGTTCACCGGCGTGATCAAGGCTGCCGCGCCCTTCTCCGTCATTGTGGACCTGGGAATTATCTGACGATCAACAATCGTCGGGCAGCATCATCACGGCCCGGCACAGGCCGACGGAGGATCGGTCACGCACACGCGAGCGACTGGAAGAACGCGCTTCTTCCTGTTTTCGGCGTGGTATTCCACGTCGGCTCACGAAGGCTTTTCTGGACCAATTCGACAGAGGCCTTGGAATCATCCGAGGATGCACCAAAATGGATCCATATTCCCCGTGAACAAGAGCTCCGCACAGATAGTGTCGACCTTTTTCCAGAAGCTGCCCATGCATTCATCCAGCAGCGTTTGAACCGACACACAAACGAGACACCGGTCCAGGTCGCAGGTGTGTCGGAAATCTCTCCGGAAGCCCCGCCCTGGTTCGTCGGCCGAAGCGGGGAACAGCGGGAATTCCGCCCATCCCGTGGCCACAGCGAATGCCCGGCCGCTCGCGAACCCCGCGTCCTTGCGGAATCCGCGGAGCCGGGCACCCAGGGCCCGGTGATTTCAGACCCCCGCACCCGGCCCTCGGGATCGAAGTGGCCGACCGCCAGGAGACGGTTGTCGTACAACCACCGGTCATTGCCGTCCACGGGGAACGTGCTGCGTTCCGGCAACTGATACCGAGGCAGCCATCGCCCCGCCGGCGCGGACGTCGGTGGGCGGCGTCGGTGGGCGGGGCCCGGCGGGGCGAGGGGGCGGGCGAAGGGCGGCTGGGGGCGGGGCGGGGTCAGGACTGGGCGACGTGGGAGTCCCAGAGGTCGACGGCTCCCCAGCGGTCCGCTCCCTGGGTCTCGACCATCCAGCCCGGGTACTCGGGGGGCAGTTGGCTGACCTCGTCCAGTCGGCGGGTCTCCTCCGGTGTCAGGGCGACGTCCACGGCGGCCACGTTGTCCCGCAGTTGGTCGAGCCGCTTCGCGCCGACGAGCACGGATGTGACCGCGGGCCGGGCGAGGAGCCAGGCGAGGGCGATCCTGGCCGGACTGCACCCGTGCGCCTCGGCGATGGGGCCGAGGACGTCGAGCACCTTCCAGACCCGCTCCTTGTCGACCACGGGGAAGTCGAAGCCGGACCGCCGGGACCCCGCGGGGTTCTGGTTGTCGCGGCTGAACTTGCCCGACAGCAGTCCGCCGGCCAGCGGGCTCCAGACGAGCAGCCCCAAGCCCTCCTCCTCCAGCAGCGGAACGATCTCGCGTTCGACGTCCCGCCCGGCGACCGAGTAATAGGCCTGCACCGTGCTCAGCGGGGCGAAGTGGGAACGCGCCTGGATCCCCAGGGCCTTGGCGATCCGCCACGCGTGCCAGTTGGAGACGCCGACATAGCGGACCTTCCCCTGCCGGACCAGGTCGTCCAGCGCCCGCAGCGTTTCCTCGACGGGAGTCACCGTGTCGGTGGCATGGACGTGGTAGAGGTCGAGGTAGTCGGTCCCCAGTCGGCGCAGGCTCGCCTCGACCGCGTTCATGATGTGTCCGCGCGAGGCGCCGACGTCGTTGGGGCCCGGTCCCATACGGCTGTACACCTTGGTCGCCAGAACGTATTCGTGCCTGGCGATGCCGAGGTTGCGGAAGGTCCGGCCGAGAATCTCCTCGCTCTGCCCGGCCGAATAAACGTCGGCCGTGTCGAAGAAATTGATACCGGCGTCCACCGCCGCCTTGACGAGTTCGTCCGCACCGGCCTGGTCGACATTTCCGATGTGCTCGTAGACACCGCCCGAGCCGCTGAATGTCATCGTCCCGAAGCAGAGTTGCGAGACGAGGAGACCGGTGTTCCCCAACCTGTTGTATTTCATCGTGCCCGTCCTCGTTCGTGAGTTCGCTACGGAAGTTCCTTACGACGAGAAAAAGTCTATGCACGTGAGGGACATCAACGGGCACGGCAGAGAGGGTGCATCGCACCCACCGTCAGGGCACCGGCCGCCCCGCCCCGCCCCACCTGTTCACCTGTTCACCTGTTCACCTGTTCAACCGCCCGCTATGACGCTGTCCTCGGTGAGCGTGCTCAGCAGCCGCAGCGCCGTCTCGGACGGACTGCCCGGCTCGGCCTGGTAGATGACCAACTGCTGGCCCGGGGCGCTGTTCACGGTGAGCGTCTCGTAGGCCAACGTGAATTCCCCCACCTCCGGGTGGTGGAATTCCTTGTCCGCGGCCGTCTTGGCCCGTACGTGATGGCTGTCCCACAGCCGCCGGAATTCCTCGCTCCCGGCTGTCAGTTCCGCCACCAGCGAGGTGAGCCGGGGATCCCGCGAATCGGCGCCGGCCGCCGCACGAAGGGCCCCGACTCCGTCCCGCGCCGCTTCGTCCCACCGGGGATAGAACCGGCAGGAGGCCGGATGCAGAAAAATGAAGCGCAGGAGATTGTCGCCGGGGGGCACATGCGAGAACAGAACGCGGGCGAGTTCATTGGCGGCGAGCACGTCCAGGCAGCGGCTCAGCACCATGGCGGGGAGGTCCGTCCACCCCGCCATCAGCCGCACCAGGTCCGGCGCGACGTCCTGGTTCCAGGTGCTCCGGTACCGGGCGGCGCTCTGACGGCGCACCAGACCCAGCAGGTGGGCGCGGGCCTCGGCGTCGAGGCGCAGGGCAAGGGCGATCGCGCCGAGGACCTGGTCCGAGGGGTACCGCTCGCGGCCCTGTTCCAGCCGGGTGTAGTAGTCCTTGCTGACCCCGGCCAGCGCCGCCACTTCCTCGCGGCGCATTCCGGTCGTACGCCGCCGCCCGGACGTGATCACTGTCGGGTCGGGTTCCGTCGAGGTCCGCCGGGCCCGCAAGAACTCGCCGAGTTCGTTGTTCTTCTTGCCGACAGGCATGATCGCCGCGCTTTCTGGTGTCTCCGGCAATGGCCGACCGCGCTCGCCGACAGGAAATCGCCCACAAGCCCACAAGCCCACAAGAGAGGCGCCGGCAAGAGAGGCGCCGACGCGTCCACCGCCATGGTCGACCACGGTCGGGCAGCCGTCCCCCGCTCAGGGTGGCCGTGCCGCACCCCCTCAAGCGGGCGATTCCTCACCTCAATACATCACCAGGCCGGCCGAGACATTGATGTCCTCTCCGGTGATGGAAGCGGCGCCGTCGCCGAGGAGAAAGGCGACCACATCGGCCACATGGGAGGGTTCCACCAGTCGTCCGAGGGGCGACCCGGAGACGGCTTCGCGCAGCACCTCCGCCCGGGGGACGCCGCGCCCCACGGCGAGCTGATCGATGACTTTCTGGAATCTCTCGCTGTTGATGGCTCCCGGCGTCACCAGATTCACCCTGATCCCGAAAGGACCCGCCTCCACGGCGAGCGTCCGTGTCAGACCGATCAGGGCGGTCTTGCTCGCCGCATAGGCCGCCCGCCCGGAATTCGGCCGTTTGCCACCGGCGGAACCTATGGTCACCACGGCGCCGGAGCGCTGCTCGATCATGGACGGCAATACCGCCCGGCAGCACAGGAAAGTGCCCGTCACATTGGTGTCGAGCGTGTCCTGCCACTCGGCGAGCGAGGACTCCCACAGCCGCGAGGTCGGGCCGGCTATGCCGCTGTTGTTGACCAGCGCGTCGATCCGGCCGAACCGTTGGAGCACGCCTGGGACCAGGGCGGACACCGCCCGCTCGTCCCTGATGTCGCACACCATGGGCACGACCGACTCGCCGGAGGGATCGATCTCCCGGGCAGACGCCGTCAGGACCTCCCCTTCCCGGCCGCAGACGACGACGTCGGCCCCGGCCGTGTGGAGGGTCCTGGCGATGTCGTGCCCCAGCCCGCGCCCACCGCCGGTGACGATCGCGACGTGGCCGGCAAGCCCGGCAAGCCCGGTCCCGCCCTTCGTGTGGCTCGGCACAGCACTCATATCCGTGTCACGGCTCCTGCCGGGTGAGGAGGTCCGCCGCGCGCTCGGTGACGGCGAGCACGGCGGCGTCGGTGTTTCCCGAGACGGGGGACGGCATGACGGAGGCGTCCGCGATCCTCAGCCGCGTGATGCCGTGGACGCCGTGGACGGGGAGTCGCGACCACGACGTAGGCGACCACGACGCAGTCGAACCGCGACCCCGACGTAGTCGAACCGACGCACAGCTCTCTCCGCACAGCTCTCCTTCCGTTGTACCCGCGCCGACGGCCCGCCGCGCGAGCGCGTCCGCACACGGGCGGGCGCGGCTTCTTTGTCCTCCCGTCGAGCCCCGCGCGCCCCCGCCCCGCCGGGGGCGTCGCTCAGAGGCAGCTCAGAGGCAGCTCAGAGGCAGCTCAGAGGTAGACCGACTGGTAGCGCTGGTACGACAGCAGGGCCTCGGGGCCGAACTTCAGGCCCACTCCGCTGGCCTTGATCATGGTCGTGGGGGAGGTCGTGTCCGGGGTGTAGTGGTTGATGCCGACGGACCCCGTCACGATCCGGCGCGCGACGGCGAGGCCGCGGTCGGGGTCGGCCGTCCACACCGTTCCGGCCAGGCCGTACTCCGAGTCGTTGGCCAGCTCCACCGCCTGGTCGTCGTCCTCGTACGGGGTCACGGTGACCACCGGGCCGAAGATCTCCTCCCGCGCGATCGGGTGGGAGGGATCGACGTCGGCAAAGACCGTCGGCTCGACGAACCAGCCCGCGCGCAGGCCCGCCGGCCGTCCCCCGCCGGTGATCAGCCGCGCGTCGGAGGCGACGCCCTGGGCGATGTACTCCTCCACGCGTTCGCGCTGCCGCTCGCTCACCAGGGGACCCACCTGGGTCGTCGGGTCGAGGGAGTTGCCGACCCTGAGCGACCGGGCCAGCGCGGCGACGGTCCCGACGACCTCCTCGTAGCGGCTGCGCGGAGCCAGGACGCGGCTGGTGAGGAAGCACGTCTGCCCGTTGTTGCCGAACAGCGCCGGTGCCAGTCGTGGTGCGGCGGACGGCAGGTCGAGGTCGGCGTCGTCCAGTACGATCGCGGCCGACTTGCCGCCGAGCTCCAGCGTGACCGGGCGCAGCAGGTGCCCGCAGACCTCGCCGATGTGCCGCCCCGCCGCCGTGGAGCCGGTGAAGGCGACCTTGTCGACCCCGGGGTGGCCGACCAGGTGGGCCCCGGTCTCCCGGCCGCCCGGCACGATGTTGAGCACGCCCTCCGGCAGGCCGGCCTCGACGGCGGCCTCCGCCACCAGGTAGGTGTCGAGGACGGTCTCCGGCGACGGCTTGAGGACGACCGTGCAGCCCGCGGCGAGCGCGGGCGCGTACTTGAGCGCTGCCATGGTGTTGGGGAAGTTCCACGGCACGACGGCCGCCACCACGCCGAGCGGGAGCCGGCGCACGAGCGTACGGCCGGTGCCGGCGCCCTCCCGGATCTCCTCACCGGCCCCGTCCGGCCCGTCGAGGAGATCGGCGTAGTAGCGCAGCAGGTGGCCCGGCCGCCGGGAGTCCCCCGCCTCGGCCAGGAAGACCGGCATGCCGTTCTGCTCGCTCACCAGGGGCGCCATGGCCTGGGCTCGGGCGTCGAGCGCGTCGGCGAAACGCCGCAACACGGCCGCGCGCGGGGAAGCGGGCTGGTGCGCCCAGCCGTCCGGGGCGTCGAACGCGGACCGGGCGGCGGCCACGGCGGCGGCCACGTCCGCCGGGCCGGCGGCGGGCACGGAACCGATCGGCTCGCCGGTGTTCGCCGACCGGACCTCGAGGGTGGTCCGCGAACGGGGCGCCACCCACCGTCCGCCGATGAAGAACTCCGTTCGTGTGGCCGGGAAGATGCTGGTGCTCATGGAGGACGTTTCCCTTCGGGGGGGCTGCTTTCTCTCCGGGATTTCTCCTCGGGGTGTTCTCCGGGGGTGCTCCCCGGGTTTCTCCTCGGGGGGCTCCCCGGCTTTCTCATCGGAGTGCTCTCCGGGTTTCTCGTCGGGGTGCTCCCCGGCTTTTCTCCTCGGGGTTCCGCACACCGGGGGCGGCAGCTCCGTACGGCATCGCGGGTACGGCGGACGGCCGCCCGGGTTCAAGGAGCGCGATGGTCCCGGGGAATGCGGGCCCAGCCGCCCCGGAATGGCCCAACCGCTCCGGTAATGCCTGTCGAATCTCGACGCTAGCAAGAAGGCGGCTGGTCAGGGAGGGTGTGTCGCACCCTCCCTGAAAGGCGCCGACACCCCTGTTCCTGTGATCGCATTGACTGTCGTCGCCCGGTAACACCGGCGGAAATACCAGCACATCACCAGGGAGTTCCTCGTGAAGGCTTTCGTCCTCGAAGACTTCGGCTTGAAGAATCTGAAACAACGCACGGTACCGACCCCGGAACCAGGACCCGGTCAGATCCTGGTGAAGGTCTCCGCGGTCTCCCTGAACTTCCGCGACCGCGCCGTCGCGGAGGGCTACTACACCCCGGAGAAAATGCCGCCGAACCTCATTCCCGTGTCGGATGCCGCCGGGACGGTGAGCGCCGTCGGCCCGGGAGTGAGCCGCTTCTCCGTCGGCGACCGGGTGATGTCGCACTACGCGTCGCGCTGGCTGGACGGGCCCCCGCGCCGCGACCTGGGCGACTTCACCCTCGGCGGACCGCTCGACGGCGGCCTCGCCGAATATCTGCTGCTCGACCAGGACGGCGCGGTCGCCACACCGCCGTCGCTCAGCGACGAGGAGGCCTCCACGCTGCCCATCGCCGCGCTGACCGCGTGGTTCGCGCTGTTCGAGCGCGGCGGGCTGGAGCCCGGCCAGACCGTGCTGGTGCAGGGGACCGGTGGGGTCTCCGTCGCCGCGGCGCAGCTCGCCTCGGCCTTCGGCGCCCGCGTCATCGCCACCTCCAGCGACGACGGCAAACTGGCCAGGATGCGTGAACTCGGCGCCGCCGAAGTGATCAACTACCGGACCACGCCGGACTGGGCGGCCGCCGCCGTCGAGCTCACCGGAGGGAACGGCGTCGACCAGGTGCTCGACGTCGTCGGCGGCAGCAGCCTGAACCGGTCGGTGTCCGCCACGCGACCGAACGGACACGTGGCCGTCATCGGCTTCCTGGAGTCGATGACCGCCTCCCTGGACCTCATGCCGCTCCTGTACGGGCAGACCCGCGTCACCGGCATCGCCACCGGCCACCGGCGCGCCTTCGAGGAACTGGCCGCCTTCGTCGGCGTCCATGGCATCAAGCCGGTCATCGACACCGTCCACGCCTTCGACGACGCGCCGCTGGCATTCGAGCGGCTCGGGCAGGGCGCGTTCGGGAAGATCGTCGTCCGCGTCGGCTGACCGCCGGTCCGCCCGGCTCGGTGGGAGGCGCACGGTGCCGCGGCCGTGCGCCTCCGGCCGTGCGCCCGGTGACGTCTCCGATCGTGCGCCCGGTGAGGTCTCCGTCGCGCACCCGATGAGGTCTCCGGTCGCGCACCCGCCCTGCCCGGTAAACTGGACCACCCGCCCCGGCAGGGCGACGTCCGTCGGAAACGCATGGTGAGCATGAGTGCCAACATGACTGCCAACAGGAAGAACAACGCGCTCGGAGATTTCCTGCGGGCACGGCGCGTCACCACGGATCCGCAGCCCGTGGTGATGACCGGGGGCCGGCGGCGCACGCCGGGAATGCGCCGCGAGGAGGTGGCCGCGCTCGCCGGGGTCAGCAAGGACTACTACACCCGGCTGGAGCAGGGACGCGAACGGCACCCCTCGGAGCAGGTGCTCGACGCGCTGGCCACCGTCCTGGGGCTCGACGCCGAGGCCCGCGCCCATTTGCAGGGCCTGGCCCGGCTCCGCGGCGACGCACGGTTCCGGCAGGAGTGGAGCGAGGAGGTCAGCCCCCACCTCCTGCGGCTGATGAGCCGCTGGACGGAGACACCGGCCATGGTGCTGAGCCGCTGCCTGTACGTACTCGCGGTGAACGACCTGGCCAGGACGCTCTTCTCGCCGATGGAGCCCGGCGACAGCCTGCTCCGCTTCGTCTTCCTCTCCCCGGCCTCCCGCGGCTTCTACGCCGAATGGGAGAGGGTGGCGCGCAACGGTGTCGGGTCCCTGCGCGCCGCGGCCGGTGTCGATCCCGAGGACCCTCGGCTGGTCGCGCTCGTGGCGGAACTCTCGGCGGGGAGCGCGGACTTCCGGAGGCTGTGGCACAGCCACGACGTACGCGCCAAGACCTGGTCGGACAAGAGTTTCCACCACCCCGTGGCCGGGGACCTGACCCTGACCTACGAGACGTTCACCGTGAACAGCGCCCCGGGCCAGCAGCTCCTCGTCTACCAGGCCGAGCCGGGCAGCCCCTCGGAGCATGCGCTGCGGCTGCTGGGCACCCTCGCCGGGCGGACGCCCTCGCGCGACGGGGCGAGGACCCCCTCGGCCGATGCCGCAAGGACACCCTCGCCCGACGGGGCGAGGACACCCTCGGCGACACCCTCGGCCGACGGGGCGCTGACCGCCGCGGCCCCGCCGGGAGGCGGCCGCGCCCCCGGCGAAGGCTGACCTCCGTTTCACCTCACCGCGGCAGGCCCATCGTCAGGCCTCCGTCGATCACCACGTCCTGGCCCACGATGTAGTGGGACTGCGGCGACAGGAGAAAGCCGACGGCGTGCGCGATGTCCTCCGGCGTCCCGTTGTGCCCGGCCGGGACCGCGGCGGCGGTGGCCTCCCGTCCGGCCTCGCTCGGCACGAACGTGTCGTACATCGGCGTGCGGATGTAACCGGGGCTCACCGAGTTCACGCGGATCCCCTCGTGCGCGAGATCGGTCCCGAGGGAGCGGGCGAGGTTGTGGACGGCCGCCTTGGTGGCCGCGTAGACCGCCGCCGGGAACATGCCCCGGTGCAGGGTCCAGGAGGCGGTGAGGACGACCGAGCCGCCGCCCGCCTGCCGCAGCAGCGGAAGGGCCTTCTTCACCGTGAAGAAGGCGCCCTTGAAATTCACCGCCACCAGTTTGTCGAAGTCGTCCTCCTCGGTGTCGTGGATGGTCCTGAAGATTCCGGACCCCGCGTTGGCGAAAAGGCCGTCGAGCCGGCCGTACCGCTCACCGATCTCCTCCATGAGCGCGTCCGTGCCCGGGAGATCCGCGGCGTCCGCCCGCACCGGCAGGAGCCGGGAACCCCCGTCGGAGACGTCCTTGAGCTGTTCGCGGGCCGTCGTCAGCCGCTCTTCGCTCCGCCCTGTCACCACCACCCGCGCACCGCTCTTGAGGAGATGGCGCACGGTGGCGAAGCCGATACCGCTCGTGCCGCCGGTCACGAGCAGCACCGCGTCGGTGAGACCGCTCTGCCGGGTGTCCGTCTGTGTCGATGTCATGTCCGCTCCGTTCCTTGCTGTTCCGCTCGGTCCGGCACCCGCCGGACCGAGCGTCCGGCGAGTGCCGGATTCCGCCGGCTTCCGTTTCCGCGTCGCTCGGGTCCGCTCAGGAAAAGGGCCGCTCGGGTCCGCTCAGGAAAAGGCCCGCGTGGGATCCTCACCGGTCTCCCAGGAAACGCCCCGGCATCGGCCGGCTGCTCGGGGGTCGCGTACATGGATCTCCCTGGAGACGAGTCGGCCGGATTCACGGCGGTGCCCCGCCGCTGTTCCCTGACATCGACCCTAGGAAAAGCGTCCTCGGCCAACCAGGACGTAATACGGCCAGGCTCCGGACCTCGTCAGCGCCCGGCCCGCGGGACCACTCGTCCGGGAGGAACACCCACGAGTTCCTCGCGTTCGTGGGTCCGGCGCAGGAGAATGACCCTCCAGCGAGTGCTTGCGGAGGGGGACGCGTATGCGGGAGAGCCATCGGGTCGAAGCCGAGCGGCTGTTGGTGCGCGCCGTCGAGGAGGAGGTACGGCGCTCCGGCGGCCGGACCGACGGGAGCGCGCTGCTGGCGCGGGGGCGGAGCGCGCTGGACGCCATGGCGTCAGGAGCGGCCGAGGAATACGCCGCCTACGCGCGGGCCGTGGAGGCGGCGGAGGCGGAACAGCGGCCCCTGTCCCAGCGCTTCAGCAGGCAGGCCCTGGCAACGCCCGTGCTGGTCACGGCCGTCGCCACCGCCGCCGCCGTCGGCGCGGACGTCGCGCTGGGCACCGCCACGGGTGTCGCGCTCGGCGCGGGCGCCGTGGTGGCCGTCGCCGGAGCCGCCACCACCGTCGCCAAGGTGACCGCGTCCCACTGGCCCGCCGCGCACCAGCGGGCGGGCGCGGCGGGCCAGCCGGGCGGCACCGAGCAGTTGCGGCTCCAGTGGCTGACCGCGCTGGAGGTACGGGGCATCCGCCCGTTCCTCGACCAGCAGCGGGTGCTCACCTCCGCGACCCGCCGCACCAGCGCCAAGAAGTCCGCCGCCGCCCCACGGCTGCGGGGCGGCGACCGCAGCGCGGCGGCGCGCCGGCGCACGGTGCTGGAGCAGTCCTTCGGTCATCTCCCGCAGCCCGACGGGCCGTTCGCCGGGCGCCGCGCCGAGCTGGCGCGGATCGCGCAGTGGGTCCACGCGGCGCGCGCCTCGACGGAGACCCGGCCGACGGTGGTGGTGATCCACGGCGATCCGGGCTCCGGGCGCACCACCCTGGCCGTACGGGCGGCGCACCGGCTCAAGGACCAGTTCCGCGGGGCGTGCGTCGTCGATCTGCGCGGCGGCGGGACGGGCGAGACTCCGCTGTCGACCCGCGACGCGCTGCTGCATCTGCTGAACCGGCTCGGCGCCCCGCGCGAACAGCTCCTGTTCCGTGAGCGGTCCTCCCCCGAGCAGCAGGTACGGCGGCTGAGCGAGCTGTACCACCAGCATCTGACGGGCCTTCCGGTGACGGTCGTGCTGGACGACGCCTCCGATCCCGAGCAGGTGCGCACCCTGGTGCCGGAGCGGTCCGAGAGCCTGGTGCTGGTGACGGCGCGCGAGCCCCTCGATCTGCCCGCCGACGTACCGGCCTGGGTGCACCATCTGCCGGTGGAGGCACTGGACGGCGCGGGCGCCGAGGAGCTGCTGCGGGCGGTGGCGGCCACCACCCGGGCCGACTCCGCAGGAACCGGAGCAGGGACCGGCGCAGGCACCGGCGCAGGGACCGGAGCAGGGGCCGGAACAGGCGGAGCAGCGGCCGGCGCGGGGACCGGCTCCGACGCCCTCTACGACGCCCAGTCGGCCGACCGGGTGCGGGAGCTGTGCGGCGGGCTGCCGCTCGCCCTGCGGGTCGCGGGGTCCTCGCTCGGCACCCGTACCCCCCAGGGCCTGGCCACGGACCTCGCGGCGTACGGCCCGGTCGGGCCGGTCGAGCGCGCGCTGTGGCTGCGCTACACCGACCAGTCCGAGCAGGCCCGCACGCTGCTGCGGCGCCTCGCGCTGGCGGGCCGCGCGTCCCTGGGCGCCGCCGCCGCGGCGGCGCTGATGGCGACGGACGAGCAGGAGGCCGGACGGCTTCTGACCACCCTGTCCCGGGCCGGTCTGATCGACCACGTACGGGCCAGCCGCTACCGGCTGCACGACGCCGTACGGACCTTCGCCCAGGCACGGCTGCTGGACGAGGAGGAGGCGGCCGACCGTACCGCCGCGCAGGAGCGGCTGATCCGCAACTACGCGGAGCTGGCCGACTCGGTGATCCGGCTGGTCGACGGCAAGACCTCGACGCGCGCGGACATCTTCAAGAGCCCGGCGGGCGCGCACGGCTTCTCCTCCCTGGACGCGGCGCTGCGCTGGCTGGACGACGAGTCCAGCTTCATCACGGCCACGCTGCGGCACGCAGAGGGCGTCGACCAGCAGGCCGTGCTGGATCTGCTCGGCGCGCTCTGCGACTACTGCCTGCTGCGCGGCGATCTCTACCGGCTGGGCGAGATCAACGAGCTGACCCAGGCGGTGGACCAGGGACTGCTCGTGCGCTCGGTCCAGTGGCGTACGGGTATCGCGGCCCGCCAGCTCGGGGAGCTGGACAAGGCGCGCTCCACCCTGACCTCGGTGGTCGACCTCTACCGGGAGGCGCAGCACGACGCGGGCGCGGCCCGCGCGCTCTGCTCGCTGGGCATCACCCTGCACCACCAGGGCAATCTGACCGAGGCGTCGGCGAAGCTGCGCGAGGCGCTGGAGCTCCAGTCCGGCGACGAGCTGGCGGCGGACCGCGCCTGGACCCTGCACGCCCTCGCCGCCGTCGAGCGGGACCGCGGCGCTCTCGCGGAGGCGCTGGCGATGCTCGACACGGCGCTGGTGCTGCACCGCGAGAGCGAGTCCGTCCACGGCGAGGCCTGGACGCACTTCCAGCTCGGCCAGGTCTGTCTGCGGATGGGCGACGTACCGCGCGCGGAGGCCGCGCTGGGCGAGGCGCTGGAGCTGTACGGCAGGACCCGTGACGGCCGCGGTGAGGCCTGGGCGCTGACCCAGCTCGCGCGGGGGCGGCTGGTGGACGGCGAGCCGGGCCCGGCGATCGGGCAGCTCCGGGACGCCCTCGCCCGCCACCGGGAGAACGAGGACGCGCGCGGCGAGGCGTGGACGCTCTACTACCTGGGCCAGGCGCTGGAGGAGAACGGCGGCCGGGACGAGGCGGTACGGGAGCTGGAGCGGGCCCGCACGATGTTCTCGCGGATGCGCGACGTCTACGGTCTGGCCTGCGCCCGGCACCACTCGGGCCGGGTCACCCGCGACCAGAGCGCCGCCAGGACCGGCAATCTGCGCAACTCGGGCTTCGCCCGTCAGCTCCTGGTCGACGCCCGCGCGGACTTCCACCGGATCGGGGTGGCGCACGGCGAGGCGTGGACCTGTCTGGAACTGGCCATCATCGACGCGGGCAACAACCGCGCGGCCCAGGCGCTCCAGCTCTGTGACGAGGCGACGGCGCTCTTCGTCTCGTACGGGGACCACCGGGGCGCCGACTGGTCCCGCTTCCTGCGCTGCACCCTGCTGCCGTACGCCTCGGCGGGCGGTATCGAGGTGGGCTCGGTGGTGGCCGAACAGGAGCTGGCGGAGCTGACGGCCGCGCGCCACGGGCAGCGCGACGGCAAGCTGGAGGACTGCGCGGAGGCGTACGCGGTGATGCTGCGGCGCGGCGTCAGCCTGGAGGACGGCTGGCAGGCCTGGCACCTCGGCATGGTCCCGACCCGCCACGCCCGCGAGGTCATGGGCGTGCCCGTGGAACCCACCCCGGCGTAATCCGGCCCCACCTCGGGCGTAATCCGACCCGCCCCCGCGTGGCCCGTGCCCGGTCCCGCCCAGCGGCCGGCCGGTCGGCCCGCACGGGCACGGGGTGTTCCGCCGCCGTCACCGGCCGGGGCGGGGCCGGAACCGGACCGGGCCGTCGGGGATCCGCCCGGGGCCGTCACTGCGGCGTCGGGGGGCCGGCCGCCCCTCGGGGCGGCCGGTGGCGTCGGGACGCGCTACCGCCCTACGGCGGCGGGCGGCGGGGCGGGCGGACGCGCTACTCGCCGTGCGGCGGCGTCTTCGTCGGGGCGCCGGCCGGAGTCTTCTCCGGCTCCGGGGTCTCCTCGAAGTTGACCATGCTCATATGCCGGTTCATCGACTTCATCAGCAGCCACACGCCGCCCGCCATCACCGCGAACACGATGAACCCGAGGACACCGGGCGTCACCTTGTTCTCGTCCAGCTCCTTGGCGAGCGGAAGCATGTGCGTCATTGCCTGGGTCGCATACATATCAGGCATTGTCGCGGATGCCCGCGAAGAGGTCGCTCTCGGGGAGGGACGTATCGACGAACGACTTCGCCAGCTCGTACTCCTCGGTCGGCCAGACCTCCCGCTGGACGTCCATCGGCACCCGGAACCAGCCCCCGTCGGGGTCGATCTGCGTGGCGTGCGCGATCAGCGCCTTGTCCCGGATCTCGTAGAAGTCCGCGCACGGCACGTAGGTGGTGAGCGTCCGCTCCTCGCGGGCGATCTCCTTCCAGCGCTCCAGCCACTCCCCGTACGGCGACTCCAGGCCGCGCGCCAGCAGCGCCTCGTGCAGCGCGACCGTGCGCGGCCGGTTGAAGCCCTGGTTGTAGTAGAGCTTCTGCGGCCGCCAGACCGGGCCGAACTCGTCCTCCGGGTACTTCTCCTTGTCCGCCGCGGCCTCGAACGCCACCATCGAGATCTTGTGGGTCATGATGTGGTCGGGGTGCGGATACCCGCCGTTCTCGTCGTACGTCGTGATGACCTGCGGCCGGAACGAACGGATCAGCCGCACCAGCCGCCCGGCGGCCTCGTCGACGTCCTCCAGCGCGAAGCAGCCCTCGGGCAGCGGCGGCAGCGGGTCGCCCTCGGGCAGCCCGGAGTCGACATAGCCCAGCCACTCCTGCTCGACGCCGAGGATCTCGCGCGCCTCGTCCATCTCCTTCTTGCGGACCTCGTGGATGTGCTCCTCGATATAGCTGTCACCCTGGAGCTTGGGGTTGAGGATGGAGCCGCGCTCGCCCCCCGTGCAGGTCACGACCAGCACGTCCACCCCCTCGGACACGTACTTGGCCATGGTGG
The DNA here is from genome assembly GCF_042890865.1 of Streptomyces sp. NPDC002018. Classification (NCBI taxonomy): domain Bacteria; kingdom Bacillati; phylum Actinomycetota; class Actinomycetes; order Kitasatosporales; family Streptomycetaceae; genus Streptomyces; species Streptomyces sp. NPDC002018. The sequence goes on from NZ_JBIASO010000002.1 coordinate 444,294, forward strand.
CCGCGCCCTTGCTCGACTCGTCGTCGGGGTGCGCGTGGACGGCCATCAGCCGTAGCTGCTCAGTCAAGACTCGATCCTCAGTGATTCGTCGCATCGGACGGCTTCTATAGTGACGGATGTCCGGGGGCGGAAATTCCGGCCGCCCGACGCGGAAAGGGACGATCATGGCCGTGGTGCGCGAGCAGCTCCCCCCCGGCCGTTACGGCCGCACGGCGGACGAGCACGCGGATCGCCGGCTGCGGATCGTGGGTGCCGTACTCGGCGCCGTCCTGCTCGCCGTGATCGGCTGGTTCGGCTACCACTACGTGGTCGATCGCAGTGTCTCCGGGGAACTCATCAAGTTCAAGGTGGTCTCCGCCACCTCGGTCGAAGTCCATCTGGAGGTCCGCAAGGACCGGGACGCGAGGGGAAGCTGCACACTGCGCTCCCTCGCGGAGAACGGCGCCGAGGTGGGCCGCAAGGACGTACGGTTCGGTTCCGGCGAGGCCAGGATCGACCAGGTCGTCACCGTGCGTACGACGGCGACCGCGACCAGTGCGGAGCTGCTGGGCTGTACGTCGGACTGACGGATCCCCCGCCGGTCCCGCCCGTCACGCTGGTCCCACCGCTCCCAGCGGCACCGGGACCCGCCGCACATCTCGGCGCTGACCTGCGCTAACGCAATTCTGATGGCTTTCGTCCTCCCCCTCGCGCCACGAAATTGTTAGGCTCGTGGTTTCGCCCGCCCGAGAAGGCAACATTCTTCTGGGTAGGGCGTTGCTTTGTATTCCCGGTACCTACGAGGAGCACCTGTGACCCAGACCAGCGAAAACGTCACCTGGCTCACCCAGGAGGCGTACAACCAGCTCAAGGCCGAGCTGGAGTACCTGTCTGGTCCCGCCCGCACCGAGATCGCCATGAAGATCGCGGCGGCCCGTGAGGAGGGCGACCTCCGGGAGAACGGCGGGTACCACGCGGCCAAGGAGGAGCAGGGCAAGCAGGAGCTCCGGGTTCGCCAGCTCACCCAGCTCCTTCAGAACGCGAAGGTCGGCGAGGCCCCCGCGGACGACGGCGTCGTCGAACCGGGCATGGTCGTGACCATCGCCTTCGACGGCGATCCGGACGACACCCTGGACTTCCTGCTGGCCTCGCGCGAGTACGCCAGCTCGGACATCGAGACCTACTCGCCGCAGTCCCCGCTCGGCAGCGGTGTGAACGGCAAGAAGGTCGGCGACGACGCGGAGTACGAACTGCCCAACGGCAAGAAGGCCTCCGTGAAGATCCTGGACGCCAAGCCCTACCAGGGCTGAGAGCGCGACAGCCCCCGGCCCAGGGAGCCGGGGGCTGTTTCCGCGGGACGTACGGGCCCGCGGACCCGCAGACCAGCGGACCCGCAGACCCGCAACGAGCCGTCAGGCCGTCAGACCCTCAGGCCCTCAGGCCGTCGCCGAGCGGTACTTCCGCACCGCCAGCGTCCGGAACACCGCGATGATCAGGACCGACCAGATCAGCGACGCCAGCACCGGATGCTCCATGGGCCAGGCGTCGGACTGCGAGACCCCCGGGTTGCCGAACAGCACCCGGCACGCCTGCACCGTCGCGCTGAACGGATTCCAGTCGGCGATGTGCCGCAGCCAGGGCGTCATCCCGCTGGTGTCCACGAAGGCGTTGGAGATGAACGTCACCGGGAAGAGCCAGATCAGCCCGCCCGAGGTGGCGGCCTCCGGGGTACGGACGGACAGCCCGATCAGCGCCCCGATCCAGGAGAAGGCGTACCCGAGGAGCAGCAGCAGCCCGAACGCGCCCAGCGCCTTCGGCAGCCCCTCGTGGATGCGCCAGCCCACGAGCACGGCGACGATCGCGAGCACCACCACGGTCAGCGCGGTCTGCACCAGATCGGCGAGCGTACGGCCGGTGAGGACCGCGCCACGCGCCATGGGCAGTGAGCGGAACCGGTCGATGAGGCCCTTGTGCATGTCGTCGGCGATTCCGGCGCCCGCGCCCGCGGTGGCGAAGGTCACGGTCTGCGCGAAGATCCCGGCCATCAGGAAGTTGCGGTAGACATCGGCGTTGACAGAGCCGCCCACCTGGAGCGATCCGCCGAACACATAGCTGAACATCACCACGAACATGATCGGCTGGATGAGCCCGAAGAGAACGACCTCGGGGATCCTGGTCATGCGGATCAGATTCCGGCGGGCGACGACCAGCGAGTCGGTGGCCGACTGGACGATCCCGCCGCGCGGCCGGGGGGCCGCGGTCGGTGCGGCTTCCGTGGTGACGGTCACTTCCCGGTCTCCTTCGTGCTCTTGGCGGTCCTCGCGGCCCTGGCGGCCCTGCCGCTCCCGGCGGTGGTGCCGCCGGGGCCGCCGGGGCCGTCGGCTTCGGCAACCGCGTCCTCGGCCGCGTGGCCGGTCAGGGAGATGAAGACGTCGTCGAGGGTGGGGCGGCGCAGGGCGATGTCGTCGATCTCGACGCCCCGGGTGTCCAGCTCCCTGATGACCTCGGCGAGCAGCTTGGCGCCGCCGGTCACCGGGACGGTCAGCTTGCGGGTGTGCTCGTCGACCGTCACCTCGCCGCCCTTGCCGAACGCCCCGAGGACGGTGCGGGCGGTGTCGATCCGGTCGCGCTCGTGCACGACGACCTCGACGCGCTCGCCGCCCGTACGGGCCTTGAGCTGGTCGGCGGTGCCCCGGGCGATGACCTGACCGTGGTCCACGACACAGATGTCATGGGCCAGATGGTCGGCCTCCTCCAGATACTGGGTGGTGAGCAGCAGGGTCGTCCCGCCGGCCACCAGCTCCTGGATGATGCCCCAGAGCTGCTGCCGGTTGCGCGGGTCCAGGCCCGTCGTCGGCTCGTCCATGAACATCACGGGCGGGGAGACGACGAGCGCGGCGGCGAGGTCGAGCCGGCGGCGCATGCCCCCGGAGTAGGTCTTGGCCGTACGGTCCGCCGCGTCGGAGAGGTTGAAGCGCTCCAGCAGCTCGTCCGCCCGCGCCTTCGCCGCGCGGGCGCTCATCTGGTAGAGCCGGCCGACCATCCGCAGGTTCTCGCGGCCGGTCAGATACTCGTCGACCGCCGCGAACTGGCCGGAGAGCCCGATGGAGCGGCGGACTTCGTTGGGGTGCTTGAGAACGTCGATGCCCGCGACCACGGCCTTGCCGCTGTCGGGCCTGAGCAGGGTGGTGAGCACGCGCACGGCGGTGGTCTTGCCCGCGCCGTTGGGTCCGAGGAGCCCCAGGACCGTGCCCTCGGGAACATCGAGATCGACGCCGTCCAGAGCCCTGACATCGCCGAAGGTCTTCACCAGGCCTTCGGCGTAGATGGCGCCCGGCATGTGGTTTCTCCCGTGGATCGCTGTCGGTGCTGCTGCTTACGCAGAGCTTAGGTTCGCTGGTCGTCCCCTGCCCGGCCGTTGCGGAAGTCCGGTCGCGGCAGGCGCCAGGACCGGCACAGTAACGCGATACATCGCGACTCACAAGAGGGTTTCCCACGCCGGTGGAACGCCCCTCCCCGGGGGCTCAGGGGAGGATCGTGTAACCCGCCGACCGCAGCGCCGTCGCGACCTCCGCGCAGTGGTCCGGCCCCTTGGTCTCCAGATGCACCTCCACCTCGGCCTCCGCCAGCCCGAGCCGGGGATCGGTCCGTACATGGCTGATGTCGAGCACATTGGCGTCGGCCCCCGACAGCACCGTGAGCATCGTCGCGAGCGCGCCCGGCCGGTCCGTCACCCGTAGCCGCAGACTCAGATAGCGCCCGGCGGCCGCCATCCCGTGCCGCAGGATGCGCTCCATCAGCACCGGATCCACATTGCCGCCCGAGAGCACCGCCACCACCGGCCCGCGGAAGGCCCCCGGATCGCTCAGCAGCGCGGCCACGGGACTCGCCCCGGCCGGCTCCACGACCAGCTTCGCCCGCTCCAGACAGAGCAGCAGCGCGCTGGACAGCTCGTCCTCGGAGACCGTACGCACCTCGTCGACCAGCTCCTGGATGATCTGGAACGGTACGTCCCCGGGGCGGCCCACCTTGATGCCGTCGGCCATCGTCTGCGGTGTCCTGACCGCCACCGGGCGGCCCGCGCGCAGCGAGGGCGGATACGCGGCGGCGCCCTCCGCCTGCACCCCGACCACCCGGACCTCGGGGCGCAGGGACTTCACGGCGAGGGCGATGCCCGCGGCCAGTCCGCCCCCGCCGATCCCCACGACGACGGTGCGCACCTCCGGGCACTGCTCCAGGATCTCCAGCCCGACCGTCCCCTGTCCGGCGATGATGTCCGGGTGGTCGAAGGGGTGGATGAAGACCGCGCCGGTGTCGCGCGCGTACTCCTGCGCGGCGGCCAGTGTCTCGTCCACGACCTGTCCGTGCAGCCGGACCTCGGCGCCGTAGTCGCGGGTGGCCGCGACCTTGGGCAGGGGCGCGGCGACCGGCATGAACACCGTCGAGCGGACTCCGAGCAGGGTGGAGGCGAGCGCGACTCCCTGCGCGTGGTTGCCCGCGCTGGCGGCGACGACACCCGCAGCGCGCTCCTCCGGGGAGAGCCCCGCGATCCGTACATAGGCGCCGCGCAGCTTGAACGAGCCGGTCCGCTGGAGGTTCTCGCACTTGAGGAGGACGGGGGCGCCGACGAGCCGGGTCAGATATCTGCTGCCCTCCATGGCGGTCGTCCTCGCCACGCCGGACAGCATCTTCTGGGCTCCCCTGATGTCATCGAGGATCACGGGACGCGGGAGGCGGGACGTACCGAAGCTCATGGTTGTCAGTCTCGCAGCTCACCGGGGCGGCGGCGGTCGGCGACCGCCGACCGTGAATCCCTGCCCATGGGTTTGCGCAGCCCCGGTACGGGCGGGGTCATCCACGCGTACTCTGTCCCCCACCAACCGACCCCCGCACAAGAGAGCCCCCAGCCATGCCCCCCATTCAGGACATGACTTCCGCTGCGTCGGCCTCCCGGGAGACGGCCTCCGAACCCTTGGGTGACGCCGGCCTCCTCGATGCACTCCAGCACCAGGTGGCCGTCTTCGCCCGGCGGGCCGAACAGACCCGGCTCGGCGGTATCGGCCAGGTCCGCAACTCGATGGACCGCGCCGCGTATCTGCTGCTCAACCGGCTCGACCAGGAGGGCCCGATGGGTGTCAAGGCCCTGGCCGCGGGCATGGGCATCGACTCCTCCACGGTCACCCGGCAGGTGGCGCCGCTCGTCGACACCGGCCTGGTCAAACGCACCTCGCACCCGGAGGACGGCCGTGCGGTCGTGCTCCAGCTCTCGGCGCGCGGACTGGCCAGGCTGGACGAGGTCCGCTCGTCGCGGCGCGAGCTGATGGCGCAGGTCACGGGCGGCTGGACGGCGGAGGAACGGCAGTCCTTCACCACGCTGCTCACACGGTTCAACGGGGCGCTGTCGGCACGGGCGGCGGGACAGCCGTCCGGCGAGGGCGGCACGGACAACTAGGGCCTCTCGTCCGGAACGTGCCGTCACGTTCGGATCGTGCGGTCGGCCGCACCCCGACGGGCCCGGTACGCGAAAGGCCCTCTTGACCAGGGGCCGCCGACTGGCGTCAATGGAGGACGTGCGAGAGCGGCGGACAGCCACGGATCGCCGCCGCGCCCGCGAGTTCGAGGCGTTCGCCGCGGGTGCGGGCGGCCGGCTGCTGCATGCGGCGGCGCTGCTCACGGGAGAGTCCCCGGACGCGGCGCCGCGCGCGCAGCGGCTGCTGATCGCCTCGCTGGCCCGTACGTACGCGGACTGGGACCGGCTGCGCGGCGAGGACCCTTACGACCGCACCCGTCAGGACCTCGCCCTGCGCTTCGCCCGCACCGCCTGGCACCCCCGGCGGCGCCGCCCCACGGCGGGCATCCTGGCGCGGCTGGGCCCGCAGGAGCGTGTCGTACTCGTCCTGCGCGTCTACGAGGGCGTGGCCGAGGAGCAGACGGCGGCCCTGATCGGCCTGCCGGTGGAGCGCGTCCACGCGATCTGCGCACGCGCGATCCGAACGATGCGGCAGAAGCCACCGCGCCACCCGGCGGCCGGACCCCGTCCGGCGGCCCCGCCGGGCCCGGTCCCCGGCGGCGGAACCGGCGGCGGGGCCGGGCGGGGCGACGTACGCCTCGGGGAGGCCCGGTCATGACCGGGCCCGATCACAGGAAAACCGCCGAAGTGCGGCGGATGCTGGAGGCGGGCCGGCCCGCCGTGCCGGGCGATCTCGTCCCGCGCGCCACCGAACTCGGCGCCCGGCTGCTGCACCGCCGCCGGGCCGTCCACCGGGTGTTCTGGACCCTGCTGTGCGTCGGCGTGCTGGTGTTCACGGTCTGGGCGTCCGTGGCCGATCCCTGGAACGCGCCGCCGCCCGCCGACACGACCCCGCCGCTGGAGGGCTGGTAGGCAGCGACAAGGCGCGCGGGAACGAACGGGCGCGGCCACCGGACCCGCCGTCCGCGCCCCGCCGCCCCGCCGCGCCGCCACCCCGCCGCCCCGCAGGACGGGCGGCACGTCCCCGGGACACGACAGACCGGTGCCCGGGACACAACAGGCCGCCGGACAGGACCTACCGGACAGGACCTGCTAACCCAGCGCCTGCTGGAGGTCCGCCAGCAGATCGTCCCCGGCCTCGATCCCCACCGACAGCCTGACCAGGTCGGACGGCACCTCCAGCGCCGAGCCCGCCGCCGACGCGTGCGTCATCCGGCCGGGGTGCTCGATCAGCGACTCGACGCCGCCCAGGGACTCGCCCAGGGTGAAGAGCTTCGCGCGGTCGCAGACCGCCACCGCCGCCTCCTCGCCGTCCGCGACCTGGAAGGAGACCATCCCGCCGAACGCCTTCATCTGCTTCGCGGCGACCTCGTGGCCCGGGTGCTCGGGCAGGCCCGGGTAGAGGACCTTCGAGACGCGCGGGTGCTTGGTGAGCATCTCCGCGATCCGTGTCGCGTTCTCGCAGTGCCGGTCCATCCGTACCGCCAGCGTCTTGATGCCCCGCAGCACCAGCCACGCGTCGAACGGTCCGGCGACCGCTCCCATCGCGTTCTGGTGGTAGACCAGTTCGTCCGCGAGCCCGGCGTCGGCGACGACGAGCGCGCCACCCACCACGTCGGAGTGCCCGCCCATGTACTTGGTCGTCGAGTGGACGACGACATCCGCGCCCAGCGCCAGCGGCTGCTGGAGGTACGGGCTGGCGAAGGTGTTGTCGACGACGAGCCTCGCCCCGGCCGAGTGCGCGATGCCGGCGAGACCGGCGATGTCGGTGATGTTGAGCAGCGGGTTCGACGGGGTCTCGACCCAGATCACCTTCGTACGGGGCGTGAGCGCGGCCCGTACGGCCGCGGGCTCCGAGGTGTGGGCGACCGAGAAGTCCACCCCCCAGCGCTCCAGGACCTTCGCGAAGAGCCGGAAGGTGCCGCCGTAGGCGTCGTCCGGGATCACGACATGGTCACCGGGCGCCAGCAGCGTACGGAGCAGACAGTCCTCGGCCGCGAGACCCGAGGCGAAGGCGAGCCCGCGCCGGCCGCCCTCCAGCGCCGCGAGGTTCTCCTCCAGCGCGGTACGGGTCGGGTTGGCGCTGCGGCTGTACTCGTAACCGCCGCGCAGGCCGCCGACGCCGTCCTGCTTGTAGGTGGAGACCTGGTAGATCGGCGGAACGACCGCGCCCGTGAGGGGGTCGGCGGTGTTGCCCGCGTGGATGGCGAGAGTCTCGAAGTGCTGATGCTCGTCGGAGTACTGCTCGCTGGTGTGCTGGTGGCTCATGAGGCCCGAGCGTAGCGCCGGTCGTGGAGCACCGGGCACACACGCGGCTGGCCTGCGGCTGAACGGAAGCGCGCGCCGGGCGGCGGGGCGCGGCGCACGCCCGCCGGTGCACCCGCGTACGCCCGCACGCCCGCACGGCCACCCACGCGGACCGCGCGCAGGACGCCCGTACGGCCACCCCGTGCAGACCCCGCGCAGACCCCGCGCGGGACCGCGCGCGGACCGCGCGCACCGGCCGGGTTCGCGTCGCGCGGCGTCCGGGACAATGGGGCCATGGAGATTCTCTGGTTCCTGATCGCGATGGGCCTGCTGGCCGCGGTCATCGGCCCGTACGTCATGCACCGCCGCGGTGGTATCCGCCAGGTCGCCCCCGGTTCGCCCGATGCCGCCGACCCCGCCGCGTACGGGTTCGTACGCCAGGAGGAGCTGGACATCCGGCTGCCGGGGCCGGACCAGGATCTCCTCGATGTCCTCGATGTCGTCCAGCACACCCAGGAGTGGCGGGCCGCCGCGCAGTTGCTCGCGGGCACCGGCAAGGAGGGCGAGGTGCGCTGGCAGCGCGTCCAGGCGTTCGCCGGCGCGGCCTCGCTGGAGCTCCAGCAGCGGCCCGGGGCCGGCGGGGCCTGGCTGCGGGCGTGGCGGTCCGACGCGCCGAAGGACGCGGGCGCCGCGCAGGTGCACGCCGAGTTCCTGGTGCAGCAGGCCTGGCGGTCCTCGTCCGCCGGGACCGACGACTTCCGGATCATCCTGGAGGAGGCCCGTACGGTCTGCGGCGAGGCGGCCCTGCTGGCGCCGGGCGACCCGGTGCCGTACATCACCGAGCTGGCCGTCGCGCGCGGACTCGGCTATCCGCACGAGCAGTTCGACCAGCTCTGGGCGAAGGTGATCGACCGCGCCCCGGCGCACATGGGCGCGCATCTCGCCGCGCTGCACTACTGGTGCGAGAAGTGGCACGGCTCACGCGAGGAGGCCGACCACTTCGCGACGACGGCCGCGGCGCGCGCCCCCCGGGGCTCACTGCTGGCGGCCCTGCCGCTGTTCGCGGTGTACGAGCACCTGCCCGAGGTCAATCTGGTGCAGGGCTTCTACCGGAGCGCGGTGGTCACCAAGGCGGTGGAGGGCGCGCTCTTCGCGGTGCACGCGGCGCGGCCGGACGACCCGATGCTCGCGCACGTAAGGCATCTGCTGGTCCTCTTCCTCGTACGGCAGGAGCGCTGGGCGGAGGCGATGAACCAGCTCACGCGGGTGGACGGCCATGTCGGGGCGCTGCCGTGGACGCTGGAGGGCGACCCGGCGCATGTCTACGCGGTGTACCGCGCGCTGGCGGTGGCGGGGTACGAGGCGAACGGCGGAAACCCGGCGACACTGCCGCGGTGAGCGGACCGGCCTGAGGGCCACCGGCCCTCACCGTTCCCCGCCGGCCCTCACCGGCCCTCAACGGTCCCCCGCCGGCGCGGGCCGGCGCCCGGCGCTTTCCGGAATGTCCGGGGCCGCCGTTACGTTTGAGAGAGCAGGACCCCACAGCCGAGGAGACCTGAGATGTTCCTGACCCGCCGCACCCCCGAGCTTCCCACCCCGGAGCAGGCCCTGCCCGGCCGGCCCGAGCGCGACTTCCCGGTGCCCTCCCGCCACACGGTCCTCGGCAACCCCTTGCTCGGTCCGTATCCGGAGGGCCTGGAGATCGCCGACTTCGGCCTGGGCTGTTTCTGGGGTGCCGAGCGCACGTTCTGGAAGCAGGACGGCGTCTGGACGACGCTGGTCGGCTATCAGGGCGGTTCGACACCGAACCCGACCTACGAAGAGGTCTGCTCCGGCCTCACGGGCCACACCGAGGCGGTCCGTGTCGTCTACGACCCCAAGATCATCTCGTACGACGAGCTGCTGAAGCTCTTCTGGGAGTCGCACAACCCCACCCAGGGCTTCCGCCAGGGCAATGACGTGGGCACGCAGTACCGCTCGGCGGTCTACACCCACGACACGGCCCAGGCCGAGGCGGCCGCCGCCTCCCGCGAGGCGTATCAGAAGGTCCTGACGGGCTCGGGGTACGGCACGATCACCACGGAGATCCTCCCCTCCACGGGCCGCACCTTCTACCCGGCCGAGGCCTATCACCAGCAGTACCTCGACAAGAACCCGGCGGGCTACTGCGGCCTGGGCGGCACAGGAGTCTCCTGCCCGATCGGCGTGGCCAAGGCGGATGGCTGAGCCTCTCCGCCCGACGTCGCCGCGGCGTCGCACGCGCTGCTGACCGGCTCCGGCCCGGTCAGCACCGCGCCGCGCCGCTGTACGCGCTGCCACCCGGCCCGGGGCGGGGCTGCGGCCACTGGGCCCGGCGCAGGCCCACCCGGGCCGGGGGCAGCCCCCCGACCGGACACGTGGGCCCCGGGCCGGGGCGGCGGTCAGGTGGCGGGGGCGGCGGGGAGCAGGTGGTCGCCGACCTTGTCCGTGCTGAGGCACAGGGAGCAGACCACCGCGTCGTGCGTACGGCAGGCGGTCACATCCGGGCGTTCGAACTCCTGCCGGCAGACATGGCACACGTACGGGACGGCGCTCGGGTTGCCGTCCGCGTCGAGCAGCGGTTCGTCGAGGCCGTCGTCCGTGCGCCGCAGGTAGTAGCGGCCCTTGGTGACGACCGCCATCAGCGGCGTGAGGAAGAACGCGATCAGCGCGGCGGCGACCGGTGAGTACGGTTGCAGCGCGTCGCCCAGGACATGGAAGTACATGGCGATGGACAGTCCCGAGGCGGCCGTGAAGGCCACGACGCCGACCGGGTTGACCGCGTAGAGCATGCCCCTGCGGAACTCCGGTACGCGCGGGGAGAGTTTGAGCAGGTACTTGTTGACCATGATGTCGGTGGCCACGGTCACGACCCAGGCGATCGCGCAGTTCGAGTAGAAGCCGAGGATGGTGTTCAGAAAGCTGAACATGTCCGCTTCCATCAGGATCAGCGCGAACGCCAGATTGACCAGGACGAAGACCATCCGGCCCGGATAGTGCTTGGTGATCCGGGTGACGGAGTTCGTCCACGCCAGCGATCCCGAGTACGCGTTGGTGACGTTGATCTTGATCTGGCTGATCACGACAAGGACCACCGCCAGCGGGACGACCAGCCAGGACGGCATCATCGCGTCGAAGGCGCCCCGGAACTGCTGGATCGGCTCGGTCGCGGCGGCCGGTCCCACCTCGGAGAGGACGTACACCGCCAGGAACACCCCCATGGCCTGCTTGAGCGCCCCGAGCACCACCCAGCCGGGACCGGCCATAACCACCGCCGCCCACCAACCGCGCCGGTTCGCCTCGGTCTTGGGCGGCATGAAGCGCAGGTAGTCGATCTGCTCACCGATCTGCGCGATCAGCGACAGACACACTCCCGCGCCGAGCAGCACCGAGGCCGTGTTGACCCCTCCCTCACCGTCGGTGCCCGCGTACGCCAGCCAGCGGTCCACCGTGCCGGGGTCGGTGACGATCAGATAGATGAGCGGACCCGCCATCAGCAGAAGCCAGATGGGCGTCGTCCAGACCTGAAGCTTGCTGAGGGCCTTCATCCCGTAGATGACCAGGGGAATCACCATGAGCGTGGAGACCAGATAGCCCGCCCACAGGGGCATGCCCAGCCCCAGTTTCAGCCCCTGCGCCATGATCGAGCCTTCGAGGGCGAAGAAGATGAAGGTGAAACTCGCGAAGATCACACTGGTCAGCACGGACCCGTAGTAGCCGAAGCCCGAGCCACGGGTGATCAGGTCCAGATCGATGTTGTACCGGGCGCCGTAGTAGGCGAGCGGGAAGCCGGTGACGAAGATGACGGCCGCCGCGAGAGCGATCGCGGCCAGCGCGTTGCCGGTGCCGTGGGTGAAGCCGATGCCCGCGCCGATGGAGAAGTCGGCGAGGTACGCGATCCCGCCGAGCGCGGTGGTCGCCACGACCATCGGCGTCCACCGGCGGTAACTCCGGGGCGCGAAGCGGAGGGTGTAGTCCTCCAGCGTCTCGTTCGCCACGGGCCCCGAGGAACCGCCCGGACCGGACGCCGCTCCCGGTACCGGGGGCTCCTGGTCACCGCCGGGCACCATCAGTTGTGGCTCGCTGCTCATGCCGCGCCTCCTGGGAAGAGTGAGGTGGGAACGGACTGCAAGGAGTGCTTCGTCACCGGCCGCCGAGGCAGCCGTACCCCACGCCACGGGGCCGGCCGCGCGGGGCACCCGCCGGATCGTCCGTGCCGCGCGGACAGCCTCGTGTCATGAGCGCGGACACTAGTGAGGACCTGTTACCTGCCCGCGCTCCGCAGATGAAGGAGCCGTTTCCGCCTACTCTCAGCACCCACCCGACCACGAACGGCCGCGACGGGACCGACGCCCCCGGTCCGAGACCCACGCCCGCTCGACGCGGCAGTCCCGGAGGGCGGGGTTGGCAGCGGGGTTGGCGCGAGGTTGGCGGCGGGGTTGGCGCGGGGCGCGAGTGCTGAGGGCGGGGGCGCCTCGGGGCCGCTCGGATAATCTGACGAGGCGAGAACCGCCACCGGGACGGGCAAGCCACCCCCCGGCCACGGACCAACGATCGCGGCAACGATCGCAGGAGGCAGCACGTGTCACGTCCGGTCACCATCGTCACGGGCGGCAGCCGGGGAATCGGCGCGGCGACATGTCTCCGGCTGGCGGCCGACGGGCATGACCTGGCCCTGGGATACGTGAGCGACAGCGCGGCGGCGGAGCAGGTGGCGAGCGCGGTGCGGGCGGCCGGGGCGCGCTGTGTCGCCGTACGGGTGGACACCTCCGTCGAGGCGGACGTGGAGCGGCTGTTCGACACCGCCGCGGCCGAACTCGGACCGGTGACCGGCCTGGTCAACAACGCCGCGGTGACGGGCCCCCTCGGCCGGTTCGCCGATACCCGCACCGAGGACCTGCGGCGCGTGATCAACGTCAACCTGCTGGGCTATCTGCTGTGCTGCCGCAGAGCCGCCCGGGACATGGCACCGCTCGGCCGCGGCGCCATCGTCAACATCTCCTCAGCGGCGGCCACGCTGGGCAGCCCCGGTGAGTACGTCCACTATGCCGCGACCAAGGCCGCCACCGACGCGCTGACCGTCGGGCTGGCCAAGGAACTCGGCCCGGACGGCATCCGGGTCAACGCCGTCGCCCCCGGCGTCATCGAGACCGAGATGCACGCCGCGATGGGCGACCCCGACCGCCCGGCCAAGGCCGCCCCCGAGATCCCGCTCCGGCGCCCCGGCCAACCGCCCGAGATCGCCGCCGCCGTCGCCTGGCTGCTGTCGCCGGACGCCTCGTACACCACGGGCACGGTCCTGAGAGTCTCCGGCGGCCGGTGACCCACCCCGCCTCGGCACGGGGACTCGGGTGGGAGGGCGAGGGGCTCAGACGTTCAGGGCTCCCGTGGTGAGCGCGCCGACGAAGGACGTCCACGCGGGCGCGGGGACGGTGAGGGCGGGACCGTCGGGGTTCTTGCTGTCGCGGACGGGGACGATACCGGGAACGCCGTCCGCGACCTCGACGCAACTGCCTCCGTCCGGGCTGCTGTAGCTGGACTTGCGCCAGGCAGCGAGGGCGGACGCCGGAATGGTGTCTGCCACCTCGACGCAACTGCCGTTGTCCGGGCCGCTGTAGCTGGACTTGCGCCATCCGCTGAGAGCGGACGCCGGAATGGTGTCTGCCACCTCGACGCAGTCTCCATGGTCGCCACCGCTGTAGCTGGACTTGCGCCAGCCGGTGAGGGCGGACGCCTTGGGAATGCGGCTAACAGTCATCTTCGTAATCCTCCGCCACCGATTCGAGGAGGGCCAGGGATGCCGCTGGCGGCAACGCGGCGGCCCTGGTCAAATCGTATGCGCCCTGGAGCCGCCGTACGAGGTACGGGTCGTCGAGCAGCACTCCGGAATAGATGCCTTCGACGTAGGCCATGTCCGGGGCATCCTCAAAGCTCATCAAGCTGACCATGCCGCTCATCGTCGCGTGAGCACCAACAGAGTGCGGGACCACCTGGAGAAAGATCCTGTCGTCATGCATCAGCCGTGCGAGGTCTCGCAGTTGTTCGGCCATTACAGCCGGGCCGCCGACGGCAGTCCGTAGAACGGCCTCGCTGAGAATGACCCACATCAACGGCGTGTCGGGATTCTCCAGGATCTCGCGCCGTGCCGTCCTGCCCGCCACCAGTTCATCGATCTTCTTCCGGTTCGGGTTGGCGTGTGCCGACCGAAACACCGCCCGCGCGTAGTTCACCGTCTGGAGCATCCCCGGGACCAGCGACACCGCGTACTCATGGATCGCCGTCGCCAAGCGTTCCGCCTCCGCCGCCTCGCGGAAGTGTTCCGCGTACTTCGCCTCTTCGAGCGTCCGCAGCATGCGGTGGAACCGGCCGCCCGTACCCAGCACCTTGTCGATGCGCTGCGCGTCCTCGGGGGTCGGCATACGGCGGCCCGCCTCGAAGTGGGCGATCAGCGTGCCGTGGCAGACCACGCCCTCGCCGAGCTGCTGTTGTGTCAGCCCGGCGGCCTCACGGGCGATGCGCAGCTCTTGTCCGAAGTGCTTGCGCGGCGGCAGATACGCCCGAGCCTCGCGCTGTTTCTCCTGTGTCATTCCAACGCCCCTTTCAGGCGGGTTCTCCGCCGGACCATGGCCCCCCGCCGCAGCGTACGCGCCACCCTGCCCCTCCGTAATCGATTCATCACAGAAAGCACACGAGTGTGGGTGCCGGCCAATTCCGTCCACCGGCTAGCCTGTTGGCCGTAACCCGACAGGATCTGCATGGGGGAAGCGGACAGGTGGACGGCGCCGCGGAGGAGATCGGGCGGGAGTTGCGGCGCCTGTACGCGGAGGCCGGGACCCCCGTGCTGGATGTGCTGATCCTGCGGTTGCGGGACCAACTGCCCGAGGAACCACGGCTGACCACCGTCACGGTGAACAAGTGGCTGCGCGACGGGGTCGCTCCCGATTCGCTGGCCGCGCTGCGGGCGTTCGTCGGGCTGCTCAACGATCTCGCCCTGCTGGTGAGCAGCGACGCGTACCAGGTCCAGCCCCTCCCGTGGTGGGAGGCGCTGTGGTTCGAGGCCGTCCACGGCCAACCTCGTGCCACCGTGGCCTCGTTCAGCGACGCCCCGGCCCCCGCCCCCGCCCCGGCGCCCCACGCCACGCCCCGGGCCGTCGAACACAGCAACGCCATCGAGGGACATGCCCGGATCACCGGCCACAGCATCCAGGCGGGCGAGATCAACGGCGATGTGCATGTCCACCCACCGCCGGCTCCCGCCCCCGCGCCGATTCCGACGCCCCGGGTCACCCAGCCCCCCGACGAGGCACGCGTGGTGATCCGGGTGCAGAGCGGTACGGAGACGATCGAGATCTACGACGAGGGACTGGCGCGGTACTGGATCAGCGCGCGTTTGCAGATGGGTCTTGGCTATGAACAGTGACCACGGCATCGACCGTGTCGACGGCATCGACGCCGAGACGGCGTTGCGGGCGGTGGAGATCCTCGAATCTCCGCAGCAGGGGACGTACTCGGACGTCGGCGAGGTGAACAGCGCCATCGACACCCTGGAGAGGGTGCTCTCCGCGACCCCGGCCGGTCCGCTGCGCACCACGATCCTGTCGAACCTGGGGGTGATCAGGATGGCGCGCTTCCAGTTCACGGCGTCGCCGTCGGACCTGGACTCCGCCATCGTCTGCCTCCGGGAGGCCCACGGCACCCAGGAACCGTACGGGAACCATCCCGCGCTGAGCGCCACGATCCCCAATCTGATCAGCGCGCTCCATACGCGGGCGGAGTTCACCGGGGACTGGGACGACCTGGACGAGGCGATCGCCTGGGGGCGGGACGCCGTCGTACGGCTGCCGCCGGGGCTCTCCCAGCGGGCCGCAGCCCTGGCCAGCCTGAGCAGCGCCCTGCGCATCCGCTACGAACGGTCGCGGTACCACGGCGATCTGACGGAAGCGGTCGACCTCGGCCGGCAGGCCGCCGCCGACCTCCCGGCCGACCATCCCCGGCTGGGCTCCGCGCTGTCCAATCTCGGCAGCGCGCTGATGGCGTCGGGGCTGGTGGACGAGTCCGTCGCCGCGTATCGGCGGGCACTGGACAAGTTCCGCGCCGCGGAGAACCGGAGCGGCACGGCACGGACGATGAACAACCTCGCCGGAGCCCTCACCCAGGCCGGCCGCATCGACGAGGCGTTCACCGTCTACGAACAGGCGCTGGAGGAGTTCCGCGCCCTCGGCGACGCCCAGGGCGAGGAGCGCGTCAGAAACAACCTCGCCGCGGCCCGAGCACGCGCCCGTGCTCAAGCAGAAGCCCAGGCGGCAGCCGAGGCCGAGGCGCAGACACAGACGCAGACGCAGACGGGAACACCGGAGCCGTAGAGGCGGCCCGCACCATGTGACGCAGCACACACGCGAACGAAAACCTGACGGCGACGCCGCGCGTCTTGCGGGTGTGGGATCACGGAGGAGAACACTCACCGAGCTGGACGAGGAGGGTCTCGTCCGGCTCGTCGCCAAGGGCGACCGCGCCGCGTTCGAGGAGCTGTACCGGCGTACGGCCCCCTGGCTGGCCGTACGGCTGCGGCGGCGGTGCGCGGACGAGCAGATCGTCGCCGAGGTCATGCAGGAGACGTATCTGGCGGTGTGGCGTGCCGCCGACGCGTTCGCGGGCGCGGCGGTCGGCGGATCGGCCGTCGGCTGGCTGTGGACGATCGCCGCGCGCCGGCTGGTCGACGCGTTCCGCCGACGCGCGCACCACGCGCGCCTTCCCGACGCGATGACCGCGGGGGCCGCTCGTACCGTCGCACCCGCCGCCGAGGAGGAGGCGCTGGCGGCGACCGTCGACGGTGAGGTCGGTGACGCGCTGCGGCGGCTCGCGCCCGAACTGAGCGACGTACTGCGGGCCATGGTGCTCGACGGCCTCTCCGTACGGGAGACCGCCGTACTGCTCGGTCTGCCGGAAGGCACCGTCAAGACCCGCGCCCGTCGGGCACGGCGAGCCATGCGGGAGGCACTGTCATGAGCGACGACAAGCGTACGAGCGCGGACGACCCTACGGACTCGGCCGCCGACGACGGTACGGGCGCGGGCGACAGCGGAGGCGTGGGCGCGGGCAACGGTGTGGGTGCGGGCGACGGCGGAGGTGTGGGCGCGGGCACAGGCGCGGGCGCGAGCGCGGGCAACCGTACGGGCGCGGCGCACGCGCACCACGCGTCCGCGCCCCTCATCGCCCGCTACGCGCACGGCGACCCGGGGATCCCGGGCGACGAGGTCTGGGCGCTGGAAGCCCATCTGGAGTCCTGCGCGCCGTGCCGCGCACGGCTCGCCTCGGCCGTGGAGAGCGCCGCTCCGGCCGTGAACGCGCTGATCGACGGCGTCTGGTCGGAGCTGGCCCCCCTGCTCCCCACGACCGCCCCGATGCCCGGCCGCCGCCGCTGGGCGCTGCCCCTGCTGGCCTGGGCCTCCCCGGTGATGGTGCCGTGGGTGTGCACGACCGTCCTCGTCGCGCTGTTCGCCGTCCTCTTCGACCGGAGCAGCGGTCCGGGGGTCTCCTTCGTCCTCCTCCTGGCTCCCGTGCTGCCCGTACTGGGGGTCGCCGCCTCCTGGGCGCGCGGCCTCGACCCCGCGTACGAACTCACCGCGGGGACACCGCGCGCCGGGCTCCCCCTGGTGCTCCGGCGTACGACGTCCGTACTGGTCGTGGTGATCTCCGTGCTGGCGGTCGCCGGCTGGATCACCGGCACCGCCGTCGCACAGTGGCTGCTGCCCTGTCTGGCCTTCACCACCGGCACACTCGCGCTCGGCGGGCTGGTCGGAGTGAGCCGGGCGGCGGCCGGGCTGGTGCTGGCCTGGGCGGCGGTGATCGTGGCACCGACCGTGGTCGTGAGCCGAACCCCCTTCGCCCTCCAGCCGGAGGCCCTCCCCATGTGGGGCGCCGTTCTCGCCCTGGGGCTGGCGGTCGTGATCGCCCGCAGAGGCGCGTACGCCCTTCTCGGCGCCTTCCGCTGACGCCGCCTTGCCCGCGCCTGCCTTCCGCCGACGCCCCTTGCCCGCCCCTGTCCCTGTCTTCCCCCGCCCGCCCGCACTTCACCGACCGACGACCCCACCACCGAAAGGTCCTCACCCATGACCGAGGAAGTGACGACATGACCCGCGGCGTGACCGCTGCCGAAGTGGCGCCCACCGCCTACGCCTGGGAGATCCACGCCGAAGGGCTCAAGGTACGGGCCGGGGGCCGCAGGATGGCCGTCGACGGCCTCGACCTGGCCCTCGGCACCGGGGTGCACGGGCTCCTCGGGCCCAACGGCGCCGGGAAGACCACGCTCATCCGCGCCCTCGCCACCGTCCTGCGGCCGGCCGCGGGCTCCCTCGAACTGCTCGGCACTCCCGCCGGGGCGCAGACCGGCCGCCGCGAGCTGCGCCGCCGGATCGGTTATCTGCCGCAGGAGTTCGGGTACTACCGGCGCTTCACCGTCCGCGAGTTCGTGGAGTACATGGCGTGGCTCAAGGAGGTGCCCGCCGCGGAGATCCCCGGCGCGGTGCAGCGCGCCGTCGAACGCGTCGGGCTCGCGGACCGTGCCGACGACCGGCTGAAGACACTGTCCGGCGGCATGGTGCGACGCGCCGGTATCGCGCAGGCGATCGTCAACGACCCCCGGATCCTGCTGCTCGACGAGCCGACAGCCGGGCTCGACCCGGCCCAGCGGCTGCGCTTCCGTGAACTGCTGCACCAACTGGGCACGGACAGTTGTGTCGTGGTCTCCACCCACCTCGTCGAGGACGTCGCGGCGGCCTGTACGGATGTGCTGCTGATCGCCGACGGCCGGACGGTGTTCAGCGGCACACCGGACCAGCTCGCCGCGGCGGGCGGTTCCGAGGACCCGGGCGACAGCCCGATCGAACGTGGTTACGCGGCGCTGCTCATGCGCACCGAGCCGGGAAGGGGAGCCTGGTGAACCGCACGCCCGGAACCGCGCCCAAAGCCCGGATCCTGCGGATCGAACTCCGCCGCTCCGTCGGCGTCTGGCTGGGCGCGCTGCTCCTGCTCGGCTCGGTCGCGCTGCTCCAGTCGCTGAGCGGACCGTGGACGAAGGGCGCCGTGGCATGGACCGAACAGTGGACGTCCACCGCCTGGTGGGACCGGTTTCTGATGGCGTTCCTGTGGCCGCTGGCCGTGGCGGCCGGGGCCGTGCAGGGGCTGCGGGACCACCGCTCCGGCATGACGGAACTCCTCACCACCACCCCGCGCCCCCCGTGGCAGCGCGCCGCCAGGACCGCGGGCGCTCTGGCGCTCACCCTCGCCACCGCCTATCTGCTGCTGTTCCTCCACGGCGGGGTCCAGGTGATCGGCAACGGCGGCTACCCGCATCTGCGCTGGCTGCCCATCCTGCTGGTCGGGGCGCTGGCACTGGCCGCCGCCGCCTGGCTGGGGATGGGGGTCGCCAGGACCGTACCGTCCGCGCTCACCCCGCCGGTGCTCACGATGGTGACGCTGATGGCCGTGGTGCTCGTCCATGACACGGTCACGAGGGGCGCGTTCCCGAACCGGATCGTGCTGCTCTCGCCGTCGCTGGCGGAGGTGCACGGCGTGTTCCTGACGGTCGCCTGGCGGGTCAACGCCGGGCAGACGGTCTGGCTGCTCGGTCTCGCGGCCACGGGGTTCCTGCTGCTGGTGGCGGGGAAGCCGCGCGCACGGCTGCTGGCGCTCCTGCCCGCCGTGCTGGGCGCGGCGGTCGCGATACCGCTCCTGCCGGCCATCCCCGAACGCAACTACGTCATCGACAAGGCGGCGACGGCGCTCGTGTGCGAGGGCCCAGTCTGTGTCACCCGGCTGCACGAACGGGAACTGGCCGCGCTCGCCGGTCCCGAGGGACCCGCCGAGGAGGCGCTGCGGCTGCTGTCCCGGCTGCCGCACCCGCCGACCTCGGTGCGCGAGACGGTTCCCGCGTGGCCCGCCGATGGGTGGCAGCCGTCGGCGCCGCCGCGGCCCGCCGGTTTCGTCCCCGTCGACTTCGAGGAGCGGGCGCTCGCCGGCGCCACGAGGGACGAGGCTCTGCGCGGGCTGCTCGCGGGGGCCGGTACCGCGCCCTGTGCCGTGGCGCTCAGGGCCGATGCGACCGAGGAGGAGGAACTGCGGTACGACGAGACCAGGGCCGTACGCGAACTCGCCGCGCGCACGGTGGCCGCCGCCTGGTTCACCGGGGAGCTGAAGCCCCTGCGCGGCACGAGCTGGCTGCGCGCCGACGCCGACCGGTTGGCCCGGCCCGCCTGGGACGCGCTGCGCGCGCTGCCGCCGGGCGAGCAGCGCGAGCGGGTCGCGGCGCTGCGCTCGGCCGCGCTGCGCTGCGACGGCGACACCGACCTGCTGACGGTACTGGCGGCCCGGACAGTGCCTGCGGAGAGCGGCACGAGGTGAGCCATGAGGCGAGCCGCGAGATGAGGCGGAGGCATCACATCAGGCGCGGGACACCGGGGAACCGGCCAGGGCCGGGGGACCGGCTGGGGCGGGAGGAACAGCCGGGGCCCGGGGACCGGCCAGGGCCGGAGGAACCGCCGGGGCCGGAGGAGCACACGGTGCGGTCCACCCGACGGCCCACGCCGTCCACCCGACGGCCCACACCGTCCACCCGGTGGCCGGTGCCGTCCACCCGGTGGCCGGTGCCGTTCGCGCGGTGGCCGCTGCTGTACGCCCGGTCCCGTCGGATCCCCGCCTCGCTCGCCGCCGTGCTGGCCGCCGCCGTCGCCGTATGGTCGCTCACCAGGAGCGGCACCGCGGGCGATCCACGCGTGGGGATCCTGCTGCTCACGGCGGTGGTGGCGATGGCCGCCAACGGGCTCGGCGGGCAGGAGCTCGCCCTGGACCGTACGGCGGCGATCCGCTGGGCACCCCGGCGGGCGGCCCATCTCCTGCTCGTCGCGGGCCTCGCCGTGGCCGTACTGCTGGTCCTGTCGGCCGGATCCGCGCTGTCGGCCCCGGACGGCGGGCCGCTCCCGCTGGGGTACGCCGTCCGGAACAGCGCCGGGACCACGGGAATCGCCGCGCTCGGGGCGGCGCTGTGGGGCGGACGGTACGCCTGGACGCTGCCGTTCGGCTGGTGCGTGGCCGCGTTCTTCGTACCGTCCGCCGGGGCACTGCCCTCGCAGGTGGCGACCTGGATGCTCCAGCCGTCCGGCACGGCCGTCGCCGCCTGGACGTCGGCCGTGCTCGCGCTCGGCGGCGGTCTGCTCTACGCGCTTGCCGGTCCACGGCGCTGACGGCCCGTCGAGGGCCGAGGGGAGGCGGGAGCGGGACGCGCGACCGGTGTCGGCCCGCCCCGGTCGTCGGCGGCGGGGGACGGCGAAGGGCCGGGCCGCCTTCGCGCGGCCCGGCCCTCGGACACCGGTCTCGCCGCCCGCGTCAGCGGGTGGAGATCTGCTGGAGCGCCGCGCCCTGGTAGCGGGCACCGGCGTTCCAGAGGATGAAGGAGTTCATCTTGTTGGCCGCCGCGGCCTTGATCTGTTCGGCCACCTGGGTCGGCCCGTACTTGCTGCCCATCGAGAAGTCCTGGAGCCACGGGACGATCTCGGTCTGGGTGCCCTTCGCCTGGCGGGCGAAGTCGGCGAGCGAGCGCTGCACGATCGCGTACGGGGCGGTGTCGGGGTTGGCGACGCCGTACTCCCCCGGGCCCCAGTGGGACGGGTAGACCATCGGCGCGATGTAGTCGCTGACCTTGACCAGGGCCGCGATGTCCTGGGCGATCTCGGTGGGCCGGGTGGCGGCTATGCCGAAGACCGAGACGCCGAGGTACTTGGCGTGCGGGCGGATCGCGGTCCGGGTGTCGGCGACGAACGTGGTGATGGACTCCTCGGGCGTGCTGGACCCGATGCCCGGGAACCGCATCTTCGACAGCGGGCCGTCGGGGCGGCGCACGTAGTCGTAGAGGATGTCGTCGAAGCCGAGCTTGGCCGCCTCGACGGCGAGGTCCTGGTTGTACTTGCGGACCGTCGGGTCAGCGAAGTTGGTGAAGGACAGCGCTCCGTAGTGGCCGCCCGCGCCGTAGGGCTGTCCTTCGGGGGTCAGGACGACCTGGTTGCGCTTGCCCGCCTTCCAGGCCGCGTTGGCGAGCTTGTGATCACGGAAGGCGACGATGCGGCCGATGACCTGGGCCCCGGCGGCGTGGATCTCGGCCACCGCCTTGCGGGCGTCGTAGTAGCCCTTGGCGGCGCCGATCTGACGGGCCAGCGGCACCTGGGAGGCGTATCCGACCTCGCCGTCCTCGTCCTTGACGTCCAGTTGTATGGCGTTGAGCTTGCCGCTGCGGACCAGGGCGAGGATGTTGCCGCGCAGGGTGTCGTCGGCCCAGCCGATGGCGGTGATGTGCGCGGCGCGGATCATGGGACGGCGGCCCCGGGCGGAGACGGCCTTGGTGGTGGTGTTACCCGCGCGGTCGACGGCGGTGAACGTCACGAGGGGTGTGCCCTTGGGCACCGTGATCTTGAAGGACCCGCCCTTGTCGAGGTGGAGCTCCTTGCCGTCGACGGTCACCTTGGCGTCGGTGGCGGCCTGACCGCTGATGGTCACGGGGCCCTCGGTGTCCTTGATCTTGGGGTCGGCCACCTTCAGCTCGGGAGCGGTGGCGTCCACGGTGAAGTCCACGACTTCGCGGTACGCGAGGAAGGGAAGACTGCTGTCCCCCTCCACCACCAGGCTGTGCCGGCCCTCGGCCAGACGCGGGAGAGCGAGCTTCAGACGGGCGCCTTCAGCGGCGACGGGGACCACCGCGCCGTCGAGGGTGACGCGCACCTTGTCCTTGCCTCCGGCGGCCTCGGCGTCGAGGTAGGCGCTGATCCGCGAGGCCTTGGGCCCGTCGAGGACGGCGCCGTCGGCGAGGCCGTGCACGCCCGGTCCTGACGCGAGGAACGTCCAGCCCGCTCCGGCCAGTGCGAGCGCCCCGGCCGTCGATATCAGGGCCCGCCGGCGGAGCGGACGCCGGGGACGGTAGGCGGAGGCGGACGTTGAGTACGATATGTGCTTTGTGGCCATCATGACGCCCTTCGTGCTGTGGCCGGGTGGTCCTCCATTGATTGCCGTACGGAGTGCCGATCCTCCGGTTTTCACCGGATTTCATGCGAATGGCCGTGTTCGGCCCCGGCGTGGTGACTGCGCCATCCAGGGGACAGTGCGGTACGGGGGCCTCCGCCGCCGGTAGGGATGGCGCGACACATTCGTCTTGGAGGTCCCTCATGCGCCACCCGCTCGTCACGCTCTGCGCCCTGGCGGGCGCCACCCTGCTCGCCTCGGGCTGTTCCTCGGGGTCGTCCCCGTCCGCCGGCCAGGCCGCCTCGGCGGCGGCCAGTCCCGTCGCCGCGAAAGACCCGGCGGAGGTCGGCGCCGACGAGCTCGGCCAGGTGCCGGTGCTGATGTACCACCAGCTCACCGCGAAGCCGGCCAGCGTCTACGACCGCACCCCGGCCGACTTCCGGGCCGAGCTGGAGCGCCTCGCCCGGGAGAAGTACGTGCCCGTGACCGCGCGGGACTTCCAGACGGGCAATATCGACATCCCGGCCGGGACGCACCCGGTGGTCCTCACCTTCGACGACTCGACCAACAGCCAGGTGAGCCTCGACCAGAACGGCGCCCCGGCGAAGGACACGGCCATCGCGATCCTGGCCGAGACCGCGAAGAAGTACCCCGCGTTCAAGCCGGTGGCGACCTTCTTCGTCAACGCGGACGCCTTCTCGGCGACCGGTTCCGCCAGGGCGCTGACCTGGCTGAAGGAGCACGGGCACGAGGTCGGCAACCACACCGACCGCCACCAGAACCTGCGCTCCCTGGACCAGGCGGGGGCCACGAAGGCCATCGCCGGCGGACAGCAGGCGATCGTGAAGGCCGCGCCCGGGACCCGGGTCACGTCCCTCGCCCTGCCCTTCGGTGCCATGCCCCAGTCGGCCGGGGTCGCCGCGCGGGGAACGGGCTACCGCTACGACGGGGTGTATCTCGTGGGGGCCAACCCCTCGGCCTCGCCGTTCGACAAGGCCTTCACCCCCGCCGCGATCCCGCGGATCCGCTCGGCGGGGCCCAAGGACGCGGACGCCGAGTTCGGTTCGTCGCGGTGGCTGGACAAGCTCGCCGCGGGGAAGAACTGGTACGTCTCGGACGGGAACCCGAAGACGGTCGCCTTCCCGACCGGCTCGCAGGACAGGGTGGCACCGGCCTTCGCCAAGCGGGCCCTGCCGTACTAGGCCCTCTCGTCCGGGCCGCACGAAGGCCTCTCGTCGGATCGGGCCGGGCCGGGGAGCGGGGTCCGGTGCCGGTGCCGCGCGCCGGGCGGCCTCGGGGATACGACCCGTCAGAGCTTTGTACGAAAAATCCCCGCGGGCCGTTCGCGGCGGAAGCCCAGTGACTCGTTCACGGCCAGCATCGACACGTTGTCGTCGGCGACGGTGGTGCTGATCTCCCGTACGGCGGGGTGCAGTTCGCACAGTCTTCCCAGCAGATGGCGCTTGACCGCGCGGCCCAGCCCACGGCCCCGGTGGGCCGGGACGACGACGGTGTCGTACTGGACCGCGCGGGTGTCGGCGGGGTCGCACAGCACCACCTCGGTGTACGCGACGACGGCGTCACCGTCCGTCGTGTCCAGCACGGCGGCGGTGAGGACGACCCCGCCGCGCCGCTCCACGACGCGGGCGGCGGCCCGTATCCGTGCCACGTCGGCGCCGGGTCTCCGCTCGTCCAGCTGCCCGCCGGGCCCGGTCGTCGGCGCGTCCCGTACGGTCCCGTGGGCGCGCGCGAACGACTCGGCGGGCCCGTCGGGGACCACGCCCGACCAGTCGGTGAAGCGGAGTCCCTCGGGCAGCGCGGGCGGCGGGATCTCGGCCACCGCCTGCTGGACCCGCAGGACGTACCAGCCGAGCGGCAGCACATTCGTGAAGCCGAGGCTGTCCACGAACGCCTCGCCCGCGCCGCCCAGTTCGAGCACGGTCGAGACCGTGGTGCGCCCGTGCGCGAGGAGTTCGGCGCGTACGGCGGCCCAGAGCGCGGCGCCCACCCCGCCGCGCCGGGCGTCGGGCCGTACCACCAGCGCGTCCAGGAAGGCCGTGTGGCGGTTGTCCGGGTCGGTGAAGAGCAGCAGCGAGGCGACGCCCTCGTACGAGCCGTCCGCCGCCGTCGTCGCGAGATGAACGTTTCGCCCGTGCGGCGGTGGCACCCGCAGCCTGCCCGCGGTCTCCGCCCTGCTGGGCTCCGGCACCGAGGCCGGCAGATCGAGGACATGCGCGGCGCTGATCACCGCGTGCCAGGCATCTGTCTCGGCGTCCGACGGGGGGTTTCCCAGAGTGATCAGCATGGACCGAACCTACGCGTACGAGGGGGGCGACGCCCCCGAGTTGACGGGACGTCCGGGCGGGACGGGGTGCTCGCGCCCCCACAGCGCGAGCACCCCCGCCCGGCACAGGCGCCCCTCGACCGCCGGCATCGCGTCGTCCGGGCCTACGGCTCAGGCGGCCGCGTTCTCGGTGACCGTGACCCGGCCCTTGCGGATGGTGGCGAGCCGTGGGGCCCGACGGGCGATCGAGCTGTCGTGAGTGACCATGATGAAGGTCAGGCCGTGCTCTTTCCAGAGGCCCTCCAGCAGTTCCATGATCTCGTCACGCATCGACTCGTCGAGATTTCCCGTGGGCTCATCGGCGAGCAGCACCTTCGGCCTCTTGACGAGCGCGCGGGCGATCGCGACCCGCTGCTGCTGGCCGCCGGAGAGCTCGCCGGGCACATGGCCGAGCCGCTCGCCGAGGCCGACGGAGTCCAGGGCCTGCGCCGCCCGTTCCCGCCGGGCGGCACCCTTGATGCCGAGGGGCACCAGCGCGGTCTCGACATTCTCCTGGGCGGTCAGGGTGGGGATGAGGTTGAAGCTCTGGAAGACGAAGCCGATGTTCTCGGCGCGCACCTTCGTCAGCCGGGCCTCGGACAGGGCCGCCAGGTCCACCCCGTCGAACTCGACCGTCCCCCTGGTCGGCCGGTCGAGCCCGCCGAGCATCTGGAGGAGGGTGGACTTGCCCCCGCCGGTGGGGCCCTGGATGACGAGCCGGCCGCCGTCCTCGATGGTCAGATCGACGCCCGCGAGCGCGTCGACGGTCTTCTTGCCGCGCTGATAGCGCTTGGTGACACCGCTGAGCTGGTACACGGTTCAACTCCTGCTGTACGGACTGCTGTAGGGAACCCGGGCACGGGGCGCGGGAGGCGGTTCTCGCCGAACGGGGCACGGGCCGGGGTCATTCGAGGCGGCGCAGCGCGTCCGCGGGGCGCAGCCGGGACGCGCGCCAGCCGCCGAAGCCGCCGGCGATCAGACCGCCCGCCACGGCCAGACCGACGGCGATACCGAGGGTGGCGAGCGAGACGGGTGCGGTGAGGGCGATGTCGAGCGCCTTGGTCGTGGCCTGCCGCGCGGGTCCGCCGCCCGCCATGCCCCCGCCGAAGCCACCGCCGCCGCCACCGCCGCCGCCCGTGGCACCGAGCTGGGCCGTCAGGGTCGGGCTGACGGCCGTGACGAGATAGGCGCCGCCGAGCCCCAGCGCGATTCCGAGCGCGCCGCCGAGCAGCCCGTTGACCAGCGCCTCGCCGACCACCTGGCGGGTCACCCGGCCGCTCTTCCAGCCGAGCGCCTTCAGCGTGCCGAACTCCCGTACCCGGCGGCTGACGGCCGAGGAGGTGAGCAGACCGGCCACCAGGAAGGCGGCGATCAGTACGGCGACGGAGAGCCAGGTGCCGACGGTCGTGGCGAGATCCGAGGCGGTGGACAGGGAGCCGGAGACGGTGTCCGCAAGATCGGCCGAGGTGGTGACGGTCGTGTCCGGGACGTTGCGCTGGATGGCGGACTTGACGCCGTCGATCCGCTGGGAGTCGGTCGCCTTCACATAGACGGTGGTGACCTTGTCCGGGGAGTCGGCCAGGGTCTGGGCCTTCTTCAGCGGGATGTAGAGATCGGCGGCGGCGTCACCGCTGTCGGCGGTGGCCACCCCGACGACGGTGAACTTCGTGCCGGAGATGGTCACGGTCTTGTCGACCGCGAGGCTCTTCTCCTTGGCGTACGCGCTGTCGACGACCGCGACGGCCGCGTCGGTCTCGCCGCTCGTGAACGTACGGCCCGAGGTGATCCTGGAGGAGGTGAGCGGGCCGAGTGCGGGCGCGGAGACATCGGTGCCGTAGACCGAGTAGCTGTCGACGTCGAACGCGGCGCCGCCGCCCCGGACCTCGCCGCCCCCGCCACCGCCGGGACCGCCCTGGCCGCCGCCCTGCGGCGGGGTGAACTCGCCGGGCTTGAACTCGCCGTCGACCTTCAGCACGGTCAGGCTCAGCCCGCCGACGGCGTCGGCGACCCCGTCCTGGCCGCCGACGTCGGTGACGGTCGAGGCGGCCAGGGTCTGGAAGCCCTGGACCACCACCCGGTCACTGCTCTGTTCGGCGTCGTCGCCGTCGGCGTCGAACTCGAACCGGGGCCGGGCGGCGCCGCCCTCGCCGGGCGGCGCGGCGGCCTTGGTGACGGTCATGTCGGTGCCCAGGCCGTACAGCGACTGGAGGACCTTGTCCTGTGCCCGGCTCATACCGGAGGAGATCGAGCTGACGATGATCACCAGGGCGATGCCCAGGGCGAGCCCCGAGGCGACGACGAGCGCCGCCTTCCTGCGACGGCGCAGCTCGCGCCTGAGATACGTGAAGAACATGGACGTGAAGCTAGGCAGTGCGCGTGATGAAGTGTTGAGGCCCGGGTGAGAGCCGGATGAGAACGCGCACGGCGGCGGCACCGGGAGGGTGCCGCCGCCGTGGGGCGTACGAGGAGGGACCGGGCCCGGCCGGCCGGGGGCCGGCCGGGACGGAGCGGATCAGACCGCCGAACCGGCCTGCCATTCGGACCAGTTGAGGTTCCAGCCGTTGAGGCCGTTGTCGGGCTTGATGGTCTTGTCCGGGGAGTTCTTCACGATGACCACATCGCCGATGAGCGAGTTGTTGTAGAACCACGCCGCCGGCTGGTTGGGGTCGCCCGCGCCCTTCACGTCCGCCAGACCGACACAGCCGTGGCTGGTGTTGGCGGTGCCGAAGATGGACTTCGCGCCCCAGTAGTTGCCGTGGATGAAGGTGCCGGACGTGGACAGCCGCATGGCGTGCGGGACGTCCTTGATGTCGTACTCGCCCTTGCCGTCGTCGTCCGTGAAGCCGACCGTCGCGCCGTTCATCCGGGTCTCCTTGAACTTCTCGGAGATCACCATCTGGCCGTTGTACGTCGGGTTCTCCGGGGAGCCGGAGGAGATCGGGATCGTCTTGACCGTCCGGCCGTCCCGCGTGACCGTCATCGTCTTCTTCTCGGCGTCGACGGTGCTGACCTGGTTGCGGCCGATCGTGAACGTGACCGTCTTCTGCTGGACGCCGAAGACGCCGGTGGCGCCCTCGACACCGTCCAGGTCCAGCTTGAGGGTGACGGTCGAGTTGCCCTGCCAGTACTCCTCGGGGCGGAAGTCGAGGCGCTGGGAGCTGAACCAGTGCCCGACGACCTCCTGGCCGCTGCTGGAGGTGACCGTGATGCCTTCCTGCACGGCCTGCTGGTTGGTGATCGCCTTGTCGAAGTTGATCGAGACGGGCATGCCGACGCCGACCGTGGAGCCGTCCTCGGGGGTGAAGTTCCCGATGAAGCTGTTGGCGGGCGAGAGCGTCGTGAAGGAGGAGTTCTCGTGGGCCGCGCGGCCCTTGCTGTCCTTCGCCGACGCGGCGATCTTGTACGTGGTCGAACGTTCGAGCTGGCCGTCGGGCCGCCAGCTCGTGGAGTCGGCCGAGAGCGAGCCCGGTACATCGGTGCCGTCCGCCGTGGTCATCGTGACCTCGGTGAGGGTGCCCTTGGCGACCGTGACCTTGGCGTCGTTGTTGATGCCGACGTTCGTGGCGCCGTTCTTGGGTGAGATGGCTATCTGGGCCTCGGAGGTGTCCTTGGCCGCCGCCTCGTCCACCTGAGCCTGTGACGAGGGAGACTTCGTGCCGCCGGCCGACGCGTCGTCCGCGCCTCCACTACAGGCCGCGAGCACCAGTACACCGCCGAGCACCGCGGACGCGGCCATGAGGCCCTTGCGCCGCTTGCTGTCCGTCAACACACGCTTCTCCATCATCGCCGCTTACCCTGCCGGTAACCCTTAAGAACTGCTGTACCGGTTCGCCCGGTTCCACTTCAACCGAGATGTGGTGAACGCCACTCGCCGTCCGGCATGGGCGAGCCCCGGCCCGTCGGCTGACGCGGACCGGGGCTTACCAGAGTGACACGCTCGTGCGTCAGGCCCGACCAGCCCGGACGCCCCGCCGGGTCTCGGCCTCCTCCTCGGGCTCGTCCCGGTCCTCGTCGTCGAGGTCCCACTCCGCGGAGTCGGGGTCGTAGTCGATCTGCTCGCTGGTCCAGGAGGCCTGGGTGAGCTGGACCCCGGGGACCGCTCTGACCAGGTCGAACGGTTCCACGAGATACGCGATGGCCTCGGCCTCGTCCTCCCCCACCGCCGTCTGGGCGTGGGCACGCTCGTCGTCCGGCATGAACTCGTCGGCGCCGATACGGGCGAGGGCGGTGGCGCTCAGCTTCTCGGGGTCGTCGACCTCCAGCACCAATTCCACCCGAAGCCGTACATACCGTGATGTTTCTGTAGTGGTCATATGTCGGAGCGTAGGGCTCGGACCCCCCGCGACTTTCCCGCGACCCGCTGCTTTCACTAGCATCGGCGCACCCAGCCAATTCGGCGTTGCCACAAGGGGGATCGATTCAGTGTCCGTCGTACGCCGACCACTGCTGACAGCCACCGCCGCCGGGACCCTGCTCTGTGCCCTGTGGTTCGTTCCGTCCGCGAACGCCACGGATGAGCGGGGCGAACCGGCCCAGGTGTCAGCGGCGACCGCCCAGCGTCTGTCCGCCGGGGACTCCGACGCCTCGGACCGTCCACGGCATCTCGCCCTCGCCGACACGGGGACCGGTGTGGACACCACGCCGTATCTGTTCGGCGGGACCGCTTTTCTGATGATCGGTGCGGGATTCGTCGCGTACTCGGTACGGAGAGACGCCCGCGCGTTCTGATCCCGGACAGGATCGGGGACAGGATCGGAGGGGGCCGTCCGGACACCGGGCGGCCCCCTCCGCCGTACGGCTCAGGCCAGCGGCCCGGTCACCGGCTCCACGGCCGCGACCAGCCCGCCCTCGCGGACGAAGGCGTCGGCCGCCGCGAGATCGGGGGCGAGGAAACGGTCGGGTCCCGCGCCCTGGACCCCGGCGGCGCGCAGGGCGTCGATGGCGGCCCGGGACGCGGGGGCGGGCGTCAGACCGTCCCTCAGTTCGATCGCGCGGGTGGCGGCGTACATCTCGATGGCGATGATCCGGGTGAGATGGTCCACGGCGGTACGGAGCTTGCGCGCGGCCGACCAGCCCATCGAGACATGGTCCTCCTGCATCGCGGAGGACGGGATCGAGTCGACCGAGGCCGGGACCGCCAGCCGCTTCATCTCGCTGACCAGGGCCGCCTGGGTGTACTGGGCGATCATCAGGCCCGAGTCGACCCCGGGGTCGTCGGCGAGGAAGGCGGGCAGCCCGTGCGAACGGTTCTTGTCGAGCAGCCGGTCCGTGCGGCGTTCGGCGATGGAGCCGAGGTCGGCGGCGGCGATCGCCAGGAAGTCCAGCACATACGCGACGGGCGCGCCGTGGAAGTTGCCGTTGGACTCCACCCGGCCGTCGGGCAGCACCACGGGATTGTCGACGGCGGCGGCCAGCTCTCGGCCGGCGACGACGCCCGCGTACTCCAGCGTGTCCCGCCCGGCGCCGGCGACCTGGGGGGCGCAGCGCACGGAGTAGGCGTCCTGGACGCGGGGGGCCGCGTCCTCCTGGAAGTGCCCGGTGAGTCCGGATCCGGCGAGCACCCGCAGCATATTGGCGGCGCTGACCCCCTGGCCGGGGTGCGGACGGATGGCGTGCAGTTCGGGGGCGAGGACCTTCGCGGTGCCGAGCAGGGCCTCCAGGCTCAGGGCCGCGGTGATGTCGGCGGAGCGGTAGAGCCGCTTCAGATCGGCGATCGCCATCACCAGCATGCCGAGCATGCCGTCCGTGCCGTTGAGCAGGGCGAGGCCCTCCTTCTCGCGCAGCTCGACCGGCGCGATGCCGTGCGCGGCGAGCAGTTCGCCGGCCGGGCGCACCACCCCGTCGGCGCCCTCGGCGTCCCCCTCGCCCATGAGGGTGAGCGCACAGTGGGAGAGCGGCGCGAGATCGCCCGAGCAGCCGAGCGAGCCGAACTCATGTACGACGGGGGTGATCCCGGCGTTCAGCACCTCGGCCATGGTCCGCGCGACCTCCGGCCGCACGCCGGTACGGCCCGACGCCACGGTCTTGAGCCGCAGGAACATCAGCGCCCGTACGACCTCCCGCTCGACGGCGGGTCCCATCCCTGCGGCGTGCGACCGCACGATGTTGCGCTGGAGCCGGGTGCGCAGATCGGGGCCGATGTGCCGGGTGGCGAGGGCGCCGAACCCGGTGGACACGCCGTACACGGGCTCGGGCTTGGCGGCCAGCGCGTCCACCACCTCCCGGGCGGCGGCCAGAGCGCCGAGGGCCTCCTCGGACAGCTCGACCCGGGCCGACCCGCGGGCCACGGCGATCACGTCCTCGGCGGTCGTCCCGGACGTCCCCACCACCACAGTGTGCATATCCATATTCAGGAGCCTACGGATTGAATCCCAGCGTGTCACGTCCCGGTGGGGGAACGCGGGCGGGCCCGGACAGAGTCTGTCCGGGCCCGCCCGCGTGTGCGTTGTTCGTGTGCGCTGTTCGGGCTACCAGCGATACCACCGGCCGCGCTTCCCGCCACTGGCGGCGGGACGGATGATGAAGCCGAGCAGCCACAGCACCAGTACGACGATGGCGATCCACCACAGGATCTTCAGCGCGAAACCGGCGCCGAAGAGGATCAGAGCGAGCAGAAGAACGAGTAGCAGGGGAACCATAGTTATCAACCTCCGGGCCACCGTGTGCCCGGCGGTGCCGGGTCCACACCCTGCGGGCTTACGTCATATTCACACGCGCCCGGCGGGACGGCGATTCGGAGCGGACCGGTTTACGCCGCCGGATCCGGGCCAGGCGAGTGAATGACACTGATCTCTAGTACGGCAGGGTGTGAATCGCTGTGGCCGCTGATGAGAAGACCCAGGCGAAGATCGAGCAGGCCAAGGGCAAGGTCAAGAAGACGACCGGCCGCACGGTGGGCAACGAGAGCATGACCGCCGAGGGCCGGACGGACGAGAGCAAGGGCGACCTGCGCCAGGCGAAGGAAAAGATCAAGGACGCCTTCAAGCAGTAACACCCCCGTCCCCACGACCGGGCCCCGCGGATCCTTCCGCGGGGCCCGGTCATGTCTGCCCGGGGCCCGCCGGCTGTCCTCCGCCGCGCGCACGGACGACCGCGCTGCACACAGCGGCACACAGCGGCACACAGCGGGACGGGACCCGGCACGCACCGGGCTCGGCGCGGGAATGCCGGCGCGCACGATGCCGGCGCGTGGAGGCCTTCGCGCAGAGGCCTTCGCGCAGAGCCCTTCGCGCGGAAACCGGCACGGCACGGCAGCACGCGCGGACCGCGCGCCGGACGGCGGCGCGCGCCGCTCAGCCCGCCCCGGGCGCCTTCGACGCGCCAGGCGACCCCGGCGCTCCCGGGGACCCCGGCGCTCCCGGCGGGCGGGCGTCGCGGAAGCGGCGCCTGTCACTAGCTCTCGGCGGCGCGTCCGCCAGCGCCACCACCGTCCCGTCCCGTCCCGCCACCACCGGCCGCCGCGACCGCGCGCCCTTCGCCCGGTACTGCGCCGCGTCCGCCAGCCGGAACAGCCGTCGCGCCGAGCGCACCTCCCCGATCGGGTCGCCCGTCGAGGCGATCCCGCACGCCACGCCCTCCCCCAGATGCAGTTCGCCCGCCCGCAGGCACACGTCGTCCGCCACCGCGATCACCTCGTCCGGCGTGGGGCCGACCGCCAGCAGACAGAACTCGTCGCCGCCCAGCCGCGCCACCAGCGCCCCGGGAAGTCGCGCGCCGCAGACGGACAGCACCGTGCCGAAGCGTTCCAGCAGGCGGTCACCCACCTCGTGCCCAAGGGTGTCGTTGACCCGTTTCAATCCGTTGAGGTCACAGACCACCAGGCTGACGACGGCCCCGTCCGCCCGGTGTCTGTCGAGCGCCTCGTCCAGCCGTACGTCGACCGCCCGCCGGTTCGCGAG
Source organism: Streptomyces sp. NPDC002018 (assembly GCF_042890865.1). Lineage (NCBI taxonomy): Bacteria > Bacillati > Actinomycetota > Actinomycetes > Kitasatosporales > Streptomycetaceae > Streptomyces > Streptomyces sp. NPDC002018. The sequence goes on from NZ_JBIASO010000002.1 coordinate 477,232, forward strand.
CCCGGTCAGCGGATCCGTGAAGGCGAGCCGGCGGACCTCTTCGAGCCGCTCCGTCTGGGCGATCCCCGCCGCCACCACCGAGGCGACGACGGTCGCGAAGTCCGCGTCGTCCGCGCCGAACACGGGCGCTCCCGGCGGCCGGGCCACATACAGCTCGCCCCAGGCCCGCCCGTGCAGCACGACCGGCGCGACGACACAGCAGCCGCGGCCGCGTCTGCGCAGCGCCGCGGCCCGCTCGAAGCCGTAACCCGGCTCCCCGGCGGCCCGCACGGGCGGCACGGCCCCGGCGCCCGAGCCGGACGCACCGCCCCCGCGCGAACCGGATCCCGCACCCGTGTCCGCACCCGCGCCGGACCCCGTCGCCGTCTCGACCCAGGCCTTCGGCCCGCCCCCCACCGCCCACCGCTCGTGCAGGAATTCGCTGATCTCGGGAAAACGGTGCACCGGATAGGTCTCGTCCTCGGGGAACTCGTCCTCCCCCTCGGCCCGCTCCCCCGCGTTCACGAGCACCTTGAGCCGTCCGAGGTCCCGCTCCCACACCGAGAGCGCCGCGAAACTCCCCCCGAGCGCCTCCCGCGCGCCTTCCGCAGCGGCCCGCCAGGACGCGGCGGCCGTAGGGGCCGCCGCCATCGCCTGAGACAGTTCCACTATGGCGCGCAGTCGCCCGTCCACTCCCATCTCCCCAGCTTAGGACCGTACGGAGGCGATCGATCATCCGGAGTGAGGAGGCGGTCACCGGGCGGTCACCCGCGGGGCCCGTTCCCCCTCCCGCGCACCGCGATCCCGCTCCCGTACGTGCTCCCGTACGTGCCGTGATCCCGCTCCCGTACGTGCTCCCGTACCTGCCTCGGTCTCACTCCCCCGGCCAGCTCGGCGTGCGCTTCTCGTTGAAGGCGGCGACCCCCTCCGCGCGGTCGCCGGAGAAGGCCACCGAGCGCCACGCGGCGTCCTCGACCTCCAGGCCGGCCCGCAGATCGAGCCCCTGGCCGAGCCGGAGCGCGCGCTTCGCGGCCCGCAGGCCGACCGGCGAGTTCGCGGCGATCCGCTCCGCGAGCGCGAGGGCCTCGTCCCGGTCGGACCCCTGGTCCACCAGGACGTCCACCAGCCCCAGCCGCTCCGCCTCCACGGCTTCCACGCGCCGCGCGGTGAAGACCAGTTCGGCGGCGCGGGCGGCCCCGACCCGGCGCGGCAGCAGTTGCGTACCGCCGCCGCCGGGGATGACCCCGACCGACACCTCGGGCAGCGCGACGACCGCCGTGCGGTCGGCCACGATCAGATCGCACGCGAGTGCCAGCTCGAACCCGCCGCCGAGCGCGAACCCGTGCACCGCCGCGACGACCGGCATCGGCAGCTCCAGCACCCCGGTGTAGGCGGCGCGCGCGACCGGCCGCTGGCGCACCAGCTCGGCGTCGCTGAGGGAGTTGCGCTCCTTGAGGTCCGCGCCGACACAGAAGGCCCGGTCATGGGTGGAGGTCAGTACGGTCACCCGTACGCTCCCGTCGGCGCCGAGCGCCCCGCACGCGGCGGCGATGGACCGCGCCATCTCCGTGGACACGGCGTTCATCGCCTTGGGCCGGTCGAGGACCAGCTCCGCGACATGCCCGCCGCCGTGCCGCCGTACGGCGACGAACTCCCCGAACCGCCGCCCGTCCGCCACGACGCCTTCCGCGGTCTCTTCCGTTCCGGCCATGACCCGCACCCCTCCCGGTTAACGATGGTTCACCGGAGGACGATCCTAGGCCCTGGCCAGGCCCTGTCCAGGTGGCTGTTCCGACCGGAGGGTGCGGAACGAGAGGCCCTAGGGCCGGTCCCCGGTGTTGCGCCGTCCCAGCAGCCAGGGCTCCACCACGCCGAGCCCGCGCACCGGGCGCTGCCACATGGGCTGGAGGCCGAAGTGGTACGAGGGCGGCGCCTGGCCCTCCTTCTCCGCCTGTACCGCCGTCTCGGCCGCCTCCGTCTCGGAGGCCGGGGCCTCGCCCGTACGGATCAGCTCCACCGCGAACGCGCCGTCCACCAGGACCGTGTCCTTGGGCGCGATGGAGGTCAGCCTGCTGGCCAGGTTCACGGTCGTGCCGAAAACATCGCCCATCCGCGTGGTGACCGTGCCGAACGCGATCCCCACCCGCAGCGCCGGCATCGAGTCGTCGTGGGCCATGGTCTCTATGAGCCGCAGCGCGATCTCGGCGGCCGTTCCGGCGTCGTCCGCCGCGAACAGCACCTCGTCACCCAGGGTCTTGATCAGCCGGCCGCCGTGTGCGGCGACGAGGTCGGCGCAGGTCGTCTCGAAGGCCTCGACCAGCTCGCCCAGCTCCTCCTCCTCCAGCCTGCGGGTCAGCCGGGTGAACCCGACGAGATCGGCGAAGCCCACGGCGAGGCGCCGGTCCACCATCTCCTCGTCGTCGGCGGCCTGGACGACACGTCCGGTCGCGGCGGCGAGCTGGCGCCGCCAGACATAGACGATGAACTCCTCCAGCTCGGGCAGGAGCAGCTCCACCAGCGGATAGGTGACTTCCGTACGGGTCATGCCCGGCTCGGGCGGCTCGGTCAGCCCCTCCAGGAACGAGTCGATCTGCCACTCCGCCAGCCGGGCGGTGGTCTGCCCGGTCGACCGGGCGACCTGGATCGCCATCGGCTCGCTGAGCAGCCCGGCCTCCACCAGGCCCGCGAGCCGCCGCAGCGCCAGCACGTCCGCCTCGGTGAGCGCCTTGGCCTGGCCGATGTCGGCGAACCCCATGGCCCGCCAGAAGCGGGAGGCCAGCTCCATCGAGACCCCGGCGGTACGGGCCGCCTGGAAGGGGGTGTAGCGGCGCTCGGCCCCGAGGATGAGCTGTTCGAGGCGGATGGCGAGAGGGTCGTCGGTCGGCTCGGCCGTATGGTCGACGACATGGTGCGGGGTAGGGAATCCGGACGGTTCCGACGGCCGCTGCGCGTCCTCGCCGGAACTCGAATCGTCGACGGTCACCAGCCGCCTCCTGCCCGTTCCCTGCGCACTGTCCTGCCGATCTGTCGTGGACGGCCTCAACGATACGGCAGATGTGCCCTGGCTCACGTCCCACCCACCAGCCTAGTTATACGTCCGCCGGGGCGTCGGCGGGAGCTGTTCCCGCAGGTCCTGACGGCTTGGATGCGCCCCGTCGCGCACGGTCCCCGGCCCGCTCCGCCGCGTACCGCTGCCCGGCCCGCCCGCCGCGCACGTCCCGGCTCACCCCGCCGCGTGCCGCTCCTGGCACATCCCGGCGCGCTCCCGGCTCATCCCGCCGTCCGCAGGTGCACGATGTCGCCCGCGCCCACCGCGTGCCGTTCGCCGTCCCCGGTCCGCACGACCAGCCGGCCGTCGCCGTCGACCGCCACCGCTTCCCCGGTCAGCTCCCGGTCCCCCGGCAGTTCCGCGCGGACCGGGCGCCCCAGGGTCGCGCACCCCGCCGCGTAGGCCTGCTGGATCCCGGAGAGTGCCGGATCGCCGTCCGCCGCCCGCCACTGTCCGTACCACCGCTCCAGTGACCGCAGCACTCCCCGCAGCAGGGTGTCCCGGTCCAGGGAGACGGCGTCGGCCAGGGCCAGCGAACCGGCCGTCGGCACGGGCAGCTCGGACTCCCGCAGTGAGACGTTCACCCCGATGCCCACCACGACCGCGCCGTCCCCCGCGCGCTCGGCGAGGATCCCGCCCGCCTTGCGTTCCTCCCCGGCCACGGTCACCAGGAGGTCGTTGGGCCATTTGAGGGCCGTGTCCACGCCCGCCGCCCGCGCCAGCCCGGTCGCGACGGCCACGCCGGTCAGCAGCGGGAGCCAGCCGTAGTGCCGGACGGGTACCCCGGGCCCCGGCCTGAGCAGTACGGAGAGGAAGAGCCCGGAGCGCGCCGGTGCCGTCCACCGGCGGTCCAGCCGCCCCCGTCCGGCCGTCTGCTCCTCGGCGACCAGCACCGCGCCCTCGGCCAGGCCCGAGGCGGCCCGTTCGGCCAGATCGGTGTTGGTGGACCCGGTCGCGGGGACCACGTCCAGCGCGGTCCACAGAGCGCCGGGCCGGATCAGCCCGCGGCGCAGCGCGCTCGCGTTCAGCGGGGGACGGTCGAGGTCGGACCAGCGGCTCGCGGGGGTGTCGGAGTCGTTCATGCGAGCCACCCTAGGTGTGGCCAACACCGCACTGCCGAACGGTATGCACGCCGATACCCTACGGATCAGTAGCACCTGATCAGTACCACCGGAACACCCGCATCCGTGACCCCGCAGGGAGCCGCATCCCGATGTCCGAGCCGGAAATCGCCCACGGACCCACCGCAGGAACCGCCGGAACGCCCGCGGACATGTCCGCGGGCACCACCGCCGCCCACACCACCGCGGGCAGAATCGCGGATCTCCGGCGCCGTATCGAGGAGGCCACCCACGCGGGCTCCGCGCGCGCCGTGGAGAAGCAGCACGCCAAGGGCAAGCTGACGGCGCGCGAGCGGATCGGCCTGCTGCTCGACGAGGGATCGTTCGTCGAGCTGGACGAGTTCGCCCGGCACCGCTCCACGGCCTTCGGCATCGAGAAGAACCGCCCCTACGGGGACGGTGTCGTCACCGGTTACGGCACGGTCGACGGCCGTCCGGTCTGTGTCTACTCGCAGGACTTCACGGTCTTCGGCGGCTCGCTCGGCGAGGTCTACGGCGAGAAGATCGTGAAGGCGATGGACTTCGCGCTCAAGACCGGCTGTCCGATCATCGGCATCAACGACGGCGGCGGTGCCCGTATCCAGGAGGGTGTGGCCGCGCTCGGGCTGTTCGCCGAGATCTTCCGGCGCAATGTGCACGCCTCGGGCGTGGTGCCGCAGATCAGCCTGATCGTCGGCCCGTGCGCGGGCGGCGCGGTCTACTCCCCCGCGATCACCGACTTCACGGTGATGGTCGACCACACCTCGCACATGTTCATCACGGGTCCCGATGTGATCAAGACGGTGACCGGGGAGGACGTGGGCTTCGAGGAGCTGGGCGGCGCCCGCACCCACAACACCGTCTCCGGGGTCGCCCACCACATGGCGGGGGACGAGAAGGACGCGATCGAGTACGTCAAGTCCCTCCTGTCGTATCTCCCGTCGAACAACCTCTCCGAGCCGCCGGCCTTCCCCGAGCAGGCCGGTCTGGAGACGACCGCCGACGACCGCGAGCTCGACACCCTGATCCCGGACTCCGCGAACCAGCCGTACGACATGCACACCGCCATCGAGCATGTGCTGGACGACGGCGAGTTCCTGGAGACCCAGGCGCTGTTCGCGCCGAACATCATCACCGGGTTCGGCCGGGTCGAGGGCTTCCCGGTCGGGGTCGTCGCCAACCAGCCGATGCAGTACGCGGGCTGTCTGGACATCAACGCCTCGGAGAAGGCGGCACGGTTCGTCCGCACGTGCGACGCCTTCAATGTGCCGGTGCTGACCTTCGTCGATGTCCCGGGTTTCCTGCCGGGCGTGGACCAGGAGTACGGCGGCATCATCCGGCGCGGCGCCAAGCTGATCTACGCGTACGCGGAGGCCACGGTCCCGCTGATCACGGTGATCACCCGCAAGGCCTTCGGCGGCGCGTACGACGTCATGGGCTCCAAGCATCTCGGCGCGGACCTCAATGTGGCCTGGCCGACCGCGCAGATCGCGGTGATGGGCGCCCAGGGCGCGGTGAACATCCTGCACCGCCGTACGATCGCCGCGGCCGGGGACGAGACGGCCCAGGAGGCGGCGCGCGCCCGGCTGATCCAGGAGTACGAGGACGCCCTGCTCAATCCGTACGCGGCGGCCGAGCGCGGCTATGTCGACGCCGTGATCATGCCCTCGGACACCCGGGCGCATATCGTGAAGGGGCTGCGTCAGCTCCGGACCAAGCGGGAAAGCCTGCCTCCGAAGAAGCACGGGAACATCCCCCTCTAGGGAGCCGCAATGATCAAGGTCGTACGGGGCAATCCGACCCGCGAGGAACTGGCCGCCGCGCTGGCGGTGGTCCAGGCCCGCGCCGCCGCGGCGGCGAACTCCCCGGAGCGGACGCCCGAGCCCCCTGCCGAGTGGTCGTCCCCCACCCGTATCGCCCGCCACCGCACCCCGAGCCCGGGACCGCGGGCCTGGGCCCGGACGTACTGGCCCGGATAGCGGCGAGTGGTGCCCCGGTCCCGGGCGCCTGAGTACGGGTACTCAGGCGCCCGGCGCCCGGCGGCCGGAGGATCGGCTGCATGCTGTGGTCCGATCCCGAGAACGAGCCGCCCCAGGAACTGCGCGACGCCCAGACCATGCTGCGCCGCGCGGGCGTGGTGCTCGCGCTGGCGGTGGTGCTGGCCATGATCGTGCTCGGCCTCCGGTGACCGGCGGCCGTCACCGTCTTCGGCCCCGGCCCCGGCACCGGTCCGCCGGACGGATCCCGCCCGGTTCCAGGGCGGGGGCACTCTCCGCCGGACAGCACCTAGCATGGCCCGCATGACTGATCAGCGCCGTCGGCTCGTACTCGCCTCCGCCTCCCCGGCCCGTCTCGGACTGCTCCGGCAGGCCGGGTTCGCGCCCGAGGTGATTGTCAGCGGGGTCGACGAGGACGCGCTCTCCGCGCCGAGCCCCGCCGAACTGGCGCTCGTGCTCGCCGAGGCCAAGGCCGTCGCCGTGGCCGCGCGCCCCGAGACGGCGGGCGCCCTGGTCATCGGCTGCGACTCCGTACTGGAACTCGACGGCGAGGCGCTCGGCAAGCCCGTGGACGCCGAGGAGGCCACCTTCCGCTGGAAGTCGATGCGCGGGCGCGCGGGGGTGCTCCGTACGGGCCACTGCCTGATCGACACCACGACCGGCCGCCGCGCCTCCCGGACCGCCTCGACCACCGTCCGTTTCGGCACCCCGAGCGACACGGAGATCGCCGCGTATGTCGCCTCCGGTGAACCCCTGCATGTGGCGGGCGCCTTCACCCTGGACGGCCGCTCCGCGCCCTTCGTGGACTCGATCGACGGCGACCACGGCACGGTCATCGGGCTGTCGCTGCCCCTGCTGCGTGAACTGCTAGCCGAGCACGGGGTGTCCGTCACCGACCTGTGGGCCTGAACCGCCCGCGCGGCCACGGCGGTCGGGCTCACGCCGCGGCGGGGTCCTCCGCCCGCGCGGGGTCCGTGCCCGTGTCCTTGTCCTCGTCGTCCTCGTCGTCCTCGTCGTCCTCGTCGCGGTCCCGGCTCCCGCGCTCCGGGTCCCGGCTCCCGCGCTCCGGCTCGTAGGCCAGCAGGATCAGGACGAGCATCCCCAGCACGACCATCAGGAACGCGAAGGCCGTCCACCCGACCAGCCCCACGGTGACCGCGCCCAGCACCGCGTGCACGACCGCGCAGGCGATCAGGGCGAACCGGCCGGGGCGGCCGGGGCCGCGGTCCCTGACGGCCGTACGCACCAGAACCGCCGCGCACAGGACGAGACCGAGCCCGAACACCCCGCCCATCACCCAGGTGCCGGTGGACATCGCGGCCGGGTCGACGCCGCCCAGGGACATGTGCTGGTTGTCCACCACCGTGGCGAGCACCCCGTTGACGAACACGATGCCGACCGCCTCGCACAGCAACACGATCGCAGCCACCCAGGCCACCGGTCTCCGCGCCACGACCCCCACCCACTCCCCGCTGTTACCGCTAGTACGAACGACATCGCGCACGCTACTAACGGGTAAACCCGCGGACAAGGGTCCGGGCGGAGGCAAAGATTCATTCGGCCATTCGTAGGGACTCCACAAAGAATCGTGATCCGCCGAGGGGTACTCGGACAGAGAGGTGGACCACATCAGGACGCTACTGTGCGAGTGGGGATCGCGGCGTACCGTGGTGTCACAAGGGATTTCGCGACGTGAGCGAGCCTCGGAACGCGCTCCGTGTGGGGAAGCTCACGAATGGGGACTGTTCGATGGGGCGTGTCGGCAGTCCCTAAACTCAGCTTGTTTCAAGGAGGGAGCCATCGTGCGCAAGGTGCTCATCGCCAACCGTGGCGAAATCGCTGTCCGCGTCGCCCGTGCCTGCCGGGACGCCGGAATCCAGAGCGTAGCCGTCTACGCGGATCCGGACCGGGACGCCCTGCACGTCCGCGCGGCCGACGAGGCATTCGCCCTGGGCGGTGACACCCCGGCAGCCAGCTACCTCGACATGGCCAAAGTCCTCCAGGCCGCCAAGGACTCCGGCGCCGACGCCGTCCACCCCGGATACGGCTTCCTCTCCGAGAACGCCGAATTCGCCCAGGCCGTCACCGACGCCGGCCTCACCTGGATCGGCCCACCCCCCCACGCCATCCGCGACCTCGGCGACAAAGTCGCCGCCCGCCACATCGCCCAACGCGCCGGCGCCCCCCTCGTCGCCGGCACCCCCGACCCCGTCACCGGCCCCGACGAAGTCATCACCTTCGCCCGCCAGCACGGCCTCCCCATCGCCATCAAAGCCGCCTTCGGCGGCGGCGGACGCGGCCTCAAAGTCGCCCGCACCCTCGAAGAAATCCCCGAACTCTACGACTCCGCCGTCCGCGAAGCCACCGCCGCCTTCGGCCGCGGCGAATGCTTCGTCGAGCGCTACCTCGACAAACCCCGCCACGTCGAAACCCAGTGCCTCGCCGACACCCACGGCCACGTCGTCGTCATCTCCACCCGCGACTGCTCCCTCCAGCGCCGCCACCAAAAACTCGTCGAGGAAGCCCCCGCCCCCTTCCTCACCGACACCCAGAACGCCGAGCTCTACGCCGCGTCCAAGGCCATCCTCAAGGAAGCCGGCTACGTCGGCGCCGGCACCGTCGAATTCCTCGTCGCCGCCGACGGCACCATCTCCTTCCTCGAAGTCAACACCCGCCTCCAGGTCGAACACCCCGTCACCGAAGAAGTCACCGGCATCGACCTCGTCCGCGAAATGTTCCGCATCGCCGACGGCGAACCCCTCGGCTACGACGACCCCCCCGTACGCGGCCACTCCTTCGAATTCCGCATCAACGGCGAAGACCCCGGCCGCGGCTTCCTCCCCGCCCCCGGCACCGTCACCCTCTTCACCCCGCCCACCGGACCCGGCGTCCGCCTCGACGCCGGCGTCGAAACCGGCAGCGTCATCGGCCCCGCCTGGGACTCCCTCCTCGCCAAACTCGTCATCACCGGCGCCACCCGCCAACAAGCCCTCCAACGAGCCGCCCGCGCCCTCGACGAATTCACCGTCGAAGGCATGGCCACCGCCCTCCCCTTCCACCGCAAAGTCGTCACCGACCCCGCCTTCACCGCCGACCCCTTCACCGTCCACACCCGGTGGATGGAGACCGAGTTCGTCAACGACATCCCCGCCTTCACCACCCCCGCCGACACCGACACCGACGACGAA